>NZ_CP062167.1:3815000-4181223 GCF_014844055.1 Aureimonas sp. OT7
GGATCGACGGGCCTGTCCACCGGCAATCACCTGCATTACGAGGTATCGGTCAACGGACAGCGCGTCGATCCGATGCGTATCCGCCTTCCGGCGAGCCGCGCCCTGAAAGGCGAGCAGATGGACGCCTTCCAGGAGGAACGCGCCCGCATCGACACGCTGATCGAGGAAGGCGCGGCCGACATGCGGGTTGCCGGCCGCTAAAAGACGGTTGCCGTCTCAGGCAGCCGGCTTGATGCGGGAGTGGCTGCGCCACAGATCGATCCCGCCCTCCGTTGCATGGGAATCGATCGACCTCAACTCGTCGTCGGAGAACTGCAGATTGTTCAACGCATCCAAGGAATTATCGAGCTGCTCGACATTGCGGGCGCCGATCAGTGCCGAGGTGACGGCCGGATTGCGTAGAACCCAGGCGATGGCCATCTGCGCCAGGCTCTGGCCGCGCGCCTTGGCGATACCGTTCAGCGCCGATATCCGCTCGATATTCTCCGGTGTGATCAGCTCCGGCGAAAACGAAACGCTGCGCGTGGCGCGCGAGCCTTCGGGCACGCCGTTCAAATATTTGGTCGTGAGCAGCCCCTGCGCGAGCGGCGAGAAGGCGATGCAGCCGAGGCCGAGTTCGGCCAGCGTATCCAGAAGGCCGTCCTCTACCCATCGGTTCAGCATGGAATAGGACGGCTGGTGAATGACGAAGGGCGTACCCTGCGCCTTGAGAATGCGATACGCCTCGCGCGTCAGCTCCGGCGAATAAGAAGAGACGCCGACATACAACGCTTTGCCCGAGCGGACCGCCTGATCCAGCGCGCCCATGCTTTCTTCCAGCGGCGTGTCGGGATCCGGTCGGTGGTGGTAGAAGATGTCCACATAGTCCAGCCCCATGCGCTTGAGGCTCTGGTCCAGGCTGGCCAGGATGTACTTGCGCGAGCCGAGATTGCCGTAAGGGCCCGGCCACATGAGGTAGCCCGCCTTGGTGGACACGATCAGTTCGTCGCGGTAGGGGCAAAAATCCAAGTCCAGCCACCGGCCGAACTGTTCCTCGGACGATCCGGGGGGCGGGCCGTAATTATTGGCGAGGTCGAAATGCGTGACGCCCCTGTCGAAGGCACGGCGCAATACCGCGCGCCCCGTTTCAAAGCTGTCGACGCCCCCGAAATTCTGCCAGAGCCCAAGCGAGATCGCCGGCAGTTGCAGCCCTGAGCGGCCCGTGCGCCTGTAGGGCATGCCGTCGTAGCGGTTTGCCGCGGCATCGTATGGCATCTGTCGTCCCTCCCGGAAAACTTGAAGTCTGTCGCCTTGTAACTGCAGGCAGACGCAGCCTCAAGTTTCAACGGCAGTAGGTGGAGCCATTGTTGCGTGCAGCGATATCCAGGTGGAAATGCGTATCGTGATCTGCGTCGGTGCCGGGTCCGAGGACGGTCCGAAACGGACCGCAGGCCGCGCGCCTCGAGTCCGCCAGGAACCGATCGTCCGCAGACGCCGGCTCCTGCCGCTCGACGATGATGCTCTTGCCCGACTTGAAACCGAAGGATGCGATGTCGATGGCACTGCCGCGCGAATGCTCCGAAATGCGGCTTTCGCTGGCCCGTTCCCGGCACATATAGGTCGATGCCTGCGTAATGGACGCCAGTTTTTCGTCGGGCAGCGCCTTCCTGGCGGCTTCGACCACGCCTTCCGCAACCCAGATATCCAGCGCCAAGGCCGTGCGGCACAGCATCTGCGTGTCGGGTGAGACCGTCATGCCGGTACTGAGCGACTGGATGGTGACCGGGCGCAGCACACCGCAATCGCCATCGGCAATCGAATCTCCGATGGAAAATTCGACGCCGCGCTTCTTCAACTCGCCCTCGCACGTCTCCGCATCCAGCAGTGCTTCCGCCGCCTCGACCGATTCTTCCGGCGTCACGGCTGCTTCCGGGGTCGTCGGGGCGGACGGCTCCGGCTGCGTGCGTGCCTTCTCGGGCGGGACATAGGCGGGGCTTGGCCGGGCGGGGCCCTGCGGATCGGGTTGTGCAACCTCGGGCGCATCGGCCGACGGCGGCTCCGGCTCGGGCTGCCGGTCCGCATCGGCGGGCTCCGGTTGCTCCCCGGGCTTCGCCTCGGGAACGGGGATGGTCTCCTCCGGAATATCCTGCCCTTCGGGGCTGGGTAGCGATGGTACGGCGGTTTCACCACCGGGGACCGGCGTCGGAACGGGAGGGCTTTGCTGCGCCCCGGCAACGGCGCAGCCGATGCCGTAGGCGATGATGCAAGAGGCGAAGACGACCGGCCGGATGGGGATCATGTCAGTCGTGAAACTCTACGGTTACGCCCGGTTTCACCAGCTTTGCCAATTCCTGGGCGTCCCAGTTGGTGAGGCGGATGCAGCCATGGCTGTTCGTCTTGCCGATCTGCGACGGCTCCGGCGTTCCGTGGATGCCGTAGGTCGGCTTGGACAAGGCGATCCAGACAGAGCCGACCGGGCCGTTCGGCCCGGGCGGGATCGTCAGGACGCCGGTGTTGTTGCCCTGCTGGAAATTGATCTTCGGATTGTACGTGTAGTTGGGGTTCAGCGCGATGCGCGCCACGGTGTGCGTTCCGGTGGGCGATGGGGTCGCGGAAGAGCCGATCGTCGCAGGATAGGCGACGACCAGCCGGCCGTATTCGTCATAGGCGCGCACCTGTTCGCGGCCCTTGTCGGCCACCACGCGGGCCACCGGCGTCTTGACGTTGGAGCCGGTATCCATGACCCGCAGGACCGTGCCGGGGCGGGTGAAATCGGCGCCCGGGTTGATCTCCTTGAGATAGGCCTCGTCCATGTGGAACCGTTCGGCCAGCATTTCCGAGACGCGCTCGTAGGACATCGCCGGCAGCGTTGCCTTTTCGGCATAGTCCGAAGGGATCGACGCGACGAAAGGCCCGGAAACGTCCTCATTGGTGATTTCATACTCCACGACCGCCGGGCCGCCCGTCGCATACAGTTCTTCCAGCAGCGCCTGCGGGCTCGTCGCGTCCAGGAGGCGACCCGTCATTTCATGATAGGCGGCGACGGCCTTGTTGACGTTGGACCCCATGCGTCCGTCGATGACGCCGGGAGATACGCCCGCGCGATCGAGGATCACCTGCAGCGCGGCGACTTCGGCCTTGGCGTTGCGCCCGGTCGGGCCGGCGACCGCCGGTGCGGGATTGGTCTCGATCATCGGCTGGCCGGGCGCCGGCATGGCCTGCTGCGCCGGGTTGACCGAGCCCGTATAGGTGTTGTCCACCGGCGGAATACCGGCGCGCTGCGAAGCGCCGGCCGGCGGCATGGGCATGGAATCCGACGGTCCGGTTCCATAATTACCGTACGGATCGTATCGCTCGGCCGGTCCTTCCAGGATCGCCCCAGGAGGTGGCGCTCGCCGGGCCGGCTCCTCGATCGAGACGACGCGGCCATAGGGGTCCACCGTTACGATGCGTCCGTCCTCGTCGATGAAGCGCCTGACGTCTCCCATATCCTGGTTATCGTAGTAGGGATCGTGCGCGGCATATGGATCGCGCCCGTAATCATAGCCGTACTGCGCCTGCGCGGAGGTCGCGGCCAGCGGCAACATCGCCAGGAACGCGAATGTCCAGCGAGAACGCAACGCCATCATCTTCAATCCTTTCCAGCCGAAAAGTTCGACCAGAGGTTCCACCGTCCCAAGCGAACGTATCCAACCGTCATTCTATCGCAAGATATGGTTACCGAATGGCAAATACCGAGCACCGCCATCTCAGGATCCCCGCCGCGCCGGCCCCTGCTCCGCCCGTCGCAGACGGAAGCGGACGGGATTGGGTTCATGATCGTAGATTGCACCGGAATAGACATCGACGCCGGCGCCCACGACGCCGACCCCTGTCATGACGTTGCGTGCCGCCCCGGTGGCTCCGGCGAGGCTGACCTTGGACCGCACCTCGACCGTCTGGCTGGCATAGCCCGGCTTCTCCGCGGTGACGGTGAAATCCTCGGCGCGTGGCGCACGGATCTTGCAGGGACCGCGGCAGACCCTGCCATAGCTGGTGCGCACCAGCGCGTCCGCCGGCTCGACTTCGATGGTCACGTCGTCGCTCGTCCCGCGCGCGATGGTACCGCAGGCCGTCAGCGTGGATAGAGTCAGGCATAGAAGCGCAATCGCTCGCAGGGTCATCGAAACCTCGTCCAGGACCGATACAGGTCAGATTATAGACAACGGAACCTTGCCTGACGGCGGCGGGAATGCGGCGTCCAGCACCGCCATATCCTCGGAATCCAGATAAAGATGCAGCGCGGCGGCATTCTGCCGCACATGCTCCGGCGTGCCGGCTTTCGGAATGGCGATGACGTTTCCATCGCGGATGGCAAAGGCCAGCGCCACCTGCGCCGGGCTGACCCCATGCCGCTCTCCAACCCGGACAAGCGCCCGATGACGCAGCAAATGGCCGCCCTGCCCCACGGGCGAGTAGGCCATGACCGGCATTCCCTCGCGCCGCATCCAGGGCAGAAGGTCGAATTCGGTTCCGCGTTCCTCGGGATTGTAGAGGATCTGGTTGGTTGCGCAGGCGCGTCCGCCCGGCGTGTCCATCAGCTCCTGCATATCGTCCGTATCGAAATTCGATACGCCCCACATCAGAATCTTGCCGTCGTCGCGCAGGCGACCCAGCGCATCGACCGTTTCCGCCAGGGGAAAGCCGCCGCGCCAGTGCAGCAGATAGAGATCGACCCGGTCCGTGCGCAGCCGTTTCAGGCTCGCCTCCAGCGCGCGGATGGTGCCAGGAGAGGACGCATGTGAAGGAGCGACCTTCGAGACGACGAAGAGTTCGTCTCGGCGCCCCTCCATGGCTTCGCCCACCAGTTCCTCCGAAGCGCCGCCGCCATAGATTTCGGCCGTATCCACCAGAGTCAGGCCGAGATCGAAACCGACGCGCAGCGCCTCGATCTCCTCGCTGCGCGGTTGACGACCTTCGGCCATCATCCAGGTGCCCTGCCCGATGGCCGGAACGCCGTCGCCATCGGCGAAGTCTATTATCCGCATCTGCTTTCCAGCCTTTCAATCCTGCTTTCGACACCACGGGGCCGGAACGAGCGCGCGGCTTGCGTCGTTCCAGAAGCGGACCAAGGACGAAAAAGGGAGGTATCTCCATGTCCTCGACTTATGAAGTAAGCCCGAACGGTGACGTGCAGGTTGGTGCCGACGCCATCGAAGCAAGCCGGGTCAACGGCACGAAGGTGTACAACACCGAAGGCGACAGCCTGGGGCACATCTACGATCTTGTGATCGGCAAGCGCGACGGCAAGGTCAAATACGCGATCATGTCGTTCGGCGGCTTCCTCGGGATCGGGGAAGAGTATCATCCGCTGCCCTGGGAAGTGTTGAAATACGACGAGCGGCAAGGCGGCTACGTGGTCGGCCTGACGCGCGAACAGTTGGAAGGCGCACCGCATTATTCCGAACGCGACCGGCCCGACTGGGTGGATCCGGCCTATGGGCGGCGGATCAACGATTATTACGGTATCGGCTATTACTGACCGAAGCCGGATGCTCAAACGATAGGGGCGGCCGCAAGGCCGCCCCTTTTGCGTCATGCGGCGAAGCGGTCGCCTTGTGTCTCGGCCTTGGAGCCGACCACATAGAACTGCAACCTGTCGTTGCCGGCCGAAATCTTGACGCTGTCTTCGTCCTTGATCTCGCCGAGCAGGATGCGTTCGGCAAGGGGGTCCTGCACTTCGCGCTGGATCACCCTCTTCAGCGGCCGCGCACCGTAGGCCGGGTCGTAGCCCTTGTCCGCCAGCCAGTCGCGTGCCGACGGCTCGAGCTCCAGCGTGATCTTGCGCTCCTGCAACAGCTTTTCCAGCCGCTGCATCTGGATATCGACAATCGCGCCCATCTCGGAGCGATGCAGCCGATGGAACAGGATCGTCTCGTCGACGCGGTTCAGGAATTCCGGACGGAAACTGGCCCGCACCACATCCATCACCTGCGCACGCACCGTTTCGACATCCTCGTCGTCCTTGAGCGCCACGAGATATTCCGCACCGAGGTTGGACGTCATGACGATCAGCGTGTTGCGGAAATCCACCGTACGGCCCTGCCCGTCTGTCAGCCGGCCATCATCGAGAACCTGCAGCAGCACGTTGAACACATCCGGGTGCGCCTTCTCGATCTCGTCGAACAAGATCACCTGGTAGGGCCGGCGCCGCACCGCCTCGGTCAGCACGCCGCCCTCCTCGTAGCCGACATAGCCGGGAGGCGCGCCGATCAGCCGGGCCACGGAATGCTTCTCCATGAACTCGGACATGTCGATGCGCACCATCGCGGTTTCCTCGTCGAAGAGGAAACCGGCCAACGCCTTGGTCAGCTCGGTCTTGCCGACACCCGTGGGGCCGAGGAAGATGAACGAGCCGATAGGCCGGTTCGGATCCTGCAGGCCGGCGCGCGCGCGCCGCACGGCACGGGAAACGGCCTGCACCGCCTCGCCCTGCCCCACGACACGCTGGGAGAGGACATCCTCCATCCGCAGCAGCTTGTCGCGCTCGCCCTCCATCATCCGGTCCACGGGGATGCCCGTCCAGCGGGAAACGACCTGCGCGACATGGTCCGCCGTCACGGTTTCCTCGACCATCGAGCCGGCCTGAGACTGGTCCGCCGTCTCGGCCTCCTTCAACTGGCGCTCGAGGTCCGGAATCTGGCCATAGGCCAACTCCCCGGCGCGCTGGAACTCGCCATTGCGCTGGGCGATGGCAAGCGCGTTGCGCGCTTCGTCCAACTGACGCTTGAGCTCCGCCGCGTGGCCGAGCTTCGATTTTTCGGCCTGCCAGGTTGCGGTCAACGCGTCGGACTGCTCCTCCAGGTCGGCCAACTCCGCCTCAAGACGCTCCAGCCGGCTGCGGGCGCCATCGTCCTTTTCCTTTTTCAGGGCCTCGCGTTCGATCTTCAACTGCACGACGCGGCGGTCGATCTCGTCGAGGGCCTCGGGCTTGGAATCGACGGCCATGCGCAACCGCGCCGCACCCTCGTCGACAAGGTCGATCGCCTTGTCGGGCAGGAAGCGGTCGGTGATATAGCGGTTGGAAAGCTGCGCCGCCGCCACGAGCGCAGAGTCCGATATACGCACCTTGTGATGCTGCTCGTACTTCTCCTTCAGCCCCCGCAGGATCGAGATCGTGTCCTCGACCGTCGGCTCGTCGACGAAGACAGGCTGGAAGCGACGGGCAAGCGCCGGGTCCTTCTCGACATGCTTGCGGTATTCATCCAGCGTCGTCGCGCCGACGCAATGCAGTTCGCCGCGGGCCAGGGCAGGCTTCAATAGGTTGGACGCATCCATGGCGCCGTCCGCCTTGCCGGCGCCGACCAGGGTGTGCATCTCGTCGATGAACAGGATGATGTTGCCGTCGGCGGATTGCACTTCCGACAGGACGGACTTCAACCGCTCCTCGAATTCACCGCGATACTTCGCGCCGGCAATCAGCGCTCCCATATCAAGAGCCATAAGCTGCTTGTCGCGTAGCGATTCCGGCACATCGCCGTTGACGAGGCGCAGGGCCAGCCCTTCGGCGATGGCCGTCTTGCCGACGCCGGGCTCGCCGATGAGGACAGGGTTGTTCTTCGTGCGGCGCGACAGAACCTGGATCGTGCGGCGAATTTCGTCGTCGCGGCCGATCACCGGGTCCAGCCGGCCTTCGCGGGCATCCTTGGTCAGGTCGCGCGCATAGCGCTTCAACGCATCATAGCCTTGCTCGGCGGATGCGCTGTCGGCGGTGCGGCCCTTGCGAATCTCGTTGATGGCGGCGTTGAGGGCATTGGCCGTCACGCCGGCATTTGCCAGGATTTCGGATGTCTTGGCGCTTTTCTCCATGGCGAGGGCAAGCAGCAGCCGCTCCACCGTCACGAAGCTGTCGCCGGCCTTCTTGGCGATCTCCTCCGCCGTGGCGAACACCTTCGCCGTCTGCGGCGCAAGATAGATCTGCCCCGCCCCGCCCGTTACGCGGGGGATGGCGTCGACGGCGGCGTCCACCGCCAGCCTTACATCCCGCGACCGTCCACCCGCGCGTTCGATCAGGCCCGTGGCCATCCCTTCGGGATCGTCCACCAGAACCTTCAACAGATGTTCGGGAAGGAATTGCTGATTGTCGCGCGTGAGCGCCAGGGTCTGCGCGGCTTGAACGAAGCCCCGCGCACGCTCCGTATATTTTTCGATATTCATCCGGTCATCTCCTTTACGGCGACGGCCCGATCTTCGGCATCCATCGCCACACCGTGGAGTCGGTCCCCTTCAGGCGAACCGCTGCACTGGATATGGGATGGGTCGAGCCTGCCGAAAAGATGCCCCGGCAAAAGTTTGGATGCAAAGAAAAAGGGCCGGCGAAGCCGGCCCCAGTACCGTCACGTGCAGTGAACGGCGTTCAGTTGTCCGAACCGACAAGGAAGGCCGGCAGACGGCTCTCTTCGGATACGTC
The DNA here is from genome assembly GCF_014844055.1 of Aureimonas sp. OT7. Lineage (NCBI taxonomy): Bacteria > Pseudomonadati > Pseudomonadota > Alphaproteobacteria > Hyphomicrobiales > Aurantimonadaceae > Aureimonas > Aureimonas sp. OT7. The sequence goes on from NZ_CP062167.1 coordinate 3,823,429, forward strand.
GTCGTCCGACTTCTTGCGGCGGGCGCGCGTGGCCGGCTTGCGCTTGGGCGCTTCCGAACCGGCGTCCTCGCCCTCCACCTTGGCGGCGGCGCGGGGACGCCGGCGCGGGGCCGGCTTCGCATCGGCATCGGCCGCATCGATGGCATCGGCGCTTGACGTGGCGGGGGATTCCCCGGCCGCGGGGGCGGGAACCTCGGCATTCACCGGTGCATCGACACCGGCTGTCGCCTCGTCGTCATCACGGCGCGGGCGACCGCGCCGGCGGCCCTGCTCCGCCTTCACCTCGACGGACGGCGTCGTCGCCGCGTCGTCGGCGAATGCAGGAGAATCGATCTCCGGCTGCGGAGCGCCTACGGCGCCTACATCCTGGCCGTCGCCGACCTGTCCATCGCCACGCTCGCGGTTGAAACGCTCGCGGCGCTCGGCGAAGCGGGTACGCCGATCATCCCGGTCACGGCGGAAACTACCGTCGTTGCGGTTGTTGTTGTCGGTGCGGTTGCCGTTCTGGCGGTTCTGGCCGTCGTCGCCCTCGGCGACAGCCTCCGATGGATAGCCTTCGCCATTGCCCTGCCGGTCGCGGAAATTGTTGCGGCGGTCGCGGTCGCGGTTGCCGTCGTGGCGCGGATTATCCGACCGGCCGCCATCATGGCGGTTCTGGCCGTTGTTCTGGCGCTCGCCCCCATTGTGCTGGCGATCGCCGTTGAAGCCGTTATGCTGCTGGCCATTGTTCTGCTGGCCATTGTTCTGCTGGCCGTTCGGGGCGCTGCCCTCTGCCGGCAGATCGTCGCCCTCGTCCTCGTCGCCATCATAGTCCCGCTCGGCGGACTGGAGTTGGAAACTCCCCTGCGCGGCGGCAACGATGCGCCCATAATGCTCGGCGTGCTGAAGATAGTTTTCCGCCATCACGCGGTCGCCGGAGGCCGTCGCATCGCGCGCCAGCGTCGTGTATTTTTCGGCGATGTGCTGGGCCGTCCCGCGAATTTTCACGTCCGGTCCATTGGATTCGTAGCTGCGTGCCAGCGGATTTGGGCCCTTGCGCCCACGTCCACGCATACGCTTGTTCTGCTGTTGTGGCCTCATGCTTTTCCTGTCTTTGGATCACACGGTCCGTTTCGGCCACGCCTGAAAATCGCGCTGCCTGTTCGTCCGGTCTGGCCCCATCTTTTCGGGCGGCACAGGCCGCCACGCATGAAAATCAGCGTTTGAGCATTTGCGGCAGAATCCGCGTCAGCGAATGCGCCGCCCATGCTCGCCATGTTTCGTGTTGGTCGTGTCCCGCGAGTGTTCACCGACACCTGGACGGATCGGAGCCTTTTCGGGGGACTTTCGGCTTAACCGCCTCTAACGAAGCGTTGCGCCAGCCCTGCCGAATATCCGTCTCTGGAGTTAGTCCTAGTGGCTCCGAAGCGCGCTCACAAGGGGTTTGTTGGTCGGTTTCCCATTTAATTGTGCATTGTGTCCGTATTTGTCATCCGGCGGCGCGCCGGAACAGGAGCGCTCGCTCATGCCCGCCGAGGTCCGCCCTCGATGAGACGAAAGCAAGGCCCGCGCGCTGCATCAGGCAGCGGACGTCGTCGCCCTGGCCGGCGCCCACCTCCAGCAGCATGTCGCCGCCTTGCCGCAAGACGTCCGCCGCGCCTGCTGCCAGGGCGCGATAGGCATCGAGCCCATCCGCCCCGCCATCCAGCGCGCGTCGAGGATCGTGACAGCGAACGCCGACATCCAGCCCGTCGATCTCGTCGGACGGTATATAGGGTGGGTTGGAGACGATGGCGTCCAGCGGCTCCGCGATCGACCCGAGATAGTTCGATACGAGCGGGCGGATGCGGGAGGAGACGCCGGCATGCCGGGCATTCTCCATGGCCGTGTCCAGGGCGCCCTGCGCTATGTCGACGGCAATGCACTCGGCGAACGGAAACTCCGACAGGAGCGACACCGCGATGGCGCCGGTGCCGGTTCCGATATCGGCAAACAGAAACGGCGTCTGTCGCCCGAACCGCCCCGATAGCGCCTCGATGGCCAGATCGACCAGCGTCTCGGTGTCCGGCCGCGGCTCCAGCGTATCGGCCGACAGCGTGAACTCATGGGCGTAGAACGGGCGATACCCCAGGATGCGGTAGACCGGTTCCCCCGCCATCCGCCGCAGCAGCCTTTGCCAAAACGGTTCCACCGGCCGCGATGGAGGCTGCCCGGAGCGCAGGTGAAGATCCGTCGAGGTCAGGCCCAGGCTGTCCATCATCAGGATGCGGGCATCCGCCGCCGCGCTGTCGATACCCGCCGCGGCCAGCTCGGCCCGCGCCTCTGCCAGGAGCTCGCCTATGGTGGGCGCCTCAGGCATCGACACCCATGGACGCCAGTTGCGCCGCCTGATGATCGGCGATCAACGCGTCGACCAGTTCATCCATCTCGCCTTCGATGACGCGGTCGAGCTTGTAGAGCGTAAGGTTGATGCGGTGATCGGTCACACGGCCCTGCGGGAAATTGTAGGTGCGGATGCGCTCCGAGCGGTCTCCCGAGCCCACCTGCGAGCGGCGCGCCTCGGATCGTTCGCTTTCCACCCGCTGCCGCTCCATGTCGAAAAGCCGCGCGCGCAGAACCTGCATCGCCCGCGCCCGGTTCTGGTGCTGCGACTTCTCGGACGAAGTGACGACGATGCCGGTGGGCAGGTGGGTGATGCGCACGGCCGAATCCGTGGTGTTGACATGCTGGCCGCCGGCTCCGGACGCGCGCATCGTATCGATGCGGATATCCTCGGCGCGGATCTCTATGTCCACATCCTCGGCCACCGGCAGCACGGCCACCGTTGCCGCCGACGTGTGGATGCGCCCGGAGGATTCCGTCGCCGGTACGCGCTGCACCCGGTGCACCCCCGATTCGAATTTCAGCCGCGAGAAGACCCCCTTGCCGCGCACCTCGGCGATCACTTCCCGATAGCCGCCGACCTCGCCGTCCGAGGCATCGAGGATCTCGACCTTCCAGCCACGCAACTCGGCATAGCGCTGGTACATGCGGAACAGGTCGCCGGCAAAGAGGGCGGCCTCCGAGCCGCCGGTGCCGGCCCGGATTTCCAGGATCGCGCCTTTCTCGTCGGCGGCGTCCTTGGGCAGAAGCAGGATCAGGATATCGTCCGACAGCGTCTCGATGCGGTCGGCCAGTTCGTCCATCTCCGCCGCTGCCAGATCGCGCATGTCGCGGTCGGCACTCGGGTCGTCCAGAAGGCCCTTGAGGTCGGCGCGCTCGCGCGTGGCGGCGTGATAGGCGCGGATGGCCGCGACGACGTCCTCGAGCCCCGAATATTCCGCGGCCAGGCGTGCATAGACCTCGTGCTCCGGTCCCTTGGCCATCTCGGCCTCCAGGTGCTCGGAGCGCTTTAGGATTTCGTTCATGGTGTCGGCAGGCAAGATCGCCATGGTATTCCTGAATTGATGCGCCCGGCTGTCGGCGCCTGGAGCGCCAGGCCTAGAGCGGGATGGAGTTGCGGGCGGCGTAGTCCCGCAGGAATTCTCGAAGCCGGCCCTGCCGGAACCTGTTCTCCAGGAAGGCGTCGAGCTCACGCGACAGGTCCCCGGCATCCAGCTCCAGCAGCATCGCCTTCACCGGCCCGATCGAGGACGTGGTCATGGATATGGATTTGAAGCCCAGCGCAATCAATGCCATGGCCGACAATGGCTGTCCGGCCATCTCGCCGCACAGCGTCACCGATACGTCGTTGCGCTCGCCCGCGCGCAGGATCTCTCGCAGCGCCTTCAGGAAGGGAGGGGACAGGTCGTCAAAGCGCCCGGCAATCTGTGCATTGCCGCGATCCACGGCACAGAAGAACTGGAACAGGTCGTTGGAGCCGATGGACACGAAGTCCACCAGCGCCATCAGTTCGTCGAGCTGGTACAGCATCGACGGCACCTCGATCATCGCGCCCAGCTTCAGGCGGCGCGGCATGACATGGCCGAACCGCGTCTGCTGCTTGAACTCCCGGGAGATCAGGTCGCGCGCCTGCTTCAGTTCCTCCATGTCGGTCACCATGGGGAACATGACACGCAGCTCGCGCCCCCCGGCCGCACGCAGCAGGGCGCGGAGCTGGGTGCGCATCAGGCCGGGCTTGTCGAGCGCCAGCCGCAAGGCGCGGTAGCCAAGGGCGGGGTTCTCCTCGGCGGACTGGTGCAGGTAGGGCAGAACCTTGTCGCCACCGACATCCAGTGTACGGAACGTCACCGGCTTGTCGCCCGCCGCGTCCAGGACGGAGGCGTACAGCCGCTCCTGTTCGCTGGTCTTCGGCATTGCCGAAGCGACCATGAACTGCAGTTCCGTCCGAAAGAGACCGACGCCGTCGGCACCGGAATCGGCCAGTTGCGGCAGGTCCACGAGAAGGCCGGCATTGACCAGCAGCCAGATGCGGCGGCCGTCCTTCGTTTCGGACGGCTGGTCACGAAGCTGGCGGTAGCGCTCCTGGCGCAGGGCACGGAATGCCACGCGCTCGGCGTAGACGTCTTCGATGTCGGAGGGCGGGCGCAGGTGTACCACGCCCTTTTCCCCGTCCACGATGATGGCGTCGCCCTTTTCGGCCATGGACACGGCGCCCTTGGCCTGTCCCACGACAGGGATGCCGAGCGCCTTGGCCACGATCACGACGTGGCTCGTCGCCGCGCCTTCTTCCAGCACCAGGCCACGCACCTGCTCGCGGCGGTAATCCAGAAGCTCGGCCGCGCCCATGTTGCGGCAGACGATGATGGCGTCGCCCGCGCCATCCTCGCCGAACGGATCGGCCGCCTGCCCCATCAGCTGGCGCAGCAGGCGGTTGGCCAGATCGTCGAAATCGTGCAGACGCTCGCGCAGATAGGGGTCGGCCATGTGCATCATGCGCGCCCGCATGTCCGACTGCACCTTCTCGACCGAGGCTTCAGCCGTCAGGCCGTTGCGCACCGCCTCCTCCAGCTTGCGCACCCAGCCCCTGTCGTTGGCGAACATCCGGTAGGCTTCGAGCACGGCGCGGTGCTCGCCCTCGGCCGCGATGTCGCGGCGGGACAGCATGTCCTCGATGGAGATGCGCAGCGACGACAGCGCGCCGTCGAGACGCGCCACTTCCCCCTCGACATCCTCGTTGAACAGGTTGGTCACCACGACGCGCGGCTCGTGCAGCACTACGCTGCCGAGGCCGATGCCGTCGGCCAGCGCCGCCCCCTCGATCATGACCGGACGCGACAGGTCCAGCACCACCCCCGGCCGTGACAAGCCTTCCAGGCTGCCGGCGGCCACCATCTCGGCCACCACCATGCCGACGGTCTCGAGCGCTTCGGTCTCTTCGTCGCGGTAGACGCGCTTGGCCTTGTTCTGCACCACCAGCACGCCCAGGATGCGGCCGGCCCGCAGGATGGGCACCCCCAGGAAGGAGTTGTAGATCTCTTCGCCGGTTTCCGGCAGGTAGGTGAAGGCCGGATGCTTCTGGGCATCGTTGAGGTTGAGGGCGCGGGCCGTTGCGGCGATGGTGCCGACCAACCCCTCGCCGAGCCGCAATTGCGCAAGGTGGACCGACCCGGGGTTCAACCCTTCCGTCGCATAGAGCTCGAGCACGCCGTCGGCGCGCAGGATATAGAGGGAGCACACCTCCGCCACCATGTTGGCGGCGATCTGGCGGACGATCTCGTCCAGCCGCGCCTGGGGCTCCAGCGGCTCGGCCATCAGTTCGCGCATGCGGCGCAACAACACCCGCGGCCCGGGGGAATCGCTTCGCGTCAAGGGCGTCATCCGTCCGTCACGTTGGGACATCGCCTGCGGGGCGATGTCGATTCGGGCGTTCGAGATGGCGCCCGTGCTCAGGGACGAGCTTTGTCGAGACCGTAGACCGAATGCAAGGTCCGAACCGCCAGTTCGGAAAACTCGCCGTCGATCAGGATGGAGATCTTGATCTCCGACGTGGTGATGGCGCGGATGTTGATGCCCCGGTTCGCCAGTGCCTTGAAGGCCGTGGCCGCGACGCCCGTATGGCTGCGCATGCCAATGCCGATGACGGACACCTTCGTCAGGCCGCCTTCCGACTGGATGACGTCGAAGCGCATCTCCGACTTGGCGTTCTCGATGATCGACGTCGCCTTGTCGAGGTCGCTGGCGGGCACCGTGAAAGTCATGTCGGTGCGGGTTCCGTCCTCGGAGATATTCTGCACGATCATGTCGACGTTCACGCCGGCATCGGCCAGCGGGCCGAAGATGGCGGCGGCGATTCCGGGCCTGTCCTCGACGCGGCGAAGCGATATCTGCGCCTCGTCCTTGGCGTAGGCGATGCCGGTGACGACCTGCTGTTCCACGATTTCATCCTCGTCGCAAATGAGGGTACCCGGCGGGTTGTCGAAATCGCCCATGCCGGGCGCATCCGGATCCTCGAAAGAAGAACGCACGAACGTGCGCACCTTGTGAACCATCGCCAGTTCGACGGAGCGAACCTGCAGCACCTTGGCGCCCAGCGACGCCATTTCCAGCATTTCCTCGAAGGAGATGCGGTCCATGCGGCGGGCCTTGGGCTCGATGCGCGGATCCGTCGTGTAGACGCCGTCGACATCCGTATAGATGTCGCAGCGGTCGGCCTTCAGCGCAGCCGCGACGGCGACGGCGCTGGTGTCCGATCCGCCGCGCCCGAGCGTGGCGATCCGCCTGTCGGGCGCGATGCCCTGGAAGCCGGCGATCACCGCCACCTGCCCTTCGGCGAAACGGCGGGTGATATCGGAGCCGTCGATGTCCTCGATACGGGCCGCACCATGGGCGGTGTCGGTCGATATGGGAATCTGCCACCCCATCCAGGAGCGGGCATTGACGCCCATCGACTGCAGGACGATGGCCAGGAGGCCGGCCGTTACCTGCTCTCCTGATGCGACGACGGTATCGTACTCGCGTGCGTCATGGATCGGCGATGCCTCCCGGCACCATCCGACCAGCTCATTGGTCTTGCCCGACATGGCGGAGACGACCACCGCGACCTCGTGACCGGCATCGACCTCGCGTTTGACGTGGCGGGCCACGTTGCGGATACGGTCGACATCGGCCACCGAAGTGCCGCCGAATTTGAGGACGAGACGCGCCATGGGACAAGAAGCTTGATGTTGTCCGACAGCCCGAGGCCGCCGAAAAGTTGAAAACGACACGCGACGCCGGACCTCATTCGAAGTCCGGTCCGCGAAAGCGCCGCTCAGTAACCGAAATTACGGCTTGCTGCAAGAAGCCTCCGGTTGACTTGCCGGACGGCACGGCCCATCCACCTAACCTCTACGATGGCAGGCGGAGGCATGATGTCCGACAACAAGGCGACGACGATCGACGCGGCGGAGGTCGAGCGTTTCTCCCGGCTGGCCGCCGAATGGTGGAACCCGCATGGCAAGTTCCGGCCGCTGCACAAGTTCAATCCCGTCCGTCTCGAATGGATCCGCGACGAGATCGTGCGGCATTTCGGCCGCGATGCGCTGGCACCGCTTCCGCTGTCCGGCCTGCGCATCCTGGATATCGGCTGCGGCGGGGGCCTCGTCTGCGAGCCGCTGGCCCGGCTGGGCGCCGACATCACGGGCGCCGATGCCAGCGCCACGAATATCGAGGTCGCCCGCCTGCATGCCTCGCAAGGCAACCTCGCCATCGACTATCGCGCCACGACGGCCGAGGCACTGGCTGAGGCGGGCGAAAGCTACGACATCGTCCTGGCGCTGGAGATCGTCGAGCACGTCTCCGACGTTCCGTTCTTCCTGACCACCTGCGCGGGCATGGTGCGGCCCGGCGGATTGATGGTGGTCGCCACCATCAACCGCACGATGAAGGCCCTGGCGCTGGCCATCGTGGGTGCGGAGTACGTTCTGCGCTGGCTGCCGCGCGGCACCCATTCCTACGAAAAACTCGTTCGCCCCGAGGAAATCGCGCGGCCCCTGGAAGCCGCCGGCCTGACGCTGGCGGCACGCACCGGCGTCGCCTACACGCCGCTGGCCGACAGATGGCGTGCGACCTCCGACATGGACGTCAACTACATGATGTCCGCCACCCGCCCGGCTTGACGCCGCGCACTGGAAATCTGAAATGCAGTCTGATAGTTGAAGCTGAGATCGGCGGTCATATTAATGGCCGCCCGGACTGCGGGAACCGTCGAATGACCTCGTCTGCATCGCGTAAAACCGTGTCCCGGCCCGAAGGCAGGGTTCTGGCGTTCCCCGCCTGTCCGACGTCGTCGCGCATCATGCCGGGGCCGGATACGCTGGACGATTCCCAGCGCATGGAGCTCGATCGCCTGCGGTGGCTTGCCCTGCGCAGCCGGCTTGCGCCGAAGCCGAACCTCGAAAAGGCGTGTTTCCTGCTCGCTGCGGGGCGCGAGGCGTCCCTGGAGCGCTATTCCGTCTGTTTCTTCCGCGGCCTCGCCGATCATGCCCGCCGCGACATGGAAATCTACCGTCCCGGTGCCCGGGCGGTCAGCGACGACGAGACATGGCTGCTGCGCCTGATGGCCGCATGGCGCCGGAACGAGCCGCGTGCCGCGTCCGCGCTCGTCGCATGGCGCGTGGAGCCTTCGCACCAGCGTTGGCTGCGCTTCCTGTCCGAGGGCCTGTCCGCCGCGCTGGATGCCTGAAACCTGTTGACGGTCGTCGCACGCACCACGGGGTGATTGCGTTACGGCCGTCCATGTCCCAACTATCGGGTGACATGATGGACATGCGCCCGATCAACACCAGACCGCCTGCCCGGCCCGAGCGCTTCGACGCGACCGGTGTCAAAGCGGTTCTCGGACCCACCAACACCGGCAAGACGTGGCTCGCGATCGAGCGGATGGTTGCCCATTCGTCGGGCGTGATCGGCCTGCCCCTGCGTCTCCTGGCGCGGGAGGTGTATCAACGCGTCGTCGACCGGGTCGGCGTCGGGGCGGTGTCGCTGATCACCGGCGAAGAAAAGATCAAGCCGCCGAATGCCCGCTACTCAGTCTGCACCGTCGAGGCGATGCCTGTGGATTCGGGAGCGGCCTTCGTCGCGATCGACGAGGTGCAACTGGCAGGCGACCTGGAGCGCGGCCATGTCTTCACCGACCGGATCCTGCACATGCGCGGCCGCGAGGAGACGCTGCTCCTTGGCTCCGCGACCATGCGCGGCGTGTTGGAAAGATTGATGCCGGGCATTGCGGTGCAGACGCGACCGCGCCTGTCGCAACTTCTCTATGCCGGCTCCAAGAAGATCACCCGCCTGCCACGCCGCAGCGCCATTGTCGCCTTTTCAGCCGACGAGGTCTACGCCATCGCGGAGCTGATACGGCGCCAGCGCGGCGGCGCCGCCGTGGTGCTGGGCGCGCTCAGCCCACGCACGCGCAATGCACAGGTAGAGCTGTACCAGAATGGCGACGTCGAGTTTCTGGTGGCCACCGATGCCGTGGGCATGGGCCTGAACCTCGACGTGGACCATGTCGCCTTCGCTCAGGACTGGAAATTCGACGGCTTCCAGTACCGCCAGCTCACGCCATCCGAATATGGCCAGATCGCAGGGCGCGCCGGCCGGCATGTCCGTGACGGAACCTTCGGCGTGACCGGGCAGGTCGATCCGCTGCCGCAGGAACTGGTCGAGGCGCTGGAAGCCCATCGCTTCGAGCCCCTCAAGGTGTTGCAATGGCGTTCGCGGCAGCTCGACTTCTCGTCCTGCGAGGCGCTGCGCCAGAGCCTGGACGCGGCGCCTGCCGTGCCCGACCTGACCCGCAGCCTTCCTTCCGTCGATCAGCGGGCTCTGGGCCTCCTGGCCGCCGATCCCGGCATTGCCCAGATGGCCAGGGGCGCGCGCGCGGTGGAACTTCTGTGGGAAGCCTGCAAGCTTCCCGACTATCGGCGAATCGCTCCGGCCCAGCATGCGGACATCATCGCCTCCATCTACCGCGACCTGATCGGACGGGGCCATGTCGCCGAAGATTACATGGCGGCGCAGGTCCAGAGGGCCGACTTCACCGAAGGCGATATCGATGCGCTGTCGCGGCGGATCGCGGAAATCCGCACCTGGACCTATATTTCGCACCGGCCCGGATGGCTTGCCGATCCGTCACACTGGCAGGAAAAGACGCGCGCGATCGAGGACAGGCTGTCCGACGCGTTGCACGAGCGGTTGACGAAACGCTTCGTAGACCGCAGGACAAGCGTCTTGATGAGGCGGCTGAGAGAGAACGCATTCATGGAAGCTGAGATCGGCGGCGACGGCAAGGTGCTCGTGGAGGGACACCATGTAGGCGAGCTGCAGGGGTTCAGGTTCACGCCGGACGCCAAATCCGACGGCCCCGATGCGAAGGCCGTACGCGCCGCGGCGCAGAAGGCCCTGTCCGGGGAATACGACAACCGGGCGGAGCGCTTCGCGAACGCACCCAATGGCGATTTCGCCCTCGGCTCGGATGGCCTACTGCGATGGCTGGGGGCGCCCGTCGCCGTGCTGAGCGCCGGCGACTCGCCCTTGCGTCCGCGCGTCGTGCTTCTGGCCGACGACCAGTTGGCCGGCGCCCAGCGCGACAAGGTGCAGGCGCGCGCCGAGCGTTATGTCACCTACCAGGTTTCGACCGTGCTCAAGCCGCTGGTGGACCTGGAGGCCGGCGAAGGCCTCGAAGGCACCGCCAAGGGCATCGCCTATCGCCTTGCCGAAAATTTCGGGATTCTGCAGAGGCGCGAAATCGCCGATGACGTCCGCAGCCTGGATCAGGACGCCCGCGCGGCCCTGCGCGCCCTCGGCGTCCGCTTCGGCGCCTATCACATTTTCCTGCCCCTTTTGGTCAAGCCGGCGCCGGCGCAGCTCATCACTCTTCTCTGGGGCATCCGCAACGACGGTCGCGACCGCCCCGGCTTCGGCGAGGTGACGCAACTTCTGGCCACCGGCCGCACCTCCGCGCCGCTGGATGCCGGCTTCGACCCCATATTCTATACGTTGTCGGGCTACCGCGTTCTCGGCCGGCGCGCGGTGCGCGTCGATATCCTGGAGCGCCTTGCCGACCTTATCCGCCCTGCCTTGGCCTGGAAGCCCGGCGTCGGAAAACGCCCGGAGGGTGCATTCGACGGCCGCGAGTTCCAGGTGACGGCGGCGATGATGTCCATTCTCGGCGCAACGCCCGACGATATGGACGAGATCCTCAAGGGTCTCGGCTATCGTGCGCGCAGCGTCGAGCAGGCCGAGGTCGAGCGCCTGGTCGCGGCGCAGGAGGCCGCATCCGCGCCGACGCTGGCCGAGCTGCCGCCCGAAGACGCGGCGATCGTCGAGGAAGCGGCGATTGCCACGCCCGCCGAGGTGGTGGCGCCCGATGAGGCAGCCGAGGCAGTCTCGCCGGGCGACGCAAGTGAGGCACAGGCTGAAACACCGCTGATGCAGCCTGCGGCGGCCGTTACCGACGAAGAAGCCATCGAGACGGTGCCGGAAGACGCTCCCGTTCCCGTCGATACCGTCCTGTCCGACAATACGCCGGCAGACACGGTTGAGGTCGCAACCGACGAGGCCGTACCGGATGACGGGGCCCCGGCCGCGACCGATGGTGCGGCGGACGCGGCCCCGGAAGAGCGCAAGCTCGTCCAGCTCTGGAAGCCGCATCGCGGCGAGGGCCGTGGCGGACGGCGCGACGATGCGCGCGCCAACCGCGGCGGCCAGCAGCAGCGACGCCGCCCCGGAGGGAATCAGGGCGCGCCGGCCGGTGCACCCGGGGAGGCCCGGCGCAACGAACGCGAGGGCCAGGAGGGTGCGCAGCAGCGCAAGCCCTGGCAGAAGGCCAAGCGTGTGGAAGGGCGTGGCAAGCCGAGGCCGGACAAGGATGAGCGCAAGCCCGCCATGCGGGAGGAAAGGCGGCCCGAACGGCAGAAGCCGATCGACCCCGACTCCCCTTTCGCCAAGCTGGCCACGCTGAGGGATATGCTCAAGAAGTAAGGTCCGGGGGATGGCGGCAGGGGAACAGCGTATCGACAAGTGGCTGTTCTTCGCGCGTGTCGTCAAATCGCGGAGCCTTGCGCAGAAGCTTGCCATTTCAGGCGCTGTTCGCGTCAATCGTGACAAGGTGGAACATGCCGCGCGCCTCGTGCGGCCGGGCGACGTCCTGACCATACGTCTGGACAGATCCGTTCGCGTGTTACGCGTGCTGACCGCCGGAGACAGGCGCGGCCCCGCCAGCGAGGCGGCCAACCTCTTCGAGGAGCTGACGTCCCCGGGCTTGTCCACCGACGCGGACGGGCAAGGGAAATCTTTATCGCGATAAGGCCTTATGGCGACAAGCTTTGCTCTTGCAACGCAACCGGCAAGGGGCTACCTCCGCCCGGCGTGGCGACCTTGCCCAAAGGCGGGATCGTCGCAGCCAGCCTCATCAACCAACCGGCGTGATCCTGACCGTCCCGCCGGTGCGTCCGGGAACAGGGTGACATGACCTACGTGGTGACTGACAACTGCATTCGTTGCAAGTACACCGACTGCGTGGAGGTTTGCCCCGTCGACTGCTTCTACGAAGGCGAGAACATGCTCGTCATTCACCCGGACGAATGCATCGATTGCGGCGTTTGCGAGCCGGAGTGCCCGGCAGAGGCGATCAAGCCCGATACGGAGCCGGGGCTCGACAAGTGGCTGCAACTCAACGCCGACTTTGCCGAGAAGTGGCCCAACATCACGATCAAGCGAGACGCGCCGGCCGATGCCAAGGATATGGATGGCGTCGAGAACAAGCTCGAGAAGTTCTTCTCAGCGGAGCCGGGCGCCGGCGACTGACAAGCTTTACGCAGGGTTGACCCGCTAACCGTTGGCCAAAGGGTGGCCCAGCCGGCATCCGGCTGACGCACTGCGGCAGATTCCAGGACGTCTCTGCCCACTCGAAGTTGAATCGAGAGCCAGGGCGCCGTTATGCGTTATCGGGCCGCATGCTGCGCGCACACCATCCCTGCATTTTCCTTGAGTTTTATGCGGAATTAGGGTATTATTTTCGCAACAGTCGAATGCTGGCTTGCTTCAACTTGCATCACCCGGCTTCGTGGCACTTCCGAAAGGCGTTTCTTCGTCACCGTTGGTTGCACTCATCCGGCTTTGGCCGGACAGGCGATCTTGGCCCCGCGAAACCCTCAACGCAGTGCAGACTGTCGTGCCATCATGAGGTGGCCCGCGCTCTAATCCGGCGACCCTGCGTGTCGTCCCCGTGCATAGCGGCACTCGAGGCCGCGCACAACAGGGAGTTTTATCAGGCGTATGAGCATTCAGAAGAAGACCTCCCAGCGTCAAGGTTTCAAGACTGGTGAAAGCATCGTCTACCCCGCCCACGGCGTCGGTCAGATCGTAGCCATCGAAGAGCAGACGGTTGCGGGGATGAAGCTCGAACTCTTCGTCATCGACTTCGAAAAAGACAAGATGCGGCTGAAGGTGCCGGTCGCCAAGGCGGAGTCCGTCGGCATGCGCAAGCTGTCCGAGACGGATTTCGTGGACAGGGCGCTGAAGGTCGTGCAGGGCCGCGCGCGCGTCAAGCGTACGATGTGGAGTCGCCGCGCCCAGGAATACGACGCGAAGATCAATTCCGGCGATCTCATTTCCATCGCCGAGGTGGTCCGCGATCTGTACCGCGCCGACAGCCAGCCGGAGCAGTCCTATTCGGAACGCCAGTTGTATGAGGCGGCCCTCGGACGCATGGCGCGCGAACTCGCCGCCGTCAACGAGGTGTCCGAGACGGAAGCCGTGCGCCTGATCGAAATCAACCTCAACAAGAGGCCGGCCCGCGCCAAGGTTGCCGAGAACGACGAAGACGAGATCGAGGCCGACGAGGCCGCCTGATCCGTCAGGGTACAAAACCCACGAGGAAGCCGGCCTCTGCGCCGGCTTTTTCTTTGCGCATGTTTCTCGCGCCCGTGTCGACGGCCCCATGTTAGCGGAAGCCGTGCGCGTGATCGAAATCAACCTCAACAGAGGCTGGCCGCGCCAAGGTTGCCGAGAACGACGAAGACGAGATCGAGGCCGACGAGGCCGCCTGATCCGTCAGGGTACAAAACCCACGAGGAAGCCGGCCTCTGCGCCGGCTTTTTCTTTGCGCATGTTTCTCGCGCCCGTGTCGACGGCCCCATGTCAATGGCGGAATAGCGCCTGCGACCATAATGACCGCCCTTGTCCCTTGCCGTGGCGACCTGGCGATCTAATTCAGAAAAAATTCCTCCTTCCGGGAACTATCGGTTGCGTGCGGGGTTCTCCTCCTGCGTGCGACGATGGGGGTGAGTGTATGAGCCTCGCGTGACACGTACTGTCAGATTTCAGCGAAAGGCTCCGAGATGAAATCCCAGTCCGCAGGCCGCGTAATGATCCGGGCGGCTATGGCCGCGCCCTATCTCCAGAGAGACGAGGAATACGAGCTCGCAGTTCGTTGGAAGGATCTGAAAGATCAGGATGCTCTTCACCGCATGACGGCCGCGCATATGCGGCTGGTGATTTCGATGGCATCCAAATTCCGTCACTTCGGCCTGTCGATGAACGATCTGATCCAGGAGGGGCATGTCGGCCTGCTTGAGGCGGCAGCACGCTTCGAGCCGGAGCGCGAGGTGCGTTTTTCCACCTATGCCACATGGTGGATCAGGGCTTCGATACAGGATTACATCCTGCGCAACTGGTCCATCGTGCGCGGCGGCACGTCCTCGGCCCAGAAGGCGCTTTTCTTCAACCTTCGTCGTCTTCGCGCACGCCTCAGCCAAGGGTCGGAGAGCCTAGCCTCGAGCGAGATGTACAGGGAGATTGCACAGGCGCTGAACGTGTCGGTGGGCGATGTGGCGCTGATGGACAGCCGCCTGTCCGGACCGGATTCCTCGCTGAACGCACCGTTGATGGAAGATGAGTCCGGCAGCGCCGACAGGCAGGATTTCCTTGTGTCGGACGCCCCGCTTCCCGACGAAATGGTCTCCAGTTCCATCGACGACGAGCGCCGTGTGATCTGGCTGACGGATGCACTCGACGTACTGTCGGACCGCGAACTGCGCATCATCCGCGAACGCCGGTTGCAGGACGACGGGGCAACGCTCGAGGCGCTCGGCAGCGAGCTCGGAATATCCAAGGAGCGCGTTCGCCAGATCGAGACACGCGCACTGGAAAAGCTGCGGGCCGCGCTCTTGGCACGCAACCCCGATCAGGCAGCCTATGTAAGCTGACGCGTCAAGGCGGCTTCAGGCAAAAGGGCGGCGTCCAGCGACGCCGCCCTTTTGTCGTGAAGCTATTCGGAAATGATCTTGTAGCGCGAGCCGGTCCGCACGCCGCCGGAATCACTCAGGCCGTTGAGAAGCCGGAACAGCTCCACCTTGCGGTCCACGCCCTGCATTCGCGCGGCAATCGATGATTCGGTATCGCCGATACCGGCCGTGACGACGCGGATGCGCAATGGCTTCAGGCCCTGGCGCTCTTCTGCCGTCATCATGCGGAAGCTCTGCGATATTTCCCGCGCGATGGGCTCCAGCCGGTTCGACGAGGCAGCCGGCATCGCAGTGAGGAACCGGTAGACCTGTCCGCCGACGCGAATGACGGTGATGTCGAAGGCATAGGCACCGCCCTGCGCCTTGGCATTGACCGCTTCGAGCCCGTGGACGCGCATCGGCTGGACGGACGCCTGGTCGAGGCCGCCGATCCACCCGCTGCGCACATAGTCCTCCAACGGCGTCCGCTCGGATACCGCGACGCCGTCGAAGCGGATCGCCGTATCCCCCGGCCCGGTCGCCAGTACCGCCTCGGCCGTGTTGTCGATGACGAAGTCCCGCGGTACGCTGAACGATATGCCGAGGCCGGGGTGGAAGAAATTGCGCTCGCGCACATAGCCTTCCGCGGCCGTGTCACCGAACAGCATTCCATCGATGCCGGTGAGATAGCGGTCCCTGTCCGCAACGCCCGTTCCCTGCCCACCGAACTCGGCGGCGTGCCGGCGCGCGAAATCGACGCGCTGCGCCGATGCCGGATGGGACGCGAGAAAATCCAGTTCCGGATTGGTCGCCTGGAAGGCGTTACGGAATCGGCTGAAGGATTCCATCGCCTCCAGGAAGCGGGCGGCTGCATAAGGATCGTAGCCGGCCCGGCCGATATGGCGGATGCCGAGGGCATCGGCTTCGAGTTCCTGGTTGCGTGAGAAGCTGGCAAGGCTCAATTGCCCCTTCGCCAGCGCCGCCTGACCGTCCTGCGGGCTGGACAGGACTTCGCTGACCACGCGCCCGGCCAGTTCCGCCGCCTGCTCCCGCTCCTGCCGCTTGATGCCGTGGTTGGCGGAAACGTGCCCCATCTCGTGGGCCAGCACGGCGGCAACCTCCGCCGAGTCGTTGGCCAGCGCCAGAAGGCCGCGCGTGACGTAGAGATAGCCGCCGGGCAAAGCGAAGGCATTGATGTTCGGCGAGTTCAACACCGTGATCGAGTAGGCCCTGGTCGGATCGTCGGAATAGGCAGCCAGGCGCCCGACGATAGCAGCAAGCGCGCGCTCCAGTTTCGGGTCCGAATAGGCGCCGCCATAGGCGGCCAGGATACGCGGATGCTGCGAGCGTCCGATCGAGGATTGCGGATCGTTGGACTGCGCACTCTCGAAGCTGATCGGCTGGCGCTGCTGGGCTGGCAGGAAACCCGTCTGGTTCGACGCGCCGGACGCCATGTCTTCCATACTGGCACCCAGCGACGTGCAGGCCGACAGCGCCAGCCCCGCCGAAAGACAGGCGAGCACGCGCCAGCCGGCGCGCCTGTCGCGCAGGCCGGCAGGATCGCCCCGTCTAACCGACATGGTGGCCGTCATGATTCCCCTAACCCCTCGTCGCGGTACTGGATTGCGCTGTATTGGTAGCGTGCCCGGCAGCACCCGCGAAAGCACCGAGGCGCAACAGGTGCGCGAATAACCGTCGATAGCCGATTGCCCGGCAAATCCGACGGAAATATGGGGGCGCACAAGCGGCGGCGCCAGGCATTACCCGGCAAGATACCCCGCCAGCACGGGGTTGGGCGGGGGGCCCAGCATCTCCGCCGTCGTGCCGATGGCGGCGATCCGCCCGTTTTCCACATAGGCGATGCGGTCGGCATGGCCGATTGCGTCGTCCGGCTGGTGTGTCACCATCAGGATCGTCAGGCCGGCCTCGCGGCGCAGGCGTGCGATCAGCGCCAGAATGTCCTGCCGCATTGCCGGCCCAAGGGCCGCGAGCGGCTCGTCCAGAAGAAGCAGCGGCCGCCGACGCACCATCGCGCGCGCCAGCGCGACGCGCTGCCGTTCCCCGCCCGACATGGCGGCCGGCAGTCGCTTGCCGAAACCGGACAGACCGACCGCGTCGAGCGCCGCAAGCGCCGACCGCCTCTCTTCCGGGCTGGCGCGCAGCGCCGTCGTCAGCCCCAGCAGCACGTTGGCCTCTGCCGTCAGGTTGGAGAACAGGTTGTTCTCCTGGAAGACGAAACTCACGGGCCTGTCGGACGGAGCCGCGGACGTCATGTCGCGACCGCCGAACAGGACCCGGCCCCGATCCGGCTGCAGAAATCCTGCCACGATGTCCAGCAGGGTCGACTTGCCCGCACCGCTGGGACCGATGATGGCCAGCCATTCTCCGGCCGCCACGCCGAGATCGAACCGGAGCGTCAGGCCCTCATGGGCAAAGGTCACGTCGTCGAGGACGAGGGCTGTCTGCGTTGTCATGGCGTCCTGTCGGTTTGCGCGCCGCGTTCGGCAAGCCACATCAAGGTCAGGCAGGTGGCGGCCAGGATCAGGGCGATGCCGGCCGCATCCGCGGTGCGATAGCTGCCCATCCGCTGCAGCAGGAGATAGGGCAGCGTCACGAGGTCCTGGCTGCCGAACAGCGCGACCACGCCGAGATCTCCGAGCGAGAGCGACAATCCGAAGGCCAACGCAAGCCCCAGCGGACGTCGCAGCGCCGGCCAGAGCACCAGCCGCCAGTAGGCCCATCCACGGATGCCCAGATGGGCGGCAAGCCGCGCGCGCTGCGCCTCCGCGCGGTCCATGGCCGGCGTGAGGACGCGCAGCATGAAGGGGACCGCCATGACCGCATTGGCGGTCACCACGACCAGCGGCGCCAGCGATGCGACCGCCGCGAATTCCCGCAGGATCAGGAACCACCCCGCGCCCACCACGATCGGTGGAACCACCAGCACGACGCTGCCGGCATAGTCGACAAGGCCGCGCCGCCTGCCCCGCCGGCCGAGGGCGAGGGCCAGCGACAGGGCAAGGCCCATTGCCGTCGCCGAGACGGCGATCGCAAGACTGGTCACCAAGGCCTGCTGCACCGCTGGCTGCAGCGCAAGCGCACGAAGATCGGAGGCGAGGCCATTCCAGAGAATGGCGCCGAACGGCGCCAGGATGAATGCAAGGCCCGTGACGATCAGGGCGGTATCGACCACGCGGGCGGCGGGGCCGTCACGATCGTAGCGGCGCGCCCGCCCCCCAAGCGACGCGATGCCGCCGTCCGACCGGCCGAGGGCGGACGACACCGCAAGCACGAGGGATACGACGACAATCTGCAGCAGCGACAGCGCCGTTACCCGGGCCGGGTCGAAATCGTAGCGAAGTGCCTGGTAGATCGCCACTTCCAGCGTCGTTGCCGATGGCCCCCCACCGAGCACCAGCACGACGGCGAAGCTGGTGACGCACAACATGAAGACGAGCGTCAGGATGCCGGGAAGACTGGCGCGAATGGCCGGCCACTCGACGAGCCGGAAGGTGGCCCTGCGCCCCATCGACAATTGCCCCGCCAGTTTCCAGCTTTCCGCCGGAATGGCCGAAAGGGCCGCGAGCATGAGGCGGGTGGCCAGCGGCATGTTGAAGAACACATGCGCGATGAGGATGCCGGTCAGGCCGTAGATGTCCAGCCGGCCGATCCCGGCCGCCGCCAGCACCGAGGACACCAGGCCCGAGCGGCCGAACACGGCGAGGATGCCGAGGGCCGCGACAAGGGTGGGCAGGGCCTGCGGCAGCAGCAGGACGCGCAGGATGAGCTGCCGGCCGGGAAAGGCCCGGCGGTGCATCGCCAGGGCCAGGGGCAAGGCGAAGACTGCCGACAGAAGCGCGGAAAGCCCCGCCTGCATCAGGGTGAAGCGAAGCACGCCGTGGACATAAGGGTCGGCCGCGACGACAGCCAAAGCAGGCCGTGCCCCGGTGGCCAGCGGCAGCGCCAGGAAAGGCGCAAGCAGCACCATGGCGATGAAGGCAAGGCCGATCGTCGCGGCCAGCCGGCGTCCGCCGCTCGGTTTCATTTGCAGGATGGCGTCAGCGGCCAATCGCCTGCAACCATTCCTGCGTCCATGCCTGCCGGTTGGCGGCGACGTCCTCGGGGTCGATCATCAGCGCCTTGGCCGGGGATACGAGTTTGCCAAAGGCGTCCGGCAGGGGCTGCGACGGCGTCACCACCGGCAAGGTCCAATTGGTCACCGGTATGAAGGATTGAACCTCCGGCGACACCAGATACTCCAGGAAGGCCTTGGCAAGGTCCGGGTGATCGGAGGTCTTGAGAATACCGGCGATCTCCACCTGCATGTATTGCCCTTCCGAGAAACGGGCGGCCTTGTAGCGCTCGCTTCCTTCTTCGACCATGTGGTAGGCCGGCGACGTGGTATAGGACAGGACGATAGGCGCCTCGCCGCTGGTGAACAGCCCGTACGCCTCGCTCCATCCCGGCGTCACCGTGAGGATACGCGGGCTCAGCGCCTTCCATTTTTCCGCGGCGGCATCGCCGTAGACGGCCTTCATCCACAGGAGCAGGCCGAGGCCGGGCGTCGAGGTGCGCGGGTCCATGATGACGATCTTCTCGTCGGCCGGCCCGGAGATCAGGGCATCGAAACTATCGGGCACGGTCGAGACGGTTTCGCTGTCGTAGACGAAGGCCAGCGGCGCATAGTCGAACGGCACGAAATCGGCATCGTCGTAGGCGACGGGCAGATCCAGCGTCGACAGGTCGATTCCCGACGGCGCGAACAGGCCGGTGGCACGCAGTTCCGGGATGAGATCGGTGGTCATCCCCAGGGCGACATCGGCCGTGGTGCCCTCGCCTTCGAGGCGCAGGCGATTGAGGATGCCGACGCCGTCGTCGAGCCCGACGAAGCGCAGGTCGCAGCCGCAGATCGCCTCGAACCCCGTCTCGATACGCGGGCCCGGCCCCCAGTCCGGCACGAAACTGTCATAGGTATAGACCGTCAGGACCGGTTTCTCCGCATCCTGCCCAAACGCTTGAGACAGGGGGGTGGTCGCCAGGGTCGCGAGAACGAGGGAGGGCAGCAGCAACGTGCGCATGAGGCATCCATGGTAGCCGGAAGGGGCAAGCGGCAGCCGGTGCCGGCGGCCATCTCCCATCCCTCCGCCGGTACGAGCCGGATCAGGTTCGTCGGGTTGGCTCTTGCCTCTCAGCCCCTGGATGGGGCACCCCGTGAGTGGACGCCATTTTAACGCCTGCCCGCGCGGGCGCAAGCGCAAGGGAACGCCGCCGTGACTTCTTTCGCCCTCTTGCTTGCAGGCGATATCAGCGCCGGTACCGCCCTGTGCGAGGCGGTCGCCGGCCGGCGCGTCATCGCCGCGGATGGCGGCTTGCGCCATGCGGCCCCGCTGGGCGTGACGCCCGACCTGATCGTCGGCGATTTCGATTCGGTCGATCCGACGACGCTGGACGCCTACCCGCTCGTGCCACGTCACGACCTTCCGCGCGACAAGGGCGAAACGGACGGAGAAACTGCGCTGCGCATGGCGGCGGAAGGGGGCGCGCGGGACTTGCTTATCGTCGGGGCGCTTGGCGGCGCACGCACCGATCACGCCTTCTCCAACCTCAACTTGGCTGTCGCCGTGGCGGACCGGTTCGACAGGCTGTGGCTCTTCGATGGACGGGAGCATGTCTTTCCGCTGGTGCCCGGCCGGACGCTCAGCTACGCCGCGCGGCCCGGCACGCAGTTCTCGGTCTGCAAGTTCTCGGCCCTTTCCGGGCTGAGCATTCGGGGCGCCAAATGGCCTCTCGACAACATCGAGCTTCCCTTCGGCTTCCTCCTCACCCAATCCAACGAAGCGCTCGGTCCGGTCGAGATCGAGATTGCGGCGGGGCGCGCCTTCGCCATTTTCAGCGCATACGAATAGTTGGGCACGGACATTTTCCACCTTTGCGGCCGGCCGCTCTTCGCCTATTGTCCGCGCCGGCTGGTCCCATAGCTCAGCAGGATAGAGCACCAGATTCCTAATCTGGGGGTCGTTGGTTCGAATCCAACTGGGATCACCATATTTTCTAGGGCGAACAAAGAGTGCGCTGCACACTTCCACCTATGTGTGGTCCCGCCATGGTCCCACTCCACTCATGGATCAACGCCTTCGGTGTGTTGCCCATCGTCATAGGTAGACAATGAACCGGGTTCTTAAAAACCATTTGCCCTAGCGTCGAGTCGCTCCTAGAACGAACCGCGACACGGCCCAAGTTGCTTGGTAAGCTTTAATAGTAACCGCCCAAAGCAGTGGGTGGCGTTGTAACCTGCGCTTCATTCCGTCAGCTATGATAAGGACCCTCCTCGATTTAAGGCGCTCCAGCTCCGCGGATTGCGCCGCAGAAGCGGCGGCGGACTGCACTGCCCCATTCGCAGATCTTGCCTCTAAGCTTTCCAGAACCGCCTTGGCCGAACGGAGATGGCGCTGCAACGATACGGCCTCGAAGCGAGATAGACCCGAGGTCACAGTTGAAATTCGCCGGTACCCTTCCCAATCTGCGTAGGTCCGGACCATAGACTTCGGACGAACGCGATACAGGCAACCTGTGCGCGGGATTATGACGATGCCGTAACCGTTCGAGACCGCTCCTAGGTAAAACGCCCAATCTTCGTATTTGGCTTTCACATGCGCGCCCCACCCGCCTAGTTCTTGAGCGAGGGGTACCCGAACACCAGAATTTGCGTGTCCGAGAACGTTGTCCGTTTGGGCAATGATCGTTCCTTCACCTAGGGGCCTGTAGGTATAGGCTTCCATCGCATCACAACGGTGAAAATCTCTACCATCGCTGAATGCCGTAAGGTACGGCACTGCGGCTACCGCTGACGGATTAGCCTCCAATGCCTTAACGATATCCCGAATCCACTCATTTAGGGGGACATCATCCGAATCAATATTCAGCAGAAATTCGGTTTTACATTCTCGCAAAGCCGTGTTGCGTGCGCCTGCGAGGCCTAGGTTTTGGCTATGACGAACAATACGGAAGGGATGAACGAGCTTTTCCGCGCATACGCGCTGCAGTGCCGCATGAGACTCAACAGTCGAGGCATCATCAACAATGATGACTTCAGCTGGACTGACCGACTGGGAATTCAGACCATCAATCAACGCTTCGACGTATGAAATCTCCGTGTTGTAAAACGGTATTAGAACCGTCGCGGTATCACTTATCTTGCTGACGTGTTCATCTCGGAGTCGATGAGACGTGTAGGGTATCTCCAAGTCCTGTCGTGCATCCAATTGGGTTGTCAGTTCGCCAACGACAAATTGAGCTTCTGACGGGTTGATTCGACAAAACTCTGATATTTTCGCAGCAACGGCCTTTTTATCGCCTTTGCAAAGACACCTCTTCCAGATGTCTCCGGAAAACATTTCTGGAACGCCGCCACTCTCCAGTGCAACCATAAGGCCACCATTCGCAACAACGTCAACTATTGCTAGAGGAAAATTGTCGGCACGATATGGTAGAACAAATAGGGTGTCACCTGCATTGCTTCGAATGTATTCGCACATCTCGAACCAGTCGAAATTCTTATACTCTTGAACCGTATACCGATCTTTCAATGATTCAATCTGTGATCGAGGATTGAAGCCTGGCACATCTGGGCCGATAAAAGCCAATTCGGTTACATTTGGGGCATTAACTTGATCGCAAGTGTCCGCTGTAAACGCATCAATAAAAATATCGAACCCCTTCATGTGCGATCGCTTGCCTACGAAAGCGACGCGCTTGATAGGAGAACGTTTTGCCGAGTTAACAATCTTACGTTCGTAGCAATACGGTTCAATGAGAACTCTTTTTGATGAAGGGCTAACACCGCTCTCTCTATACAATTGACGGAGAAACTCCGTAGGAAAGACCACAAGATCGGCAGCTTCAACAGCAATTTTTTCCTTTTGCGGGATATAAGCGTTTGAGACTCGGCTCCATTCCTCGTTTGCGTTTTCGAGATAGAAAGTATTTCCGTGGCAATGGACTACTGCTGAGATCGACGCCGGCAACAAATTCACTCGCCGCGCCTGTGAAATGCGACAGCCAATTCCGCCGTAATCCTGAAAATGCACTGTCCTAAGACCAGGTATGACCAGCATCAGCTGAAACATGCACTCCAAAGCTTGGTCTTCACGGGGCAGATGACGAACTTCGGCTTCCGAAAGCAAAAGCTCCGGCCAGATTACATTGCGCTGTCGCGCCACATCGGTGCAGCTAGGCCTTTCGATCAGAAGTACAAAAGAATTAGGAACTCGCTTAGCTTGACTAGCCACAAAGGCCCCGATGCCTCCCGATTTGTTTAAACCCGGGAACTCGGATGTGATGAGGGCGTGCGTCTCGCCTCGTACTAAGTCTAAACCAAGTTTGGCTAGCTGAGCATAATGGAACCCGGCATCGTAACGAGCCACGGCCACCGAAGTTGAGGCAACATCGTCAAATTGATTTGGATGAGCGTGGCCTGCAGTTTCCACCCTTAGCCCTGAGCAGTTCAAAAGCCCGCAAAGTTCAACTAGTGTCCATTCGCGAACGTGCGAACTGTTTTTCGGAAGACTGTTGTGGTCGATGGGAAATAGCTTTGATCGATCAGGAGTGGAGATGACTAATCGGCTCTGCTCATTTTCTGCAATAATAGACCTTAGCAAAACCAAAAGTGGGCGCGGATCTATAACATGCTCGATAACATCACTTAAAATAACAACGGTTACCTCATTAGAGGACAAAGCTGTCGCTACCTTTTCGGTATCAGACCAATCAGCAAAATTACACTCTATAAATTCTGCACTGGTGAGGTTTTCCCTCGCCGTCGCCAAAGAAGCATGATAGTCAACAGCTACAACCTTAACGTTCAGATCCTTGACGATATGACCAAGCTTGTGACCGTTCCCACAGCCTAAATCTATTACTCGCTGCGCCCCAATCTTGAGAATAAGCTCCTTTGCCTTATGATAAACATCAGCCTGCCAAACAACATTTGTCTGCGGATTATCATCAAATATGTGATTGAAAGTCCGCTGAGCCCCGCCACAGCCATAATTTTTCTCGCTCGAAACTTCGTCAAGCGAAAATGAGAAGTCTTCTATCCTGCCATCAAAATCCACTATGCCCTTGTTGCGAGGCATGACAAAATTTGTACGCAGCATCTTATTTTACTCCTGAAGCATTACGCCTATTAAGCCAGTTGACGGTTTGTACGATCCCGTCGCGTAACGATACGCTTGGCGTCCACCTTGTTTCCCGCTGCAATCTGCTGGTGTCCAGAATGTTGCTCCTAACGTCGAAAGCGCGAGCTGGAACAAACTCAATCTCCGGCTCAATCTTGCATTCCCTAGCGACCGCACTAACAATGTCTAGTATCGTGTGGCCTTGGCCACCGACGCCCACATTGAAGCATCGCTCAATACCTTGGTAGCCCAAAATACACGACACTGCATCGCTTACATCGTCGACAAATATATAGTCTCTTACATTTTTTCCGTCGCCAAAAACTTGAACTTTTTTTGTTGAAATTATTTTATTGTATACATTTGGAATTAATCCCTGTTGCTTAATTCCAAGCTGATATGGGCCATAAGGATTTGAAATACGAAGAATATATCCTGCAATTCCGTACAAGTGCTCGAAGATGCTTACATATTTCTCAATCATTAATTTGTTGACGCCGTAAGCTCCAATTGGGTTAGTCGGGTGACTCTCATTTATGGGACTACTAAGGGGCGTTCCGTAGACCGTGCCCCCAGATGAGAAAAATACTATCTTTCTCACGCCGCTCGCGCGGGCAGCTTCTAGGAGGCGGATGGTACCCACCACGCTACGGGTAACGTCCGCGGCCATCTCGACGTTTGCAGCCGGCGGAAAGGTAGCGTGGATTGAATGAATTATCACGTCAGCGCCTTGTAAAGCGGTCGCTACAACGGTTTCATCATTGAAATCGCCTTGGATAATCTCCGCCCCAACCAACGCCCGAGAGTCCACGAAATGGCGACCAAATGCCCTCACTTCGTAGCCTTGAGAAACGAGCTTTCGGCAGACATTCGTTCCGATGAACCCGCCGCCTCCAAGTACCACCGCCCTCATATGTAAGCGCCTTTATTCAGAGTCTCGCTGCGTGGTTTGCTACACGCGAGCACTCTGCGGCAGCAACCTATGGTGGCACGCCTACCATCTAACCCGTTCTGCTGGAAGGGACAGGGCAATACGGAAGCCCCGCCTATCCGCAGTCGAACTTCACTTGACGTGCCACTGAACCTTCATCCAGCGGCGCTTAGAGTCTCGTCCGTTTCTGTTACGCCCTGCGGCGCGGGTTGAGCAACCGGAGTGCCGGTTGCGGCGAGAAGCCCGGCGAAAGCTGCCGGGGTTTGATAGCCGAGCGAGGAGTGCGGTCTCGTCGTATTGAAATCCTCCACCCATTCGGCGATGGCGCTACGGGCATGGTCGAGGCCGAAGAACAGGCTCTCGTTCAGGAGCTCATCGCGCATCCGCCCGTTGAAGCTCTCGACGTAGCCGTTCTGCATCGGCTTGCCGGGCGCGATGTAGTGCCACTCGACGCGATGATCCTTCGACCAGGCTAGGATCGCGTTCGAGGTGAACTCCGTGCCGTGATCGGACACGATCATCCCTGGTTTACCGCGACGAGCGATCAGGTCGGTCAGTTCGCGCGCGACACGACGGCCAGAGATCGAGGTGTCGGGGATTGCAGCCAGGCATTCTCGCGTCACGTCATCGACGATGTTCAGCACCCGGAAGCGCCGCCCGCAGGCAAACTGGTCATGCACGAAGTCCAGCGGTAAGCATTGTGGTTCCGGTCTGAAACCGCGCTCTCCAAACGAGTCGGAAAGGTGCGGGGCCTAGTGTTTAAACCTCAATGATTTCAATGGTACCTTTCATCCCCGCACCTTATATAAACCGTTGATTTTAAACATTCTTGACATTTCAACTGGGATCACCATTCCTGTTCAATGTGATCTGTCAGATATTTCTGGCTTTCCGTCAGATTTCTGACCCGATCGGCCCCTCTGTCGGACTCAGGTCATCGACGCCAAGAGCCCATAGCGGACATTGAAGTCCAGCGATCTCAAACCTATGGTAGATTGGCGGCCAAACAGGCTGTTGCAGGTTTTGGGAGTTTCGCGAAAGGTGTTTATCTGCATTTAGCATACGAGTTACTTGAAGATTCGCGCGCGTGGGTTCCCGTCCGAAGCGGGGAGTCCGGCAATTTCATCTATCGCCGCGACGATGGGCTTGCCTATGCAAAGATTGCATCGCCCGCGCGAGTGGCTGATCTTGCCGACGAACGGGACCGCCTCACTTGGCTGCACGGCCGAGGTATCGCCTGCCCCGAGGTCATCGACTGGCGAGCGACGGAGAAAGGGGCTTGCCTGACGATGACGGCAATCCCCGGAGTGGCGGCGGTCGATCTGTCGGGGGCCGACCTACTCAAAGCGTGGCCTTCAATGGCGCAGCAGCTTGGTGTTCTGCACAGCCTGCCGGTTGTCCAATGCCCGTTCGAGCGCAGGTTGTCGCGGATGTTCGCTAGCGCCGTGGATGTAGTGTCCCGCAACGCCGTCAATCCCGACTTCCTGCCTGACGAGGACAAGAACATACCACTACAGGAACTCCTGGCGCGGGTGGAGCGAGGGCTGCCGGTTCGGCTCGACCAAGAGCGCGCCGATATGGTCGTCTGTCACGGCGATCCTTGTATGCCCAATTTCATAGTGGACCCTCGTAGCCTGCAATGTGCCGGGGTGATCGACTTGGGGCGGCTCGGAACCGCAGACCGCTACGCTGATTTGGCACTTATGGTTGCCAACGCCGGGGAGAGCTGGACAACCCCGCATGAAGCGGAGCGCGGCTTCACCATCCTGTTCGACATATTGGGAATCAGCGCGCCAGATCGGGAGCGCCTTGCCTTCTATCTGCGCCTCGACCCGCTGACGTGGGGCTGATGTCGCGGAAATCCTAAAACTTGCAACAGATCGACGGCCCCCGGAAAATCAGGGATTCTCGTGTCGCATATCTTAGTCGCATTGTTCTTACCACTTGTGACAAGACGGGCGGCAGGGTCTGCTTGGAGTGAACGACCGCTTCGTCCTGCATAGCAGACGCCCGATAGGGCAATGCTCCGCTGCGGCCTGGCCAACTGGCCCTTGGTCATCCCGAAGACGTTCATTGCCGAACCACCACCTTTCATCCATTTGGATTTAACGAAGCCCTGGCCCTTACCGGGTATGTCGAAAGCCTTCACGTAGGACGGCCGTAGCGCTTCCTCGATTTCGCGCCGAACCTGTCCCGCAAAGCCTCGACATAGGCGGGATCCCGGAGGTCTTCGGCGGGAAGTTCGCTGGGCGCGACAGGTTGCGCCGAGAGCGGGTTTTCGGCAAGATTCAGGGCATACCGGGGAGAGGCTTAATCTACTCTTCAAGAGCCTCGACAGCGGCCTGACCCTTTGGCAGCACCCTGTTTAGGATGTCCGCCAGCGTGACCGCGCCCACTACCCGGTTGTCTTTCGTGACGACGGCCAGCTGAACACTTGCTTCGCGCATGCGCGCGAGCGCTTCATAGACCGGCGTATCGAATGTCAGTACGAAGGCAGGTTTCGCGTGGTCTTTCAGAAGCTCTCCGCCGTCGACAAGAAGCGTGTCGCGAAAATGTACCACCGACGGAAGGCCGGTGTTCGACAACAACAGAAGCCGGGTCTGATTGGTTGCCAGAGCGATTGCCCTTGCATCGGCTATCGTCGCATCGGGATGTACGGTCCTAAATGGGGTTCCGCTTAGCACATCGGATAACGGTGTCGAGCCGAGGTCTATCAGGCCGGAGAGCTGATTTTCCAGATGGGGCTCCAGCGCGCCGACTTCGGCCGAGTGTGCGACCAACTGTCGTATGGTCGCGGCGTCGCGCCCCCCCACGGCAATACTTTCGACGGGTTTAACGCCACTTGCCTCCACCAGACGGTTCGCGCTTTGATTGATCCAGTTCAATAGCGGCCGCAGCGGCCAGATATAAGCGCGCGCTAGCACTCCGACGGCCATGGCAGACCGCTCCGGGTGCGCGATCGCCCACGATTTCGGCGCCATTTCGCCAATGACCAGATGCAGGAACGTCACCACGAACAAGGCCAGCGCGAACGCTAGGCCACCCGCCGCCCACGGGGGCAGGCCCCATGCCAGCAGCACCGGCCCGAGTGCTGCATCAACGGCAGGTTTCGTGATTGCCCCTAGTACGAAGGTGCACAGCGTGATGCCGAGTTGCGCACCGGCAAGCATCAGGGTCAGATCGTTCATGCCGCGCAAGGCGGCGCGAGCCGGCAAGCTGGTAGCTGCCACCTCCTCCAGTCGGTGCCGCCGCGCGCCGAGAAGCGCAAATTCAATGATGACGAAGAAGGCGCTGAGGACGATCAGCGCAACCGTCGCAAGCATGACAAGGAGCGGGTCGGTCATCGGACGTATTCCCCGTTCCGGTCTTCCACGAGCCTCACACGCAGCTTTGTCGGCACATGGCGTTCGACTTCAAGAATGTCGATGACGAGCTTACGGTCTGTCACTTGATCCATTGCGAATTCCGCAGGACCAACAGGTAACGCAACGCTGATGGTGCTGCCCTTCTCGGGCAGCATCCCGTGTACTCCAATCACCAGCCCGGCAATCGTTTCCGTATCGACCTCTGGCAGATCCTCGCCGATCGTCCGAGCAATCTCATCGAGATGCACATCGCCGTCCATCGTCCAGACGTTTAAACCTTCGGCAACAATTGAATTCCGCACATCGGTGTCATGCTCGTCGGTTATCTTACCGACGATCTCCATTGCAATATCCTCGACGGTTAAGGCCCCGACGAAGCTGCCATATTCGTCCACAGCGCATGCCATGCGGCTGTTTTCCCTCTGCAGCAACGAAAGCGCCATAGGTAACGGCATCACCTCAGGTATGATGAGCACGTCTTTCATCGCCTCGGAGACAGGCGCGTCCAAGCGCCCCTGCTCCAGATATCGGAGAACGTCGGCGAGTTCGATCACGCCGACAGGGTTCTCATTGCTGTCGAGAACGGGATAGCGGGTGTGTCCCTCCGCCATGAGCTGGCGCATATCCCCCAGCGTCATGTCCGGCCGGACCCAGTCCACGTGCGGCCGTGGGATCATCGCATGCTCTACATTCTGACGAGGAAATTCGAGGATACGATCCATCATTAGGGAGAGATCGGTCGGCAAGTTGCCGCTTTCGCGTGAATCGGCGATGATATGAGCAAGGTCGTCGGCGGAAGCGCTGACATCGAGGTCATGGACCGGTTCGACCTTGATCAACCGAAGGAACAGGTTCGCCGACCGGTCGAAAAAGCTGATCAGCCAGCCGAAAACTGCAAGGTACACGATTGTGGAGTTGGCGAGCGCCCGCGACAGATGCGCCGAGTGCGCAATCGCGAGATTTTTGGGATAAAGTTCCCCGAAGATCATCTGGATAAGTGTTGCGCCAACAAGCGTCGAAATTGTTCCGACGGCAATGCCGATCTCGGCCGGGATGCCGACGCCACCAAGAAGTGTGCCAATTGAGCGGCCGACCAACGGCTCTGCCACATAACCGACGAGCAGCCCGGTGACCGTGATGCCAAGCTGCGCCCCCGACAGCATGAAACTCGTGCGCTTGGTAACGGAAAGCGCTCGTTCTGCAGCAGCATCGCCAGCCGCAGCGTCCGCCGCCAGCCGTGTGCGGTCGACCGCCATGTAAGCGAATTCCTGGGCAACAAAATATGCGTTGGCGGCGATGATTGCCAGAACTGCGATAATTCCGATCACCAGAAGTAGTACTGATTCTATGGCCAAGACCATCCTTTGCAGGTTCCGGCATCGCGGAACTTGTCTTCCTCGCTCGTCCGCGCAGAAATAACGCAGCGCAATACCGTTAGCGCCATCGTGCAACATCGTCAAAAGGCGGCCTAGCCTCTGGGAGTTGAGCGTATCCGGATGTGAAGATTGACCTGGACGCCGGCGAGCGGTGGTTGTGCACCGAGACAGAGGCGGTTGCAGCTGGGTGGCGAGAGGTGCGGAGGTGATCTGCCAACGACTAATTCCAGATTCGACTGATGATCCAACTGAAAATTTGCGCAACGGTCACCACCGCGCCTAACGCTGTGCACATAGCGGCTATCACTCTAGCCTTCCTAGGTTCCAGCAAACGGTCGATCATATTTAGTAGTCCGCTACCGGCGCTGAGCTTCTTCTGCTTCGCCGGTGATAGCCCTGCCGCCATCCAGATGTGCACCCGCTCCCGCCTGAAGCGGTCCGTACAGCGCACCCGGCGAAGCTGCTTCTCGTTCACTGTGCGCACCACACACCAGCCAAAGTCGAGGGTAGGGCCTATGTGATCACCGCTCAATTCGCCAATCCCGGCTCGCTGGCGTCGATCATGCGAGCTAGATGATCGAATGCCTCCTGCCAGGCGTTCGTCGCATCGTGGTCAACCATGGCCTTCATCTCGCGCGGGAATCCGAACTGCGCGGATTGCGTTGGCAGGACGTCGACCTCGAAAAAGGCCGCTTGCGCGTCCATAGTGCGCAGATCGTTATGCCGACATTGGCAGGCCCAAGTCCCTCTCAGGCGAGCGCACGGTCCCTGCCCCGCCCATGGTGGTGAACGCCTTGAAGGAATGGAAGCTGGCATGCCCCAAGAGTGACGCAGGGCTCGTCTTCCCAAACGGAGTCGGCAAGGTCGAGGCACTGAACAATCTACTGCGGCGGGACGTACACCCTGCATGGGTGCAGGCCGGCGTGGCTGTCGATACGGGCGAGGTCGACGAGAAGGGCAACGCCATCATGGCGCCGCGCTACACGGGCCTGCATTGCCTCCGGCACTGGTTCGCGAGCTGGTGCATCAATCGCCGGGAAGATGTTGGCCTTGGACTACCTCCGAAATCGGTCCAGGAGCGCATGGGGCATTCAACGATTGCGTTGACGATGGATCGATATTCGCACCTGTTCCCGCGCGAGAATGAAGCTGATGAGATGGCCGACGCAGAGCGCGCCTTTCTCGCCTGAGCACGACATTGATGCGACAAGGAACGGCTCAAGCCCTGCGAGATAGGGGTTCGGCCCGGCTTCCTAGGCTGGGGGTCGTTGGTTCGAATCCAGCTGGGATCACCATTCGAAATCAACAGCTCGATTTTATCGCTCAGTGAAGCCGCCTGCGAAAAGGTGCCACTTACCCTTTCGTCTTCATTGGTGCGTGGCCCAGCGGTTTTGTGTGCCAAGCTCGGCGCATGGTCACCGTCGTCACGCGTCTTCCGCGTCTTCCGCGTCTTCCGCGTCGGAGGTACGCGTAGTCGAGCATACCTAAATATCTTCACAAGTATAATTGACTTCGCATCGATATGCGACATTATTGCCCAGTCTTACGCGGTTGATGTCGAATACTGGCTATGATTGGGGGGCGAAGATGGATCTTCTCGATCCGCTGGTTGATCCCGCAGAAAGCTTTGTTTCCACCGGTGACCTGCCCCCGCCCGGCCGCGTTGCAAGCCTTGTCGACGAGGCACATCGACGCTTTGATCCTGTTGCCCTGGGGCAGGTTTCGAACGTTTATCCAGCGCTGGCGCGCGTGCCGTCGGACCTGTTCGGCATTTGCGTCGTAGGCACCGATGGCAGGGTGCACGCGGTCGGCGACGCCGAGCACGAATTTACCATCATGAGTGTTTCCAAGCCATTCCTGTTCGCGCTCATCTGCGACAGGATTGGTCCCACCGGTGCGCGCGAGCGCCTCGGCATGAACGCCACCGGTTACGCCTTCAACTCCGCCATCGTTGCCGAGCGTTCGCCCGGCGGGCGTACCAACCCGATGGTGAACTCCGGCGCCATCGCTGCCACCAGCCTGGTACCGGGCGACGATGTGGAAGGGAAATGGCGTTTCATCCGGGATGGGCTTTCGCGGTTTGCCGGCCGCGATCTCGCCGTGAATGACGAGGTCTATCAATCGGCCTCGGAAACCAACTTCCGCAACCGCAGCCTGGCCTGGATGCTGCAAGGCCTTGGCGGTATCTACAGCGACCCCATGGAAGCGGTAGACCTTTACACGCGGCAATGCTCGCTCGATGTCAGCGCCCGTGACCTTGCCGTGATGGGCGCGACCCTGGCGGATGGTGGCTTCAATCCATTGACACGTGAGCAGGTGGTGAAGCCGGATGTTTGCCACTACGCGCTGGCGGCGATGCTGACTGCCGGTATGTACGAGACGTCGGGCGACTGGCTCTACGAAATCGGTCTGCCCGGCAAAAGCGGCATCGGCGGCGGCATCGTCACCGTATCGCCCGGCAAGGGCGGGCTGGGCACCTTCGCCCCGCTGCTCGATGCGGCCGGCAACAGCGTGAAGGGGCAACTGGTTGCCCAATTCCTTTCGCAGAGACTTGGACTCGATTTGCTGGTTTCCGTGCCGAAGAAATAAGGCCCACGCGCCCTGGGGGGAAGCGATGACGCAAGCGATGGATGACGGCTCAGCCTTGACCGAAACGCAGGCATCCTGGATCCCGATGGTCGCCATCGCCCTAGGGCAGGTGATCATGTCCTATAATGTCGCTTCCCTTCCTGTCGCGATGGGGGGCATGGTGACAAGTTTTGGCGTTCCGCCGACAACCATCGCCACCGGCATCGTCGCGTACTCGATGATCGTCGCCGGCTTCGTCATGCTGGGCGCAAAGCTTGTGCAGCGGCTAGGTGCGGTTCAAGTCTTTCGGGTGGCGGTCATCGTCTTCGGCTGTGCGCAGGTCCTGATGACATTTGGCCCCAGTGCCGTCACGATGATCATCGCCCAGGCGAGCAGCGGTGCGGCGGCGGCGGTGATCGTGCCCTCGCTCGTCGCGCTGATCGCCGAAAATTATCACGGCCGCCAACAGGCGACGGCTGTTGGCGCCCTTGGCTCGGCCCGCGCGGGCGCCGGTGTCGCCGCCTTCCTGATCGGCGGTATCCTCGGCACCTATATCGGGTGGCGACCGGCCTTCGGACTGCTCATCGTCGCCTCGGCTGTCGTTGTGATCCTGAGCTTTCGCCTGAAGGCGGACAAAGGTCGCCCGGACGTCACCATAGATTGGATCGGCGTCGTGCTTGCGGCTGTGGCCATTATCTTCATCAGCTTCGGCTTCAATAATCTGAACGGCTGGGGTTTCGGCATTGCCACCCCCTCCGCGCCCTTCGATATAGCCGGCCTGTCACCCGCCCCCTTCATGATCGTGACCGGTATTCTGCTGGGCCAATTGTTCTTCGTGTGGAGCCGCCGACGCGAGGCCGGAGGCCGAACGGCGCTGCTGCCGCTGCAGGTGCTGGATTCGCCGCAGGAGAGAGCCGCAGTCTATGCGATGTTTGCTGTCGTTGCGCTGGAAGCCGCGCTGAATTTCTCCGTGCCGCTTTACATCCAGATCGTGCAGGGGCGTTCGCCACTGGCCACGGCCGTCGCGATGCTGCCCTTCAACCTCACCGTGTTTTTCGCGGCGATGCTGATTGTGCGCTTCTATGGTCGTTTCACGCCACGCCAGATCGGCCGGGCGGGCTTCATCCTCTGCTCCGCCGCCCTGATCTGGCTTGCCTTCGTTGTCCGCAACGACTGGAGCGAGATCCCCGTATTGCTGGGCCTCGTGGTCTTCGGTATCGGACAGGGCTCGCTCGTCACGCTCGTATTCAATGTGCTGGTTACAGCCTCGCCCAAGGAACTGGCCGGCGATGTCGGCTCGCTGCGCGGCACGACCAACAACCTGGCCGCGGCTGTCGGCACGGCATTGGCGGGCGCAATGATGGTGGGGCTCCTCAGCTCGGCCGTCTTCGTTCGACTTGCGGAAAACCCTGTCCTGACGCCCGATATTCAGGCACAGGTCAACCTGGATAGCATCACGTTCGTCAGCAACGAACGTTTGGAATCCATCATCGCGAATACGAGTGCTTCACCCGAGCAAAAAATTGAGGCGATCCGCGTCAACACTGAGGCGCGCCTGCAGGCACTGCGTGTCGGTCTGTTGATCATGGCCGGCCTCGCCATCCTCTCCATTCTCCCGGCGAGCCGGCTGCCGAACTATCGACCCGGAGAAATTCCGCCGCCATGATCGTTCGACACCCCGGTGTCGGTCTCATACCGAAGGCGCGCGACGCCGCGTCCAAAGAAGGATTTTCGCCATGAGTTCGTCTCGTTTCGGGGGTCGTTATGCTCATTTCGCACATAAAGCCGGCTGCCTGTGCAATCTTCCCGACATGCAGCGGGTTTCACTCCGGCTCGACTCCTTTTCCAGACGGGGGTTCATGACCGGGCTGGGAGCGATGGTAGTAAGCGGGTCGCTCACCGGCCGCGGCATGGCGCAAGTATCCCCCGGCGACCGCATCTTTCTGCGCAACCTTCGCCTATTTGACGGGACGGGAGATTCGCTCCGCACCGACGTCCAAGTCGTCGTCGAGGGCAATCGCGTCATAGACCTAGACCAGGGGAACAACCCCCCACCCGAAGGCGCGAAAATTATCGACTGCGACGACGGCGTTCTGATGCCGGGGCTGATCGACGCGCATTGGCACACGCTCTATGCGGCGGTGCCGTTGCAGGTATTGATGACGGGCGATCCGGGAATCGTCTTTGCCGCCTCGACCGCCGAGGCCGAACGGACGCTGATGCGCGGCTTTACCACCGTCCGTGACATGGGCGGGCCTGTCTTCACCTTCAAGCAAGCCATCGATAGCGGTATCATTCCCGGTCCGCGCATCTTTCCGTCAGGCGCCATGATCACCACAACCGGCGGCCATGGTGACTTGCGTATGCCCTTCGAAATACCACGAGACGGCGAAAGCCTGTCTTTGAGTGAGTTGATGGGCAGTGCCGCCATTGTCGACGATGCGGGCGAATTGCAGCGCCGGGTCCGGGAGCAGCTTCTGCAGGGTGCATCTCAAATCAAGCTGGTGGGCGGTGGAGGCGTATCCTCTCCTCGGAGCCCTCTCGACATAACTACATTCAGCGAAGCCGAGTTGCGCGTCGCTGTCGAGGTCGCTCGGGATTGGAATACATACGTTGCCGTTCATGCCTACGCGCCCCGCACGGTGCGCCGAGCCTTGGCGGCGGGTGCTGCCTGCATCGAGCACGCTCACTTGATGGATGAGGAAACGGCCCGGGACATTGCTGAGCGTCAGGTCTGGCTGAGCATGCAGCCGTTTCTTACGATGGATGATGCGGGCACACAGACGGGGCCCGGTGCCGAACGCGTGCAGCAGCTTTTTGCCGGAACGCCGCGGGTCTACGAGTACGTTCGCAAGTATGGAATTCGCACTGCCTGGGGCTCTGATGTGCTCTTCTCTCCCGAGCTGGCCCCTCGTCAAAGCGCGATGCTGACTCATCTCGGTCGCTGGTATTCCAATGCCGAAGTTCTCCGGAACGCGACGTCGGTAAACGCCGAGTTGCTGGCCACCTCCGGCCTTCGCTCACCGTACGAGGGGAAACTCGGAGTGATCGAGAAAGGGGCGCTTGCTGACATGATCCTCGTGGACGGCAACCCTTTGGATGATCTGACGCTGCTCGAGAGACCGGCCGAACGGTTCAGCCTGATCATGAAGGATGGCCTGCTGGTCAAAAATACTCTGTCGGAATAACGCTTTTCCATATGGTGCTGAACAGACGTCGTTGACGGCATTTCAGGCCTTCGTCACAGCCGGCACGAGCCCATGTTCCTCGAGCTGGTTGCGGTGCTCGTTGCCCCAGACGCAGAGCGGCATCAGCGCCTCGACCAGCGTCTCCCCGAAGGGCGTCACAGCGTAGTCGACTTTTGGCGGCACTTCCCGGTAGTCATGACGTATGATGACGCCGGCCGCGACGAGCTCTCGCAACTGCTGGATCAGCACCTTTTCGCTTATGCCTGTCACCAGCCGGCGAAGATCGCCGAAGCGCCGTGGCCCAGGGCGCAGGTGGTACAGAATGATCGGCTTCCACTTGCCGCCCATCACGGCAAGCGCGACATCGAGGCCGCAGTCGGTTTCGTCCCTGCCCACATCCAAATCCCATCACTAACCTTCTGGTTAGTACTAGTCTTCACGCCAGCGCCTGTCCATGTTGCCTCCGACGCTGAAAGGAGACGTCGATGGATCGTTTGGAAGACAAGGTGGCAGTCATAACGGGCGCCAATAGCGGTATCGGGCTGGCGAGCGCCAAACGCTTCGCAAGCGAAGGCGCGCGCGTCTTCATGACGGGCCGAAGGCAGCGCGAGCTTGACGCCGCGGTGGCCGAGGTCGGACACGGGGCGATCGGCGTGCAGGGTGACATAGCAAACCTTCAGGACCTCGACAGGCTCTACGACGTCGTGGCTCGGGAGACGCTGGCCGGATCGATATCCTGTTTGCAAATGCCGGCGGCGGCGAATTCGCGGCCCTTGGCGACATCACCGAGGAGCATGTCGAACGCACGTTCGCAACCAACGTCAAGGGTACGCTGTTCACCGTGCAGAAGGCGCTGCCGCTCCTCGTGGACGGCGCCTCGGTCATCCTGACAGGCTCCACGACCGCCAGTTCGGGGGCGGAGGCGTTCAGTGTATACAGCGCCAGCAAGGCAGCGATCCGCAGCTTCGCCCGCAACTGGTGCCTGGACCTCGCCCCACGTCGCATTCGGGTCAATGTGCTGGTGCCCGGCGCCACCTCGACGCCGGGTTTCCATGGCCTGTCGCCGAGCGAGGAGGCGGGGCGGTCGTTTGTCTCGTCCATGGAGGCCAGGATTCCGCTCGGACGACTTGGGTCGCCGGATGAAACGGCCGCCGCAGCCCTGTTTCTAGCCTCTGCGGAGTCGAGCTTCGTCAACGGCAGCGAGCTGTTCGCCGACGGGGGACAGGCACAAATCTGAGTGCCGGACGCGTACATGCCGGCAAGCGCCACGGACCCGGCCGCCGGACCGGTCCGGTTTCACGAAGGACGCCACGATGCGTGACAACGAAACGATCATCCGCAAGCTCTACGACCTGGCGGAAGGCGAAGGATCGGACATGGAGCGGTTCGTCGCCGCCTTCTCCGCCGACGGATACCTGACCGACATTCCCACGGGCGCAACGTTGCGCGGTCGAGCAATCGGCGACTATATAGGCTGGCTTACCACCGCCTTTCCTGACATTCATCGCGAGCTGTTCAAGCTGTACACGGCCGGCGACGTCGTGGTCGTGGAACTGGCCATTCGCGGAACTCACCTCGGCGATCTGTCCCTTCCCTCCGGTACCCTTGCTCCAACGGGTCGCGCTGTTGATGTTCCGTGCTGCGACGTCTTCCACCTGGAGAACGGCAACGTCACGTCATTCCACTGCTACAATGCAGCGTCCATCACGGCGCAGCAGCTTGGGATCGCCGGTGGATGAACGTTCGCCGCGATGGATTCGACGAGGGCCGTCGACCACGTCATGTAAATGAGGTTCGCCCCCGAGATTAAGCTTTCAATCTGGTCTGGCGCGGAACGAGAACCAGGTAGCATCCCATTTCACGCCAGCCGTTGTTCGACGGCACGAAAACAAAGGCAATACCTCGAACGGCGGATAGATTAAGCCTATCGTGCTAGGGCCGAATAAATGTGCGCCATAGAATATATAGGTGCGCGCACATAATATTTCTTTGTCGAATTGGCAAAGATGATCTGATTTACGAAAATGCCATTCCATGCCAGTAGTGTAGCGCACGATATTATGCACGCAGACCGCGCCGCACCCTATGACGCCATCGTCGTAGGCAGCGGCGCGGCAGGTGGCGTTGCATGCCAAGAACTGACGCAGGCCGGGCTGCGCGTCCTGGTGCTGGAGGCCGGGTGGGAGCCGACGTCATCGCTGTCCGGCGTCAACGCGCCGTCCGCGCGGATCATCGCCTCCATCACCAACAGTATGCGACGCCGCTCCATCCCGCCCACGGTGAACGCACTCGGCTTGAAGGCGCTGTCGGCCTTCGGGCGACTCCGGCAGCCGGTTCAGTCGCGATGCTTTGCATGGAAATTGTCTCCCGGCTCCCTCGTCGACGATCGTGACTGCCCCTACGAGACGGCGCCGGGTACGCGGTTCAACTGGTTCCGGTCCCGCCAGGTCGGAGGCAGGATGGTGGTGCCGGGCCATGGGCGGCAATATTATCGCATGGCCGCGGCCGATCTGCGCGGTGACACCCATGGGCGGCCTGCCTGGCCGCTCGGCCTTACCGAACTCGAGCCCTCATACGAAGCCGTCGAAGAAAAGTTGCGCCTGAGAGGCGGCAACGACAGCTCCAGGCTGGCGCCGGACAGTCTCATCCATACCATGCTTACGCCGCGGCCCGAAGAGGCCGCGATGATCTCGGCGCTTCAGGACCGGTTGCCCGACCTGCATCCCATTCTCGGCCGCTACGCACCGCCGCTGGACTGGGTCGCGATGGCGGCCGAAACCGGACGCCTGACGCTGGCCACGGGCGCCATCGTCGATCGCGTGCACCGGGATGGCAAGGGCTGCGTGACCGGCGTCGGCTGGATCGATGGCCGCAGCGGCAAACGCCGGTCGGCGGAAGCGCCGATTGTCTTCCTGTGCGCCTCGGCGTTCGAAACCACACGTATTCTTCTGATGTCGCGCGATCCCGCCGACCGGGACGGTCTCGGCATGCATTCCGACGCCCTCGGACGCTTCGTCATGGACCACGCCGTTGCCAGTTGCGCTGGCCAGGTCGATGTGCGGAAGGGTGACGAGACGACGGAAGCCGAGCATGGCCGCTGCCTCTATGTCCCGGCCATGGCGCAGGTAGACCACCCCGCAACCGGCGAGGCGCTCGAAGGCCCCTTCGGCATGCAGTTCCATCGCCAGCCGACAGGCGAGCACCGAGCCCGGATCGATATCGTCGGTTTCTCCCCGATGCGCCCTCGCCCGGAGAACCGTGTGACTTTGTCGTCGCGGAAGGACCGGTTCGGCATTCCTGTCCTCAGCATCGACTGCCGCTATGACAATGCCGACCTCGCCATTGCCCGCCACATGCTCGAAACCGTGGACGAAGCGGCCCGTGCGCTTCATGTCGACATCGACTATCTCAGCAAGGAGATAGCGCCGCCGGGCACCGGCATCCACGAGTGCGGCACTGCGCGGATGGGGTCCGACCCGTCGACATCGGTGGTCGATGCCAACGGCGAGTGCTGGGACACCAAGGGGCTCTATGTCACCGATGCAGCCGCGTTGCCGTCGCTCGGCGTCCAGAATCCGACTCTGACGATCATGGCTTTGTCGGCGCGGGCCGCTGCGCACGCATCCCGCCAGCGGCTCGGGCGGGCGGCCGATCCCGAACGCCGACGGGTCGAAGAGCTCATTTGACGATCCCGGTCGCTATGCGGCGCATGAGTGCGGACGGATAGTTCATCCCCAGGTTCACCACGCAGGTACGGTCCAGTATGTCGAGCGTCCTGGAACACATGTCACGGTCGTAGCGGATTTCCCGGTTCGCCCAGGCCCAGGGGTTCAGCTTCGGGTGGGACGTACGCTGGGCAAGGATGGGCTCCCAGTTCGTATAGACGTGCTTCGAGCTGTCGCGCAGGCGATTCCACACGCCACGGCGCGCCTGCAACTCGACGGCCGCCTCCTTCGACGGGGCCAGCAGCGTCAGGCTGACGGCGTTGTCGGAATCGTTATGGGGCGTCACGCAGAAGCTGGAACTGCCGGATAGGATCTCGGCCATCATGGCGCGCCGCTTGCGCATACGCTCCAGCATGGGCCCGACCTTCTTCAGTTGCACCGACAGCATCGCGGTCTGGATTTCGGTTACCTTGTAGTTGACGCCGATGAGGGCCGGTTCCTCGAGCGGCTTTTCGTGGTCGCGGATCAGGTCACCGAGGTCGTGGTAACCCCGGGCCCTGGCAAAATAGCGGCTGTTGCCCGTCAGCACGGCACCGCCTTCGCCGATATTCATGTTCTTCATCTTGTTGAAGCTGTAGGCGCCGAGGTCACCGATCGCGCCCAAATACCGCCCCCTGTATCGGACGCCGACGGCCTGGCAGGCATCCTCGATGACGACCAGTCCGCGCCTTGCGGCGATGGCCATGACGCTATCCATGTCGCACGGCGCATTGCCCATGTGGACCGGCATGATGGCCCGCGTATAGGGCGTGATCTTGCGCTCGATGTCGTGGGGGTCGATGGTCAGCGTTTCGTCGATATCGACGAAGATCGGCACCGCGCCGACAATGACGACGGCCGCGGCCGTGGCCATCCATGTATAGGCCGGCACGAGAACCTCGTCACCGGGCCCGATCCCTGCGCCGACCAGCGCCGATATCAGCGCGGCCGTTCCCGACGAGACCGCCAGCGCGTGCCGGGCACCGGTCATCTCGGCCAGCCGATGTTCGAAGGCGTTGGTGAAGCGTGCCTCCCTGCCATGGCGCGTCAGGTGACCCTGCGCGATCGCGCGGCCGGCGGCGATCCACTCCTGCATTCCCATCGATGGCACTTGAACTCCTCCGGCCCTGAGGCCTGTCCTCGTCTACTGAGGATGCCATCTTCCCTTTCCAGACGGAGTTGGCAGCGCGAACTTCCTGCCGAGACATTACCAAAAAGGCGTAGTCGCCTTATGGGAAAACAACCTTAGATTGCACGCATACAATACTATGGATATGTCACATCCAAGTCTGCAGCCGCCGTATCCGGGTCCAACTCCCTGGTAGCGCGTATTCATGCGTGAAAGCTGGAAAGCCATGACGACAGATGCCTCCAGCGAGCGGGTCGTTCGCATTTCCCTGATGTTCGCGATCGTCTTCGGCGCGTGCCTCGTCGGCATATTCTCGCGCCCGGTCGGTCTTCTGGCCGCGTTCTGGCCAGCCAACGCCATCGTCGTCGGCCTGTTCGCCCGCTACCGCAAGCTCGGACAGCCGCTGGAATGGGTCGCGGTGGCCGCAGGCTTTGTGGCGGCGGACCTGGTAACCGGAAGCACGATCAGCGCCGCGCTGCTGCTGAACGCGGCCAACCTCGTCGGTATCGCAGCAGGTGTCGTCATGTTGCGTGGGATGTCGCCCCAGGAGTTTCGGCTTCGGCGCCCCAATTCCGTGATCAAGCTGGCAGCAGCAGCCTGCGTCCCGGCCATGATCACCTCGACCTGCGGCGCCCTGGCGTCCAATGCGCTTTTCGGTCATGCCCTGACCGCCTCTTTTGCACAGTGGCTTTCGGCCGAGATGACAAGCTACGTGGCCATCTTGCCCTTTATCGCGACGTTTCCCCATCGGTGGCGTCGCGCCCTGAGGCAGCACAACTCCGATCGGACGTCGGTGCGGCGCCTGGCGGCCCCGACACTGACATTCGGCTTGTGCTGCCTGTTCGGCGTCGTGGTCGGCGGGCCGGGAGCCGTTTTCTTTCCGCTTCCGGCATTGTTGTGGTTTGCGATCTCCCTGCCGCTCTTCACCAACACCATCGTCCTTCTTCTGTACCTGGTGCTTGCCAATGTCGCGATCGCCTCCGGGCTGGTCGATATGCGCGTCGATCTGGCCGACGCGCGCAATATCGTCTCGCTCCGGTTCGCGCTGACGCTGCTGATCCTCGGCCCTCTGGCCGTCTCGTCCATCAGCTCAAGCCGCCTGGTCCTGATGCGGCAGTTGCAGAAGGCGCTGGCAACGGACTCTCTGACGGGAGCCCTGTCTCGGCCGGAATTTCTGCGCCGCGCCGGCAGCGCTGCGGCGCAGGCACGATGCGCCGTCCTGGTGCTCGATGTCGACCGCTTCAAGTTGATCAACGACACCTACGGCCATGCGGCCGGCGATGCCGCCCTGCGCAGCTTCGCCGACGCCGTGCGCAGAGCGCTGCGCGACGGTGACCACTTCGGCCGCATGGGCGGCGAGGAATTTGCCCTCATCCTGCCGAACACGCGAACGCGCGAGGCTTTCCTGTTCGCGGAGAGGCTAAGAGAGGCGATATCCTTCATGACGATCGAGATGCGCGAGGTTCGCGCGTTCGGCATCACGGTCAGCATCGGCCTGAGCTCGACCGAACCGGGCGGAAACAGCCTGTCCGACGCGCTGCAGAAGGCCGACAGGCTTCTCTACTCGGCCAAGAAGGGCGGCCGCAACCGGGTGATGTCCGAGCTTGTCCCCGCCTGAACAAGGCGCTACGCCATCCGCATGGAAAGTCCCTGCCTGAATATCTGCACCTTCGACAAGCGCCTTGGCATTTGCACGGCATGCCGGCGCACGATCGACGAGATCGCGCGTTGGGGCAGCATGAGCGATGCCGAGCGCGCCGCCATCATGGCGGCTCTTCCCCGCCGACGCCGGTAAGGGAACGAAACACGGGATCGCCGCATTATCGCCCAAATGATGAAAGTGCGTTAACCACGGGGCGGTGATCATGGTCAGCATGGCGGTGGATACGGTCGAAACCTTCATCGTGCCCGACGAGGTCATGGTGCGCCGGCGTGTGCTGCCGGCAGGGCGCTATCGCGGCCATCACCGCGGGTCCATCTGGGAAATCCTCCTCAGCGACGATGAGCGGCGGGAGTTCGGTTATCGACGACCGGCGCTCAATGTCACGCAACTGGTTTCGGAAGGCTATGTCCTGACGGAGCGCGCCTCTGCCTGACGCTCAGCGATCGCGCAGATACTTGATCACAGCCGAGAAATCTTCGCCGCCACCGCCTGCGGCGTCGAACGCGGCGTAGATTTCCTCGGCGTGGTGGCCCAAAGGCGTCGCCGCCCCCGACCCCTCCGCAGCCGCCCGCGCCAGCCCCAGATCCTTAAGCATCAGCGCGGCCGCGAAGCCGGGCTTGTAGTCGCGGTTTGCCGGCGAACCCGGCACCGGCCCGGGCACCGGGCAGTAGGTTGTCAGGGACCAGCATTGGCCGGACGACGTCGAGGCCACGTCGAACAGCGCCTGGTGCGACAGGCCCAGCTTCTCGGCCAGCACGAAGGCTTCCGCCACGCCAATCATCGAAATGCCGAGGATCATGTTGTTGCAGATCTTGGCCGCCTGCCCCGCACCTGCGGCGCCGCAATGGACGATCCGCCTGCCGACGCGCGTCAATACGGGCTGTGCGGCCGAGAAGGCTTCGGCCGACCCCCCGCACATGAGCGTCAGCGTGGCCGCTTCCGCGCCGACCGTGCCGCCGGATACCGGCGCATCCAACGACAGCA
The DNA here is from genome assembly GCF_014844055.1 of Aureimonas sp. OT7. NCBI lineage: Bacteria > Pseudomonadati > Pseudomonadota > Alphaproteobacteria > Hyphomicrobiales > Aurantimonadaceae > Aureimonas > Aureimonas sp. OT7. The sequence goes on from NZ_CP062167.1 coordinate 3,866,635, forward strand.
TGCCGGCCGAGGCGGCCATCCGGTGGGCCTCGCGCGCGCTGTCGACATCGATGGTCGAGCAGTCGACCAGCAGCGTGCCCGGGGCAGCAAGCGACGCAAGGTCGGTCCAGACACCGATGACGTGACGGCCTGCCGGAAGCATGGTGATGACGGCCTGTGCGTCGGCCACGGCATCGGCCAGCCCCGTGGCCAGCGGCAGTCCGGCATCCTGCGCGGCGGCGCGGGCGCCCTCCGCAAGATCGAAGCCGATGACCCGATAGCCGGCCGCCTCCAGATTGAGGGCCATGGGCAGCCCCATATTGCCGAGGCCGACGAAGGCGATCCGCATGCTCATCCCCTGTCTCCTAGTGCGCCAGGATCATGCGCGCCGCCTTTTCGGCGATCATGACCGTGGGCGAGTTGGTATTGCCGGACGTGATCGTCGGCATGATCGAGGCGTCGGCCACGCGCAGGCCGTCGACGCCGCGGACCCGAAGGCGCGGGTCCACCACCGAATCCGGATCGCTTCCCATCCGGCAGGTGCCGACCGGGTGAAAGATGGTCGTGCCGATATCGCCGGCAGCGCGTTCGAGCTCTTCCTGGGTCTCGAAGGACGGACCGGGCTTGAACTCCTGCGGGCTGTAGCGTGCGAGCGCCGGCTGGCCGACGATGGCCCGGGTGATGCGAATGGAATCGGCAGCGACGCGCTTGTCCGCTTCCGCCGACAGGTAATTGGGGCGGATGGCCGGCTGCTGCCGGTGGTCGGGCGACCGCAGATGTACGCTGCCCCGGCTTTCGGGCCGCAGGTTGCAGACGCTGGCGGTGAAGGCCGGGAAGGAATGGACGTTCTCGCCGAACTTCTCGAGACTGAGGGGCTGCACGTGATATTGCAGGTTGGCCGTCTCGAAGGCCGGATCCGACCGCGTGAAGACGCCGAGCTGGCTGGGCGCCATGGACATCGGACCCGAGCGCGATACGGCATATTCCAGGCCGATCATCATCTTGCCGCCCATGGTGGAGGCACGCTCGTTCAGCGTGCGGATGCCCGACACCTTGTAGGCACAGCGCAGTTGCAGGTGGTCCTGCAGGTTCTCGCCGACGGCCGGGCGGTCGACGACCGTCTCGAGGCCCGCTTCCCTGAGCACGCTGCCGCTGCCGATCCCGGACAGTTCCAGGATGTGCGGGGAGCCGATGGCACCGGCACTCAGGACAACCTCGGCACGGCAGGCCGCCTTGCGTATGGCGCCGCCCATCTCGTACTCCACGCCGACGGCGCGTCCGTCCTCGATCAACAGGCGACGCACCTGCGCTCCTGTCTGCACGGAAAGGTTCGGCCGCTTCTCGGCCGGCCGCAGGAATGCCTTGACGGTGTTCCAGCGCACGCCGCGCTTCTGGTTGACCTTGAAGTAGGACGAGCCTTCATTGTCGCCGCGGTTGAAATCCTCGATTTTCGGAATGCCGTATTGCGCGGCCGCCTCGCGGAAGGCATCGAGGATATCCCAGTGCAGCCTGGCGGTTTCTACACGCCATTCGCCGCCCGTACCGTGCATGACGTCGGCCCCGGCATAATAGTCTTCGCTGGCGCGGAACAGCGGCAGCACGTCGTCCCAGGCCCAGCCCTCGCAGCCCATCTGGCGCCACAGGTCGTAGTCCCGGGCCTGGCCGCGCATGTAGATCATGCCGTTGATGGACGAGCAGCCGCCCAGCACCTTGCCACGCGGATAGCCCAGCGCGCGGCCATTCAGGCCGGCCTCCGCCTCGGTGGAAAAGCACCAGTCCGTGCGCGGGTTGCCGATGCAGTACAGATAGCCGACCGGAATGTGGATCCAGGCGTAATTGTCGCGCCCGCCCGCTTCCAGCAGCAACACGCTGCGTGTGCCGGCGGATAGCCGGTTGGCGAGCGTGCAGCCGGCGGTACCGCCGCCCACGACGATGTAATCGAATGTATCGGTCATGATGTCAGGCGCCGAGGCGCTCCATGATGCGCCGGCCGAATCTGGAGTTCTGGAACTCGCCCACGATGCCCCGGCGAAACACCAGCACGCACACCATGAAGATCAGGCCGGTAATGATGGTGACGGGGAAGGACGAGGTGGCAAGGTAGTTCTGAAGTGTCACCACGATGGCCGCCCCGAAGAACGGGCCGAGCATGGTGCCGATGCCGCCGAGCAGCGTCATCAGGATCACCTCGCCCGACATCTGCCATGCGACGTCCGTCAGCGTCGCGAACTGGAAGACCAGCGCCTTGACCGAGCCCGCCAGCCCGGCCAGCGTCGCCGACATCACGAAGGCGGCGAGCTTGTAGGAATTGACCGAATAGCCGAGCGAGATCGCGCGGTTTTCGTTTTCACGGATCGACTTCATGATCATGCCGAAGGGCGATTGCACGATGCGATGGATGGCGAACATGCCGACCAGGAAAACCGCGAGCACGAAATAGTACATGTTCAGGCTCTGGCCGAGGTCCAGGAAGCCGAACAGCATGCCGCGCGGCACCGCCTGGATGCCGTCCTCGCCATGGGTAAAGGGCGCCTGCAGGCAGAAAAAGAAGAACATCTGCGCCAGCGCCAGCGTCACCATGGCAAAGTAGATGCCCTGCCTGCGGATGGCCAGGAAGCCCATGACGAGGCCCAGCAACGCAGCGCCCGCCATGCCGACGAGAATGCCGAGTTCCGGCGACAGGCCCCAGACCTTCACCGCATGGGCGGTGAAATAGGCTGCCCCGCCGAAGAAGGCCGCATGCCCGAAGGACAGGAGGCCGGTATAGCCGAGCAGCAGGTTGAAGGCCGATGCGAAGAGCGCGAAGCACAGGAGCTTCATCAGGAAGACCGGGTACAGGGTCATCGGCGCGAGGATCAGGGCCCCGATCGCGATGGCCAGCAACGCCAGTCGCATCGGCGCCGCGCCCCGGCGTTCGGTGGCCGCTACGCCATATGTCGCGTTTGCCAATGTCAGGCCCTCCCGAACAGGCCGGCGGGCCGTACCAGCAGCACCAGCGCCATGATGACGAAGACGACGATGTTGGACGCCTCCGGATAGAAGACCTTGGTCAGCCCCTCGCACAGCCCCAGCAGATACCCGGTGACGATGGCCCCGCCGATGGAACCCATGCCGCCCACCACCACGACGGCGAAGACGATGATGATGATGTTGGAGCCCATCAGGGGGCTGACCTGGTAGACGGGCGCCGCGAGGATGCCCGTCAGCCCGGCCAGCGCCGCGCCGAGGCCGTAGGTGAAGGTGAGCAGCAGCGGCACGTTGATGCCGAAAGCACGCACCAGGGTTGGATTTTCGGTTGCGGCGCGCAGATAGGCCCCGAGCTTGGTCTTCTCGATCAGCAGCCAGGTTGCCAGGCACACGATCAGCGATGCGACCACGATGAAGCCGCGATAGTTGGGCAGGAACATGAAGCCGAGATTGGTGCCGCCCGCCAGTTGCGGCGGCGGCGCATACGGCTGGCCGGATGCGCCGGAATAATAGCGGAACGTGCCTTCGAGCACGAGCGCAAGGCCGAAGGTGAACAACAGCCCGTAGAGGTGGTCGAGGTCGTAGAGACGCGACAGAGCCAGCCTCTCGATCAACGCGCCGGTCAGGCCGACGATCAGCGGCGCCAGGACGAGCGAAGGCCAGAAACCGATGCCGCCATAGGCCAGCAGAAGATAGCCGGCGAAAGCGCCGAGCATGTATTGCGCGCCATGGGCGAAATTGATGATGCGCAACAGGCCGAAGATGACGGCAAGGCCAAGGCTGAGCATGGCATAGAAGGAGCCGTTGATCAGCCCGACCAATAATTGCCCCATCAGGGCCTGGACGGGCACGCCGAAGATCATGGTCATGAGCTCAGACTCCCAGCACTTCGTTCAGGCGTTGCTGGTGATGGGCCAGATCCCGCGTGGCAAAACTGTCCACCACCGTGCCGTGGTCCATCAGGTAGAAACGGTCGGCGACCCGCGCCGCGAAGCGGAAATTCTGCTCCACCAGTAGGACGGTCAATCCGCGCTTCTTCAGTTCGATCAGGATTTCGCCGATCCGCTCCACGATCACGGGTGCCAGCCCCTCGGTGGGTTCGTCCAGGAGCAGCAGCCGCACGCCGGACCGCAGCATGCGCGCGATCGCCAGCATCTGCTGCTCGCCACCCGACAGTTTCGTCCCGCCGGAGGCCCGCCGCTCGTGCAGGTTGGGGAAAAGATCGTAGATTTCGTCGAGGGTCATGCCGCCCTTGCCGACGACTGGCGGCAGCGTCAGGTTTTCCTCTACCGTCAGCGAGGCGAAAATGCCGCGCTCTTCCGGCACGAAGCCGATGCCGTGATGCGCGGTGCGATGCAATGGCACCGGCATCATGTCGCGGCCATCGAAGCGGATGGTCCCGGTGCGCTTCGGGATGATGCCCATGATGGCGCGCAGCGTGGTGGTTTTGCCGACGCCGTTGCGGCCGATCAGCGTGATCGTCTCGCCGCTGGCGATGTCCAGGTCCACGCCATGCAGCGCATGGCTTTCGCCGTACCAGGCGTTCAGGCCGCGCACCGACAGGAGCGCCGGCCCGGCATCGGTCGATCGATGGGAGGTGGCGGCGTGGCTCATTCCTGTGTCCCCATATAGGCGGTTCGGACGCGTGGATCGCTGGACACCGTCTGGTAGTCACCGGCCGCCAGGATCTCGCCGCGCTGGAGCACGGTGATCCGCTGGCACAGATTGGCGACGACCTTGAGGTTATGCTCCACCATCAGGACGGAGCGGTCCCGTCCGACACGCCGGATGAGCTCCGATACCGTGCCGATATCCTCCTGCCCCATGCCGGCCATCGGCTCGTCGAGCAGCAGCACCTTCGGGTCGAGCGCCAGTGTGGTTGCGATCTCGAGAACGCGTTTGCGCCCATAGGACAGATCCGCGGCCAGCGCGTTCCGCGCCTCCGCCAGCCCGACTTCTTCAAGAAGTTCCAGCGCCCGCGCGTTCAACACGTCGAGGGCGGATACCGGCCGCCAGAACTGGGTGGCCAGACCGCGCGGCCGCTGTAGCGCCACCCGGACGTTTTCGAGAACGGTCAGGTGAGGAAAGGTCGCCGAAATCTGGAAAGATCGGACAAGCCCCTTGCGCGCCACCGCGGAGGGCGAGGCACGGGTGATATCCTGGCCGTCGAAGGTGATCTGCCCGCGCGTCGGCTGCAGGAACTTGGTCAAAAGGTTGAAGACCGTGGTCTTGCCGGCTCCGTTCGGCCCGATAAGGGCATGGACCTCTCCGTGCCGCACGTCGAGATCGACGTTGTTGACGGCGGTGAACCCTCCGAAGTCACGACGCAGTCCGCGGCAGGACAGGAGCACAGCCCCTGCCTCGCCGGCTTGCGCCCCACCGTCCGGGTGCGGCTGGTCAATCATCGGCGCCCCCATGCCGCTTACTGCGTCACGAGCGGGCAGCCGCTTTCCTCGGCGGACAGATAGGCCTGGTCGCCCGGGATGGTCGCAAGCACCTTGTAGTAATCCCAGGGCTTGGTGCTTTCGTCCGGCGACTTCACCTCCATCAGGTACATGTCGTAGACCATGCGCCCATTGGCCAGCACCTTGCCGCCACGCCCGAACACGTCGTCCACCGGCATTTCATGCAGCGCCTTGGCGACCGCCTCCGTCTCGTCGGTGCCGGCCTTCTGGATCGCCTTGAGATATTGGGTGACGGTGGAGTAGGTGCCCGCCTGCACCATGTTCGGCATGCGCTGCGTGCGCTCGAAGAAGCGCTGCGAAAATTCGCGGCTTTCGTCGTCACGGTCCCAGTAGAACCCCTCGGTCAGCGTAATGCCCTGCGCGGCCTGCAGGCCGAGGCCATGCACCTCCGCCAGCGTGAACAGGAGCGCCGCCAGTTTCTGGCCACCCTGCACGATGCCGAATTCCGATGCCTGCTTGACGGTGTTGGCAGTATCCAGGCCTGCATTGGCCATGCCGATCACCTTTGCGCCGGATGCCTGAGCCTGCAGCAGGAAGGAAGAATAGTCGGTATTGGACAGCGGATGGCGTACCGATCCCAGCACCGTGCCCCCGTGCTCGGTCACGAATTTCGTCGTCTGCTCTTCCAGCGAATAGCCGAAGGCGTAGTCCGCCGTCAGAAAGAACCAGGTATCGCCGCCCTGCTCCACCAGTGCGCCGCCCGTGCCGACGGCCAGGGCGTGGGTGTCGTAGGCCCAATGGAACCCGTAGGGGCTGCACTGCTCGCCGGTCAGGGCCGTCGTGGCCGGCCCCGTCGCCATGGTGATCTTTTTCTTCTCCTTGGACAGGCCCTGGACCGCAAGCGCCACCGAGGATGTCGTCAGCTCCATGATGGTGTCGACATTTTCCGTATCATACCACTGACGGGCGATATTGGAGGCGACATCCGGCTTGTTCTGATGGTCGGCGGTGATCACCTCGATCTTCGCGCCGTTCACCGTTCCGCCGAAATCCTCCACTGCCATCAGCGCCGCCTCGTAAGACCAGCGACCGCCGAAATCGGCATAGACGCCGGACTGGTCGTTGAGGATGCCGATCTTGACGACATCGTCGGATATCTGCGCCATCGCCGGCATGGCGACGGCTGCCAGAAGGGCTGCGGTCAGGACGGACAGTTTGTGCATTGAGGAAGCCTCCCGGGGTGCCACGATTCAGGTCCACGGGAAATGCAGTATCGCGGCAAGAGCCACGACGACGCGTCGAGCGCCGCGATACATCCATCCTCCCGGCGCCCGCCGCGCTCTGTGTCGCGATCGGGCTGAAATTGGGCGGCTCCGTTTCCTGCGGTGAACCGGCCACAACCTCTGCGACGAGGCTAGCATCGGCATGATGCATCGCATATGGAATTTTCCGCACAAGATATGTACGCTTTCGTACAGGCAATTGTACGAAAGCGTGGCTCCATGCCGGGTATCGGGTTCGACTGGGACGACCTGCGTTATTTCCTGGCCGTGGCGCAGACCGGCCAGCTTTCGTCGGCGGCGCGGCGGCTGCGAAGCAATCACGTCACCGTATCTCGTCGGATCGACAGGCTCGAGCAGTCGTTATCGCTGCGCCTTTTCGAGCGCTCGCCGCGCGGCTACACGCTGACCGGTGTCGGAGAGCGTCTCGTCGCCCATGCGCAGGCGATGGAGCAGACCGCCGACGGTCTGCATGAGATCATCTCGGGCGAGGCGGCCGCCCTGCGCGGCGTCATCCGTCTATCGACCCCCGAAGGGTTCGGCAGCTTTTTCCTGTCGTCACGCCTGCCGGATTTCGCCTCGCGCAATCCCGGCCTCCTGATCGAGTTCATGACGCTGCAGCAGATCTTGTCGCTGTCCCGTCGCGAGGCCGATATTTCGGTCGCCCTGCATCCGCCGGCCGCCGGCCCCTATCAGGTCGAGAAGATCGCGCGCTATCGCCTGCTCGTCTATGCCAGCCGATCCTATCTGGAGCGGCACCCGCCAATCCGCAGCCGCGCCGAGGCGATGGAGCATCCCCTGGCGGGCTATATCGATGACATGATCTTTGCGCCGGGGCTGGACTATCTGCGCGACATCCTGCCCGGCAAACGCGCCGGCTACCAGAGTTCCAGCATCATCGCCCAGCTTGCCGCCGGGCTGGCGGGCTATGGCATGACGATCCTGCCCTACTTCATCGCGCGCGCCTATCCGCAGCTTGTGCCTGTCCTGCCGCAGGAGCTTCATATCGAACGGGAGTACTGGCTGTCGTGCCGCGAAGACCTTGCGGACGCGCCCCGCATCCGCGTCGTCCGCGACTTCATCCGAGGCGAGGCCGCCGCCTTCGAGGACATGTTCATGGCGCGCCCGATCCTGCAAGACTGACCTTCTTTCGCGGCCCCCCGCCATCGCCTAAGCTGCCGCGCACTGTCCGGAGACCGTCGCCCACATGCTGAAACCGATTGCCCTCATCCTCCTATGCCAGCTTGCCGGCGAAGCCGTCGCACACGGCTTCGGCATGCCCGTGCCCGGCCCCGTCATCGGGCTGCTCCTCCTCTTCGCTCTGCTTCTGGCAACCGGCAGCACCGGCGGCGGCGTACTCGACGCGGGGTCCGACGGCGGGCTGGGCGGTGTGGCCGACAGGATTCTCGGCATGCTGGGGCTTCTGTTCGTCCCGGCGGGCGTCGGCCTGGTGGATCATCTGGGGCTGCTGTCCGGCAACGCAATGGGTTTCGCAGCGGTGCTTGTCGTTTCGGTGGTCGTGACGCTGGTGGTGACGGTCGTCACCTTCGTGGGGGTCCACCGGCTGACGAAGGGCCGGGGCGACGCATGATCGGCACGCCGACCCCCTTCGAGCTGTGGGCCTATCTGTCCGCATCCCCGCTGCTGTGGCTGACGGTGACGCTGCTGGCCTGGCTTGTCGCCGACGAGGTCGCCATCCGCACCGGCCGCAATCCCGTGGCCAACCCGGTGTTGATCGCCATTCTCATCATCGCGGCGCTCCTGGCCATCACGGGCACGCCGTATCGAAGCTATTTCGACGGTGCGCAGTTCGTCCATTTTCTGCTTGGCCCGGCAACCGTGGCCCTCGCCATTCCGCTGTATCGCGCACGCCGCGTCATCATGGACAATTTCGTGCCGCTGCTGGCCGCCCTGGTCGTCGGTTCGGCAACGGCCATCGCCGTCACCGTGATGATGGCGCGGTGGCTGGGGCTGCCGCAGGTCGCCATCCTGTCGCTTGCGCCGAAATCGGCGACGGCCCCCGTTGCCATGGGTATCTCGCAGGCCATCGGCGGCCAGCCGGCGCTGACGGCCGCCATGTGCATCCTGACGGGCATCATCGGCGCGCTGATCGTCACGCCCATGATGAACGCCCTGCGCATTCGCAACTACGCCGCGCGCGGCTTCGCCGTGGGTCTCGCCTCGCATGGCATCGGCACGGCGCGCGCCTTTACCGTCGATTCCCTGGCCGGAGCCTTCGCCGGTATCGCCATGGGGCTGAACGCGCTGACCACCTCGATCATCCTGCCGCCGCTGGTCGGACTGCTGATGCGTTGACGCCCTTGGGCCGGAACCTAGTTCAACCGCCCCTGGCGGCAGCGCTCATAGGCTCGATCTGCGGCGCGCTCGGCCGTCTGTCGCGTCATCAGGCGGGACGACAGGCTGCCGCGATCGTCCGAATAATCTTCCAGAGCGTTGTAATAGGTCTGACGCGCATAATTGTCGCAGCGCGACACGGGGGCGTCGTCGGGGGCGACAATTTCGCCGCGAAAGGCCGTCGCACCGCCGGCGACGGTGCATCCCGACAGCAGCAGGACCGCTATTGAAAGAGTGGTTACGGTGCGCATGGCGGTTCCTTCTCTTATCCTGTCCTGGCCGCCTGGGCGGCGTCGATTGGCTGGCGCAAGGTTTAAGTCGGAAAATGGTCGATCCGAAGGACAAGGCGAGAGGACAGATGACCATTTCCGGCCACAACGAAACGCTGGTGACGACCCGTTTCCGGACACACGGCTATGCTGGCGCGTTGCTGTTCACCTTTTGCCCGCCGATCTTCCTGTATGAGACGTATCAGATCTTCTATACGACTGCGATGGAAGACAATCCGCTGATCGGGCTTTTCGCAGCCGCCGCGCTCATCCTGTCCTTCGCCAGCGTGCCGCTGATGCTGATCGGTCGCCGGCAGCGCTATGTCCTCGTTTCCGTCCCTGGCCCTGCAACCGGCGACGCCATCTGATACGAGGGGGGGGGGGTGCCGCAACCGACGCCGCGCCCTATCCTCACTTCGCATGACGATCGAACGAAGGGGAAAGACATGCGCGCCCTGATCACGGCGGGCCTCTCCGCATTCGCTATCCTGGCCTCCGGCGCGCTGGCAGACGAGCCAGCCGCGATGGCGCCGGTCGGCGCCTGGACGGTCGAGACGATTGGCGATGCCGGCGTGCTGGACCAGACGGAACCGTCGCTCATCATCCAGGCGGACGGCCGCGTCAATGGCTCCAGTGGCTGCAACCGCTATAGCGGAACGGCCACGCTGGCCGATGACGAGATGGGTTTCGGAGCGCTCGCCACCACACGCATGGCCTGCGCCGGCGCCGTGATGGAGCAGGAACGCGCCTTCCTGTCGGCACTGGAAAGCGTTACCGGCTGGCGCGAGGCGGCCGATGGCCGTCTCGTCCTTCTGGGTGCCGATGGCAAGAGCCTGATGGTGCTGGTGCGCGGCACGAACGCCTGAGCGCCGCTCAGGCGAGATACTGGCCGCCATTCACCGTCACGGTGGAGCCGGTAACGAAGCCGGCTTCCTCGTCCACCAGAAACAGCACGGTGCGGGCGATCTCGTCCGCCTGCCCCAGCCTGCCGACAGGGATCTGCGGCAGGATATGCTTCTGCATGACATCGTCCGAGATCGTCGCCATCATGTCGGTGTCGATATAGCCGGGGCAGATGGCGTTGACCGTAATGCCCTTGCGGGCGCCCTCCTGGGCGAGCGCCTTGGTGAAGCCGATATCCCCGGCCTTGGCGGCCGAGTAGTTCACCTGGCCCATCTGGCCCTTCTGCCCGTTGATCGACGAAATGTTGACGATGCGGCCGAACGCGCGCTCGCGCATTCCCTCCCAGACAAGGCGGCTCATGTTGAACAGGCCCGTCAGGTTGGTGGCCACGACCTCGTTCCATTGCTGCGGCGTCATCTTGTGGAACATCGCGTCCCGCGTGATGCCGGCATTGTTGACGAGGATATCCGGTGGGCCCAACGCCTCCGTGACCGCGGCGACGCCGCGTCCGCAGGAGTCATAGTCGGATACGTCCCACCGGAAGGTGGCGATCCCCGTATCCGCCGTGAAGCGTTCCGCGACCGCCTCGTTGCCACAGTAATTGGCGGCGACCTTGTAGCCCGCCGCCGAAAGCGCCCTGGCGATGGCCGCGCCGATCCCGCGCGTGCCACCGGTTACGATTGCCGTCCTCTGCATGCGCATCTCCTCCCACTCGACGCCGCCGGCCTTGCTGCCAGGCGATTCTTTTTCTCACATGGCTTCGAAACACATGGCGATGCCCATGCCGCCCCCGATGCAGAGGGTGGCCAGGCCCTTTTGCGCGCCCCGCCGCCGCATTTCGAACAGCAGCGTGTTGGCGATCCGCGCGCCGGAAGCGCCCACCGGATGCCCAATGGCGATAGCGCCTCCGTTCACGTTGACGATGTCCGGGTTCCAGCCGAGATCCTTGTTGACCGCGCAGGCTTGCGCCGCGAAGGCCTCGTTGGCCTCGATGAGGTCGAGATCCTCGATCGACCAGCCGGCCTTTTCCAGTGCCCTGCGGGATGCCGGGATCGGGCCGGACCCCATCAGCGCCGGGTCCACGCCGGCCGTCGCCCAGGACACGATGCGCGCCATGGGCGACAATCCGCGGCGGGAAGCCTCGTCCTCGGACATCAGCACCAGGGCGGCCGCACCGTCATTGATGCCGGAGGCGTTGGCCGCCGTGACCGAGCCTTCCTTGTCAAAGGCCGGCCGCAGCTTCTGCACCTTGTCCAGCGTCGTGCCGGGCTTGATGTACTCGTCCTGGTCGACGACGGTGTCGCCCTTGCGGCCCGCCACCGTGAAGGGCACGATCTCGTCGCGGAAGCGGCCCTCCCCTTGCGCCTTCTCGGCCTTGTTCTGCGAGGCCACGGCAAAGCCGTCCTGCTCGTCGCGCGTGATCTGCCACTGGCGGGCGACGTTCTCGGCCGTGATACCCATGTGATAGCCGTGGAAGGCGTCGATAAGGCCGTCCTTCAGCATCGTATCGACGAGCTTCAGGTCACCCATCTTCTGGCCGCCGCGCAGATGCGCCGCGTGCGGCGCCATGGACATCGATTCCTGCCCTCCGGCCACGATGATGCGGGCATCGCCCAGGGCGATCTGCTGCATCCCCAGCGCCACGGCGCGCAGGCCGGAGCCGCAAAGCTGGTTCAGCGCCCAGGCGGTGGTTTCCTTCGGGCATCCGGCCTTCATCGCCGCCTGCCGGGCCGGGTTCTGCCCTTCGCCCGCCTGCAGGATCTGACCCAGGATCACCTCGTCCACCTCGGCGGCGTCGACGCCGGCGCGCGCGAGCGCGCCACCGATCGCGGCGGCGCCCAGTTCATGCGCCGGTACATTGGCGAAGGCGCCGTTGAACGCGCCGACCGGCGTGCGGGCGGCGCCCACGATGACGATGGATTGAGCGGCACTCATGATGAAATTTCCTCCTTGGAGGCAGGTCGAGCCTGCCCTTCCCGCCCATCAAAGCCCGGACGCAGGTCTTTGTGAAGGGACGGTACGGTACAAAAGAGCATCCTCACATGACAAAGGTTTGGATTGCCGCGCTATGACCGGTATGTTCTTTTAGGCAGTGCAGCATTCGCCCGCAGAGGCGAAGCGGCATCGCGGAGGCGCAATGCTCGGGAGAGAAACTATGGCTCGCAGGAACGAAACGACGGTCATCAAGAAATACGCAAACAGGCGCCTCTACAACACCGGCACCAGCATGTACGTGACGCTGGAAAACCTCGCCGCGATGGTAAAGGGCAACGAGGACTTCGTCGTCCAGGACGCCAAGACCGGCGAAGACATCACCCATTCGGTGCTGACGCAGATCATCTTCGAGCAGGAAAACAAGAACGGCCAGAACCTGATGCCGATCACCTTCCTGCGCCAGCTCATACGCTTCTACGGCGATCAGATGCAGATGGTGATCCCGGCCTATCTGGAACAGTCGATGACGGCCTTCTCGCACGAGCAGGAGCGGTTTCGGACCAACCCGGCGGAGGCGGTCGCGCAGACGACCCGGCTGATCGAGGATCAGGTGCGCCGCAACACGGAACTGTTCCGTCAGGCGATGAGCGTCTTCAACCCCTTCATCGCGAACGCCATGACCGAGGGGCAGCCGGCGCAGAACGGAACGGCCAACACTGCAGCGAAGGCCGGTGGCGGAGCCTCCCCCGCGGAAGACCTGGCAGCCATGCGGCAGGAGCTTGCCGAGATGCAGAAGCGTATCGAGGCCCTCGACTCCCGCAAAAGCTGATACGCGCCTTGCCGCAACGCAAGAAGGCCGGTGCATGCACCGGCCTTCCCGTCGGATAGAACCATTCGGGCCGAGCAACGGCCCTTGCGGTGAAACTTTAGTCCTGCGCCTTCAGAACCTGGCGGCCGCGATAGACGCCCGTCTTCAGGTCGATGTGGTGCGGACGGCGCAGCTCGCCCGAGTTCTTGTCCGTCACGTAGGTCGGCGCGCTCAGCGCATCGGCCGAGCGGCGCATGCCGCGCTTGGAGGGCGTCGTCTTTCTTTTGGGTACGGCCATGTCGTGCTCCGTCGCGATGACGGCTCGGGCCCCATCGCTTGTCTATACTGTTGTTGCCATGGCGTCGGGCTCGATCGGCTCCGCCACCGTCCACGCTGCAGCCGACCGTGGATCGCCCTTGAGCAATCCCACGTGTTCACCTGCATCGGGGAAATCGTGACCGCCCAATACCAAAAGCGGCAGCGAAAGAAAAGTCCCCCCGCCGGCTTCGCACCGTCAGCGGCCGAGTTCCAGGCACTGCGTGTACTCTGCCGATGCCCGGGCTCGTGCCTGGATGCGATCCGCCATACGCGCCAGCGCCGCACTGGGTCGTGCCGGATCGCGTGACAGCGGCGACGGCAGCGTCACGGCCAGCAGCGCCGCCTGCCGGCTGGACAGTTCGGATGCAGGGCGGTTGTAATAATAGCGCGACGCGGCCTCGATGCCGTAGACGCCGGGTCCCCATTCGGCGACGTTGAGGTAGATCTCCATCATCCGGCGCTTGGTCCACAGCGTGTCCGCATACATGGCCAGGGGCAACTCCAGCCCCTTGCGCACGTAGGAACGGCCGTTCCACAGGAACAGGTTCTTCACCGTCTGCATCGGTATGGTAGAGGCGCCCCGGCTGGGTCCATCGCCGCTGAAGGCCCCATCCATCACCCCTGCGAACTCGGCCCAGTCGACGCCTCCATGGGCGCAGAACTGGCCGTCTTCCGACATCATCACCGAGCGAACGAGCACCGGGGCGATATCCTCGAGCGGCACCCACTGCCGGTCATAGGGCTGAAAGGCGAAATGCTCCAGGAGCATCAGGGTCGATACGGGGCGCGAGGACGGCATCGCGTAGATGGGAACCAGCACCAGCGGCAACGCCACGACGGCCAGGATCAGCAGCAGTGCGAATCGCTTCAGCCGCCCGCCGAACGTTCGCTTGCGCACCTGCCGTTTCCTTTCCGGTTCAGCCTCGAGATTCAGTTCGCTCATGTCCACACATCGCCTGCCGGGCCGGCGCCGCAGCGTAAAGGCCTTGCCCGCCGACGGCCAGTCCGGCACACGGGGAGTTCCCGCACAAGCATGGTCAGGAACGCGCCTCGTGACAAGCTCCTATTCCCCGGCATTCTCCGACAGGCTCACCGCGTCCGCCGCGGCGATGGAGACGACGCTTGCCGACGCCCTGTCGGCATCCGCGCCGCTTCTGGCGGACATGCCGGCCCGGCTTGCCGAAGCGATGCGCTACGGCTCACTGGGCGGCGGCAAGCGGCTTCGCCCCTTCCTGACCCTCGAATCGGCCGCCCTTTTCGGCGTTCCGCCGGCAGGCGCGGCGCAGGTTGCCGCCGCGCTCGAATGCATCCACTGCTATTCGCTCATCCATGACGACCTGCCCGCCATGGATGACGATGATGTGAGGCGCGGCCGACCGACCGTGCATAAGGCCTTCGACGAGGCAACGGCCATCCTTGCGGGCGACAGCCTGCTGACGCTTGCCTTCGGGCTCGTCGCGCGGGCGGAAGACCTTTCCCCCGCGGCGCGGCTGGCCCTCGTTTCGCTGTTGTCGCGCGATGCCGGGGCGGCCGGCATGGCCGGCGGCCAGATGCTCGATCTCATGGCCGAAACCGATACGCTGGACGAGGCGTCCATCTCCCGCATGCAGGCCATGAAGACCGGTGCGCTGATCGCCTTCGCCTGCGAAGCCGGCGCCGTGCTGATGGATGCCTCGCCGGCCGACCGCGCGCGGCTGCGCCGCTTCGGCGAAGTGGTCGGGCTCGCCTTCCAGCTTGCCGACGACCTTCTGGACGAGACGGCGGATGCGGCGACGCTGGGCAAGGCCGCCGGCAAGGACAGGGACAGGGGCAAGAAGACGCTGCCAGCGTTGCATGGGCTGCAGTGGACGCGCGATCGCCTTTCAAGCCTGGTGTCGGAGGCGGAAGAGCTTTTATCACCCTTCGGCAAGGCAGGCGCCACCCT
The DNA here is from genome assembly GCF_014844055.1 of Aureimonas sp. OT7. Classification (NCBI taxonomy): domain Bacteria; kingdom Pseudomonadati; phylum Pseudomonadota; class Alphaproteobacteria; order Hyphomicrobiales; family Aurantimonadaceae; genus Aureimonas; species Aureimonas sp. OT7. Next base: position 3,881,778 of record NZ_CP062167.1, read on the forward strand.
CTGCGAGACCGCCCGTTTCATTGCCGGGCGCGACCGCTGAAGCGTCAGTTGCGCAGCACGACGCAGGCGCCGCCATCGCCGCGAAGGCGGGTGCAGATGGCATTGGCCTGTGCCCGGCTGTCGGCACCCACGCGCACCGCGGTGATGCGACGTGGGCCGGAAGCCGGGCGGGCGCGCATCAGGATCGGATCGACCCCGCCCAGCACGGACGGGTGGGCGTCCTGCAGCCGCCGATACATTCGCAGCGCGATGGCCTCGTTGACATGGCCGGCCACCTGCACGCCCCACGGCCGCATCGGCGCGCTTTCCGCCAGCGCGAAGACCGCGCGCGTCTCCATGATCGGCAGCCGCCGGCACGATTCCTCGAAGGACAGGTCCGCGTCCAGGGGCCTCGCCTCGAAGTCGCGGCCCACCTCGTCCCGAAACCAGGATGCAGGATAGGCGGTGATCGACAGGACATAGTCTTCCGTCTCGAAGGGAAGCCGGCCGCCCGACCGCATCCAGCGCTTCACCCGGTTGATGCCGCCATTATAGGCGGCGGCGGCAAGGCCCCACGAGCCGAGTTCGGCCTTCAGGTCGCGGAGATAGCCGGCGGAATGCGGGATCGCCTGCTTCGGGTCGAACGGGTCTTCGAGTCCGCGCTCGGCCGCCGTATACGGCATGAACTGCGCGATGCCACGTGCCCCGACCGGCGAGATCGCCCCGGCATCGAAGCGGCTCTCCTTCCAGATCAGCCGGGCGAAGAAATCCGGCGACATGCCCGCTTCGACGGCATTGTCCGCGATGAGATCGCAGATCGCGCCGACGAGCGAGTCGGCTTCGGGCTCTTCGGCGAGTGTGCCCACGGCGGCAAGCGCCCAGACCGTTGCGGCAACCGGCAGGAGGCGAAGCCACCGCAACCGACCGGCCCCTATTGCGCGGCGACCGGCCTGCCGAAGCGCCGCTCGATGTAGTCGGCCACCATGACGCGGAACTCTTCGGCGATATGGGCGCCGCGCAGGGTCGCCACCTTCTGTCCCTCGATATAGACGGGCGCAGACGGGACTTCGGCAGTGCCGGGCAGGGAAATGCCGATATCGGCGTGCTTGGATTCGCCGGGGCCATTGACGATGCACCCCATCACGGCAACCGACAGGCTTTCCACTCCGGGATATCGGTCACGCCATTCCGGCATGGCGGCGCGGATGTCGGACTGGATCGTCTCGGCCAGTTCCTGGAACAGGGTCGAGGTGGTGCGCCCGCAGCCCGGACAGGCCGCGACGATGGGTATGAACTGGCGGAAGCCCATCGTCTGCAGGATTTCCTGCGCCACCTGCACCTCCCGGGTCCGGTCGCCGCCGGGCTCCGGCGTCAGCGACACACGGATCGTATCGCCGATGCCTTCCTGCAGCAGGATGCCCATCGCGGCGGACGATGCGACGATGCCCTTCGAGCCCATGCCGGCTTCGGTCAGGCCCAGATGAATGGCGTGGTCGGTGCGCCGCGACAGGTCCCGGTAGACGGCGATGAGATCCTGGACGTTCGACACCTTGGCGGACAGGATGATGCGCTCGCGCGCCAGCCCCGTTTCCTCTGCCAGCGCCGCCGAATGCAAAGCGGACTGGATGATCGCCTCGCGCATGACGGCCCTTGCGGGGCGCGGCGTCGGCAGGCGGTTGTTTTCGTCCATCAGGCGCGTCAGCAGCTCCTGGTCGAGAGAACCCCAGTTGACGCCGATACGCACGGGCTTGTCGTGTCGGATCGCCATCTCCACGATATCGACAAACTGCCGGTCCTTCTTGTCCTTGAAGCCGACATTGCCGGGGTTGATGCGATACTTCGCCAACGCGGCCGCGCAATCGGGATGATCGGCCAGCAACTTGTGGCCGATGTAATGGAAGTCGCCCACAAGCGGCACGTCGAGCCCGAGCCTTTCAAGGCGCTCGCGGATACGCGGCACCGCTGCGGCCGATTCCGGCCTGTCCACGGTGATGCGGACGATCTCCGAACCGGCCCGCGCGAGTTGCGCCACCTGCATGACCGTCGAATCGACATCCGCGGTATCCGTGTTGGTCATCGACTGAACGACCACGGGCGCGCCCCCGCCGACACGCACGCCACCCACGTCGACGCCCACCGTGGGCCGGCGGGGCAACGGGTCTGCGATAATATCCTGCATCATGGTCATCGATGGCGTCCGGGCTTGCCTCTGGTCGTGCACACCATATAGGGCTTCACCGGGCGGGAAAATGGCATGCGGCGATTGCCGTCTCGCCGGCCCGGATGTCATGCAATCGGAAGCCAGCCATGTCCTTCGGCGCTATCGTCAATCTTGCCGCCCTCCTGCTCTTCATCGCGTCGTGGCCGGTCTGGCCCTGGTCGCGCAGCCTGAGCCCACGGCCGGCCATCGTTGCCGGCATCGTCCTGACGATCGCCGTCCTGGCCTGGGTGACGCAGATCATCTGATCGTGAGCAGACGGAACCGATGGAACCGGGGGCCGGCCTGCGACCTTTAGAGGACGAGACAGACTTCGCGGAGCTGCACGCCATGTCCCTTGGAACGATCCTCGTCATCATTCTCGTGCTGCTTCTGATCGGCGCGTTTCCCAGTTGGGGCTATTCGAGAAGCTGGGGATACGGGCCGAGCGGTATTCTGGGCTTCGTCCTGATCGTCGTGCTGATCCTGTTGCTGCTCGGCCGCATCTAGAACCTATCCGGCAAAGCTGACCAGAAGGTCCTTGGCGTCGATCTGGTCACCGGCCTTCACGTTGACGGCTTCGATGACGCCGTCGCGCTCGGCATGCAGCGCGGTTTCCATCTTCATCGCCTCGATGGACAGGAGCACGTCGCCGGCCCGCACGCTCTGCCCCGGAGAAACCGACAGCGTGGAGACGACGCCCGGCATCGGCGCGCCGACCTGGTTGGCGTTTGCCGGGTCCACCTTGGCCCGCGCGATCACCTGGTCGGCGCGCGAGCGGTCGGGAACCTTGATGCGCCGTGGCTGGCCGTTCAACTCGAAGAAGACGGTGCGCATCCCCTTTTCGTCGGTATCGCCGATGCCCAGGCAACGCACCACGAGCGTCTTGCCGCGCTCCAGGTCGACGAGGATCTCCTCCTCCTGCGCGATACCATAGAAATAATTGAGGGTCGGCAGCATGGACACCGGTCCGTACCGATCGGCTGCAAGCGCGAAATCGGTAAAGACCTTTGGATACATCAGGTAGCTCGCGAAGGCCTGGTCGTCGATTTTGTTCCCCAGCTTCTCCTCGACGGTGCGCCGCTCAGCATCGAGGTCCGCGGCGGCGATCAACGCGCCGGGCCGCACGGTGATCGGGCTGTCGCCCTTCAGAACCTTTTTCTGAAGCGCCTCGGGCCAGCCGGCCGGCGGCTGGCCGAGATCACCCCTCAGCATCGAGACGACCGATTCCGGAAAGGCAATCTCCCGGGCCGGGTCCTGCACCTCTTCGACGGTCAGATCCTGCGACACCATCATCAGGGCCATGTCGCCGACGACCTTCGACGAAGGCGTGACCTTGACGATATCGCCGAACATCCGGTTCACGTCCGCATAGGTCTGCGCCACCTGATGCCAGCGCGTATCGAGCCCGAGCGAGCGCGCCTGCTCCTTGAGGTTGGTGAACTGCCCGCCCGGCATCTCGTGGAGATAGACTTCCGACGCCGGCCCCTTCAGGTCGCTTTCGAAGGCGGCATACTGCCCGCGCACCCCCTCCCAGTAGAAGGAGATGCGCCGGATGGCCTCTTGCGACAGGCCGGGGTCGCGCTCGCTGCCTTCCAGCGCCGCGACGATGGAGCCGAGGCAAGGCTGCGAGGTATTGCCGGACAGCGCGTCCATGGCGGCGTCCACCGCGTCGACGCCGCTTTCGATCGCCGCCAGCACCGTGGCCGCCGCAATGCCCGACGTGTCGTGCGTGTGGAAATGGATGGGAATGGAGATCTCGTCCTTCAGGGCGCGGAACAGCGCGCGCGCCGCCGCCGGCTTGAGCAGGCCGGCCATGTCCTTCACGCCCAGGATATGCGCACCGGCGCTTTCGAGTTCGCGGGCCAGGTCGACATAATATTTCAGGCTGTAGGTCGGCCGGCTTTCATCGAACAGGTCGGCCGTGTAGCAGAGCGCGCCTTCGCACAGTTTGTCCGCCTCCAGCACCGCATCCATCGATACGCGCATGTTCTCGACCCAGTTGAGGCAGTCGAACACGCGGAACAGGTCGATGCCGCCACGCGCCGCCTCTGCTACGAAGCGCTTCACGACATTATCGGGATAGTTGGTGTAGCCGACCCCGTTGGAGCCGCGCAGCAGCATCTGCAGCAGGATGTTGGGTGCGCGCTGGCGGATCAGCGCCAGCCGCTCCCAGGGGTCTTCCGTCAGGAAGCGCATGGACACGTCGAAGGTCGCGCCGCCCCAGCATTCGAGGCTGAGCAGTTGCGGCAGGCCCCGCGCATAGGAATCGGCGACCGCGGCGATATCGAAGGTGCGCATGCGGGTCGCCAGCAGCGACTGGTGGCCGTCGCGCATGGTCGTGTCCGTCATCAACACCTGCTTCTGGGCCAGCATCCAGTCGGCGAAGCCGCGCGGACCCAGCTCATCCAGCTTCTGACGCGTACCGGGCGCGATCTCGGCATGGAACAGGGGCGCCTGCGGACGCCGCAGGTCCGCCGCCGGTCGCGGCCGTCCCCGCGTTTCCGGATGGCCGTTCACCGTGACATCGGCAAGATAGGTCAGAAGCTTGGTCGCGCGGTCGCGGCGGCGCACCTGTCGAAACAGATCCGGCGTCGTATCGATGAAGCGGGTCGTATAGGTGTTGTCGCGAAACTGCGGATGGCCGATGATCGCTTCCAGGAAAGTCAGGTTGGTGGCCACGCCCCGGATGCGGAACTCTCGCAGGGCGCGGTCCATCCGCGCGATGGCTTCCTCGGCCGTCGGGGCCCAGGCCGTCACCTTCTCCAGCAGCGGATCGTAGAAGCGCGTAATCACCGCTCCCGAATAGGCGGTGCCGCCATCGAGCCGGATACCGAAGCCCGTTGCCCCGCGATAGGCGGTGATGCGCCCGTAATCCGGTATGAAATTGTGCTCCGGGTCTTCCGTCGTGATGCGGCACTGCAGCGCGTGGCCGTTCAGCTTAATGTCGCCCTGCGCCGGCACGCCCGATTCCGGCGTGCCGATGGCATGCCCGTCCAGGATGTGGATCTGCGCCTTCACGATGTCGATGCCGGTGACTTCCTCCGTCACCGTATGCTCGACCTGGATGCGCGGGTTGACCTCGATGAAGTAGAATGCGTCGGTATCGGCATCCATCAGGAATTCGACCGTGCCGGCCCCGACATAGTCGGTGGCCTCCGCGATTTTGCGGGCATGGGCCGCCAGCTCGCGGCGCTGCGGATCGGACAGATATGGGGCCGGCGCCCGCTCGACCACCTTCTGGTTGCGGCGCTGGATCGAGCAGTCCCGTTCGAACAGGTCCACCACGTTGCCATGCGTATCGCCGAGAACCTGCACCTCGACATGACGGGCGCGCTCGACCAGCTTTTCGAGATAGACTTCGTCCTTGCCGAAGGCGGCCCGTGCTTCACGCTTGCCTTCCGTTACCTCGCGTTCAAGGTCGGCCTCGGAGCGAATGGCGCGCATGCCGCGCCCGCCGCCGCCCCACGACGCCTTAAGCATGACGGGATAACCGATCTGCGCGGCCAGCCGACGCACCTCGGCCATGTCGTCGGGCAAGGGGTCGGTCGCCGGCACCACCGGCACGCCCACCTCGATGGCCAGGTTGCGCGCGGCCACCTTGTTTCCAAGCCGGCGCATCGTATCCGGCCGCGGGCCGATGAAGGTTATGCCCGCTTGCGCGCAGGCATCGGCAAATTCCGGGCTTTCCGAAAGCAGTCCATAACCGGGATGGATCGCGTCGGCGCCGGAAGTTCGTGCGACGCGGATGATCTCCTCGATGGAAAGATAGCTTTCGATGGGGCCGAGGTCGCGCGTCAGATGGGGGCCGCGGCCGATCTGGTAGGACTCGTCCGCCTTGAAGCGATGGAGGGCGTACTTGTCCTCCTCCGCCCAAACGGCCACGGTCTTCAGGCCCAACTCATTGGCTGCCCGAAACACGCGGATGGCGATTTCGGACCGGTTGGCGACCAGAATCTTGGCTATCGTCACGGAACGTCCCCTCCACTGCACATATGCGAGCCACGGGGCTCATTTTTGTTGCAGCGCAAGATTGAGCGGCGATCCCAGAAGATTGCAAGCAGGATTCGGCGAACGAACGTTCACCTGCCCGGTGTGCTCAGGAAGGCCAGGGGTACGCCGTCGAACAGCTCCGCCAGGAGCATCGCCCCCTCCACCGTCACCGGTTTTCCCGATACGGCGTCGGACATGCGACGCCCCGCCAATGCGGGCGGCACCACGACGCGCGTATCGCCAAGTGCGATGCCGGTCAGGTCGGCACGCCCTTCCAGAAGCGACAGGCAGAGGCGGGGCGCGACGACGATGGCCGCATCGTCTCCACTCGACCTTGCAAAGGCCACGAAATGGCGGGCTGCCGCGCCCTGCACCGCCAAAGGGACGTAATCGCCGACGGTGAACAGGCCCGGCCGGGCCCCACGCGCCGCAAGGCCCACCGCCGTCAACCGCGCCTTGGCGCAGCCGTCGCGCCAGTGCGCCGCCGCGGCGCCAACCGGCTCGCCGCCGCGCAGCACCGACCGGCGCGCATCGAAGTCGACGAGCCTGCGATTGTCGGGGTCGACCAGACTGTTGTCGTAGAATTCCGTACCCTGATAGATATCCGGCACGCCGGGCGCGCCCAGCCGCACCAGGGTCTGGGACAGGCTCGTCAGCGCCCCGGCAACCACGAAGGGCTGTACCCGCTCCCAGAAGCTCCGCAGGAATGCCGGTTCGAAGGCGGCGTCCACGAAGGCGAGCAAGGCCTTTTCGTAAGGCTCGTTGGGGGCGGTCCAACTGGTGAACTGCTTGGCCTCGCGCACGGCCTTTTCCATGAAGGCGCGCATCCGCTGGCGGATGTCGTCGCAGGCCCCGCCATCATCGGGGTCGAAGTCGGCGGGCAGGACACCCAGCAGCGACTGATAGAACCCCCATTCGGTCGCCGGGTCGGGCGACAGGCCGCCATCGTCGAGACTGACGCGGTACGGGGCCAGCGCATCCGCCGCAAAGCGGACGATCTCGTTCCAGGTGTCGGGTGCCTCGCTGATCGTGTAGATGCGAGCCCGTGCATCCTCCCCGCGCTTGGTATCGTGCGTCGACAATGCCAGGAGCCCTTCGGGCTGGTCTTCCAGCCGGATCTGCATCGCCGTGTGGAAGGCGTCGACATCGGCCCCGTAATGGTCGGGCTCTCCGCCGACCTCGTTCAGGGCGATCAACCGGTTCCATCGATAGAAGACGGTATCCTCGACTGCCTTGGCCATCACCGCGCCGGTGGTCTGCTGGAAGCGGCGGGTAAAGTCGAGTGCGCCGGCCATGGCCGCGCCATCCTCGAAGTCGAGTTTCAGGAGCCGGCCGACGAAGACGACAGGCTCGTCCGCCTCCACCTTGCGGGCCGCCTGCACCCATGCCACTGCGCCATCGATGATCTCGATGTCTTCGGCCGGAATGCCGTCTATACCGGAATAGGTCCGATAGACCGGCAGGGCCGTCGCGATCTCGAGGATGGAGCGCTGCAGCGTATCGGGCCCGAAGTCGCGCGTGGCCAGGCCAAGCCGGGCGACCGAAAGGGCTATGTCGGTGAGCACCGACAGTTCGCCCGCCAGATTGTGGCTGAAAATATAGCGCTTCTGCTTGTGAACCTGCGCTTCCAGCGCCGCTTCGCCGCCGACGAAGGCATCATAGGCCTCTGTCATCGCCGCTTCCTGCGCGGCATCGACGTAGAGACCGGAGACGGCGGAAATGAATTCGTAGCCGGTCGTGCCCTCGACATTCCAGCTGCGTCGCAGCCGCTCCGGCCCGGTCAGGATTTTCTCGACATGGATCACGGCCTCGCTCGCCCCGGCCCTGTCGAGCACGGATCTGAGATCGCCGAGATATCCCTTCGGATCGGCGACCCCGTCCACATGGTCGATGCGGATACCGTCGAGCCGACCCTCGCGCGCCAGCCGCACGATGGTGCGGTGGCTCTCGCGGAAGACGCGGCGGACCTCCTGCCGGACGCCAATGAGATCGGCGATTTCGAAGAAGCGGCGATAGGACAGCTTCTCACGGGCAAGCCGCCACCACGCCAGGCGCCAGTTCTGCCGCTCGTGCAGGGCATGCAATGCCGCCTTGTCGCCGTTCGCCCGGGCGACGGCCTGCTCCATGGCGGCCAGAAAGTCCGGATCTTCCAGCAGTTCCCCCAGGCGTTCGGCAAGGTCGTCGCCATCGGCCGGCTCCGCCCCCGCGAACAACCGGATCAGCGGCTCGCGCTGAGGATGATCGAGGAAGCCGAAGATGTCGGGGAAGGTGCGCGGATCCACCGGAAGTTCATAGCCGGAGGCGGAAAACCTCAGCTCACGGCGTTCAATGTCCAGGACGACGGTAAGATCGCCGTTTTCGAGCGCCTCCCCGTAGGGCTGGCCCAGCACGGGGATCAGGATTTTCTCCGCCTCCCACGAGATGTCGAAAGTACCCGCATGGCGGCTCTCCGAGCCCCAGCGCAACACATCCTCCCACCAGCCGTTGGCCGGGGAAACGCCCATATGGTTGGGTACGAAATCCAGGATGAGGCCAAGCCCCGCGTCGCGCAGGGCGTCGGACAGGGCGCCAAAGCCGGTGTCGCCGCCAAGATCGGGCTCGAAGCGGTTGTAGTCGACCACGTCATAGCCGTGTGTCGAGCCGGGCGACGCCTCGAACACCGGCGAAGCGTAGAAATGGCTTATGCCGAGTTCGGCCAGATAGGGGACCAGGGCGCGGGCATCGTCGAAGCCGACGCCGTTGCGGAATTGCAGCCGGTAGGTTGCGGACAGCGTGCGGCTGGTCATGTGTGTCGTGGCCTTTCCTCGCGCATGGCAGCAGCCATGGCCTTGAATATCGGGTGGTCTTCCAGGGCTTCGAGGGGGACTTCGCCGCGAATGCGCCAGTTGGGGTAGGCGTCCGTGGTGCCGGGCAGGTTGGGCTGCCGCAAGGCCATCACCATGTCATCCAGTTGCACGGCGAAAAGGTGGGAGCGCGTCCGGGCCGCAAATCGATGGACGGCCAGCGCCAGCTCCAGCGGCAGCGCGTCCGGCAGGGCCGAACGGTTGTCCAGCGGACCGGCGAAATCGTGCGGCAGCAGCCCGTCGAGCCGCAAGGCATGCAGCAGGGCATGACGGTCGTTGTCGCGCTCGGCCCGGTCACGCCGCGTCGACTCCGCGTCCTGGCGCCCGGCCTCCGCCCGCAAGGCGATGTCGCTTGCGGCCCACCAGCCGGCCAGCGTCGCCAGATCGTGGGTGGAGATGCAGGCCAACGAGCCGGCGGGGTACTGCGCGGGAGCGATAAAGCCTTCCCACTCGCGCTTTTCGAAATAGAGCACCCGATAGGACAGGATATTGGCGGCCTGCATCACCGGCCGGAACCCGGCCGGTACGGTACCGAGATCCTCGCCGATGACGATGCAGCCATTGGCGCGCGACGCCCTGGCCACCACGTCCACCATATCGCCCAGCGGATAGCGGACATAGCCGCCGTCGCGGGCGTCATGCCCGCGCGCGATCCACCACAGGCGCGCCAGCCCCATCACATGATCGATCCGGACGGCGCCGGCATTCTTCATCAGGGCGTCGTAGGCCTGCGCCAATGGCGTGTAGTTGCGCTTTGCCAACGCCTCCGGCGACAGGGGCGCCAAGCCCCAGTCCTGGCCGGCGGCATTGAACATGTCGGGCGGCGATCCGACGCGCGCATCGGGCATCGTCACGTCCGGGTCCGCCCAGGTCTCCGCCCCATCGGGTGAGACGCCCACCGCGAAATCGAGATAGAGCCCGATGCTCATGCCCGCGTCCAGGGCGCGCTTCTGCACGGTGCGGAGCTGCGTTTCGGCCGTCTGCTGCAACCATATATGGAACAGGATGTCGCTCGCGTGCTCGGCCGCGAAGGCGCGTACGGCGTCATGCTCCGGATGCCGGAAAGGCTCCGGCCATCCATGCCATCCGGCGCTGCCGCCAGCGGCGGCAAAATGCATGGACAGCGCCTCGAACAAAGCGAAGTTCTCGATGGCGTCCGCGTGCCGTTCGCGAAACGCGCTCAGCGCCTGCTGGTCGACGGCCTCGCCGCGATCGAAAATGCGCCGCAGCACCGCCGCGCGCGCCCGGCCGGCCCGGGGATAGTCGATCAGGTCGCCGTCGAGGCCGTCGAACAGCGACGGATCTTCCGCCGCAAGCTCCGCCATCGCCGCGGCTCCGCCGGGCAGGGCGTCCATCGCGATATAGAAGGGGTTCAGGAAGCGGCGGGTCGACGGCGAATACGGGCTGTAATGGCCCGGATTGGCAAAGAACAGCGCGTGCAGCGGGTTGACGCCCAGGAATGCGGCCCCGGCCCTGCCGGCAATTTCGGCGAGGCGGCCGAGATCCTCGAAATCGCCGAGGCCGAATGTGCGGGACGAGCGCAGGGCGTAGAGCTGGCAGGTCACGCCCCAGGCCGGGTCGCCCTGCGGCGCGACGCAGGCCAGTTCGGGCACATGGCGGGCGCTTTCGAAGTGCCCCGGCTGCGCCGAATCCGGGTCGATGCCCATCACGGTCAGGAGCGATCGGAGCGCCGTCTCGCTCAGGCTCCTGTCGTCCCCCGTCTCCGATGTATACCGCGTTTCTATTCCATGGCTTCTCGCAAGAGACACCAGATCGTCCGTCATTCCGCCAGCCCTTCGATCACGTCATGGCGACCGAGCATAAAGGCGACGCCGTAGCCGCGCATCCGTCCGTCCCGCAAATCGTCGAACATCCCGCGATGGTTCGCGAAGACCTCGGTCGCCCCTTCGAGGCGGCGAGGATCGAAATCCTCGCCGATCTCCCAGGGCGTGTCGTCCAGATTGGCGAAGCAATGGTAGAAGAGGCCAGGCGCAAGCTCCCACGAAACGACCATCGCCCGCCCGTCGACCAGCGCCTTTCCGGCACCGCCGGGTGCGTCGGCGAGAAGCGGGACGACATGGTCGCGCCGCGCTTCCAGAAGCTCCTGCGTTACCTGCAGCCTTCGCCGGTTCACCGGCCGTTCCTTTAGCGACCAGTCCAGCCGGGACGTCAGGAAGGTGGATTCCGCATTGGGGTCCGGGAAGACTTCCTGCGCATGCGGGTCCTCGAATGCCGAGAACTTGGCGAACTCGGCCTTGCGTCCACGCGAAACGGCGGCTCCCAGCTCTCCGTCGAAATCGGTGAAGAAGCAGAAGGAGTTGCAATCGCCGAACTCGTCGCCCTGGAACATGAGCGGTATCTGCGGCGACAGCAGCAGGATCGCCTGCAGGCAATCGAAGGCCCGCGCCGAACTGAGCGAGCGGAGGCGGTCGCCGAAGGCCCGATTGCCGATCTGGTCGTGGTTCTGCAGGAAGTTCACGAAGGCGGTCGGCGGCAGGTGGTCGGACGTCTCGCCGACGTCGCGGTCGCGATGGGGAGAATGCTCGCCCTGGTAAACGAAGCCCGTCGCCAGCGCCGTTGCGAGTTGCTCCACCGTGTCGAACTCGTAATCGATGTAGTAGCCTTCGCGGTCGTTGGTCGCCAGAACATGGGCTGCATGGTGGAAATCGTCGTTCCACTCGCCGGAAACCAAGGGTATCGAGCCGTCCGCGCCCCGCTCGATGAAGCGCGTGATGTTACGCTCGTCTTCGCTGGTAATGTGAATGTGGCGGTCCGGAAAGGCGGCGCGGACACGCTCGGCCAATTCCACCACGAGCGGCGTGTCGGTCGTATCGTGGATGGAATCGATCGCATCCAGGCGCAGGCCGTCGACCCTGTATTCCTCAAGCCAGTAGAGCGCATTCTCGATCATGAAAGCGCGAACGGCCGGCTCGTCGTAGGCGATGGCCGGGCCCCATGGCGTATGCGTTTCAGACTGGAAGAAATCCGGCAGGTAGGATGGGATGTAGTTCCCGTCCGGCCCGAAGTGATTGTAGACGACGTCCAGGAACACCATCAGCCCACGCTCATGTGCCGCATCGACCAGGCGCTTGAGGCCCCGTTGGCCGCCATAGACGCCGTGCGGGCAGTACAGGAGGACACCGTCATATCCCCAGCCGCGCCGACCGCCGAACTCGGCGACCGGCAGCAACTCGATGGCGGTGATCCCAGTGGCCTTCAGATGATCGAGCCTTTCGATAGCGCTGTCGAACGTCCCTTCGTCGGTGAAGGTGCCGACATGCATCTCGTAGAAGACCGTCTCGTGCCAGGGCCGGCCGCGCCATGTCGCGGAGCGCCACTCATGGGCGTGCGGGTCCACCAGCCGGGACGGGCTGTGAACGTCGAAGACCTGCTCGCGCGAGGCCGGGTCGGGCACTGGCCTGCCGCCATCGACGCGAAATCCATAGGCGCCGCCCACGGGAACGGCATCCGTCGTCAGGCGCCACCATCCTTCGGCGTCCTTGTCCATTGCAAGGAATGCCGTTTCGTCCCCTTCGCCGGCCGCAAGCTCGACCGTTGTTGCATGCGGCGCCCAAAGCTGGAACAGCGCGCCGCCATCGACGGGCCGCGCCCCCCAACTCGTCTCGCAGGAAAAGCGCGTTGCGATCTGTCCGCCCTCGGCCATGGAATGTTCCCTTCTTAACCGGCGGCTGTTTCGGGTTGCTGACTTTCGACAAGCTCTTCCGAAAGCCCGGCCCGCGCCGCCGTGCCGATGCGCCCGTGCACCAGGTCATGAATGAAGCCGAGTTTCTGGATCACGACCGGCGACAGGACGAACGGGTAGGCATCGTTCAGCCCCATGGAGCGGTTCAGTGCGTTGATCGCCGCCGACAGCGCCAGCCAGGCTTCGGCTATCTGGTCGATGGTCGTGCTCTGGCCGTAGATGTCGAAGTCCAGCTCCGTCGTCAGGATGCCGTCTCGGTCCAGCCGCGGGGATAGCGTCATGCCGAGAGCGCCGCCCGTCTCCAGCGTATCCACGATATGCAGGTAGTGTGCCCAGGTCTCGGCGAAGTCTTCCCAGGGGTGCGCGCCGGCATAGGACGACACGAAATTGTCCTGCCAGTTCGGCTGCGGACCGTTGGCGTAATGGGTCTGCAGGGCCTGTCCGTAATCCTGCGAATCGTCACCGAAGACGGCTCGGCATGCTTCCAGGGCATTGCCGTCCCGCACCAGCCGGTCCCAGTACCAGTGGCCGACCTCGTGGCGCATATGGCCGAGCAGTGTTCGATAGGGCTCGCCCAGCTCCGCGCGCCGCTTCTCGCGCTCGGCGTCGTCGGCCTCTGCCAGCGCGATGGTGATGAGGCCGCGATCATGCCCCGTCATGACGTTGCCGCCCGTTTCCGGATCATGCGTCAGGAAGTCGAAGCCAAGCCCTTCCGGATCTTCGGCCCGGGTCATCAGCGGCAATTTCAGGCGGAGGAGCGAATAGAACAGGCGTTGCTTTGCAAATTCCATCTTCTGCCACAAGGCGACATTCTGGGGGTCGGACAGATCCGGCACCGTCAGGTTGAAGCGCGAGGCGATGGACAGCGTCTCCGGGCTGTCGGATGGCAGCAGCCAGTTGCAGACCCCGTAGCGATAGTTGTCGCAGTACTTCCAGTGCTCGCCATTGGCGCGGCGGCCGACTGATACGAAGAACTGGCCGTCGGGCTCGAGGGCCAGCATACGATTGGTCAGGGGCTCGTAACCCAGCGCGTGTCCGCAGCGTTCGCAGACCGTGTTGGTGAAGTAGACCACCTGATCGCAGGAGGGGCATGAAAAGAGCTTCATGACGAGTGGCACCTTCGAGAGAAGCGACCGGGGTTTGATCGGCGGTCAGGAATGAGCAGGCGGACGTTCGGTTCCATGACGGCTGGTCATGTTGCGATGCAAACGCTTGTGGCGGGGAACGGTTCGGCTATGGTTCGATAATAATTTCGGAACCAGCAGGTCGAAGGCGCGTACCGAACCCATGTCGATTCTTGCCGCACTGAACCATGTCACGCATTACCGCTATGACCGGTCGGTCCGGCTTGCACCACAGACGATCCGGCTTCGTCCGGCCCCGCATTCGCGCACGAAGGTTCCGTCGTACGCGCTGAAGATCACTCCCGCCAACCATTTCATCAACTGGCAGCAGGACCCCTTCGGCAACTACCTCGCCCGGATCGTCTTCCCCGAGACGGCGACCGAGTTTCGCATCGAAGTGGACCTCGTCGCCGACATGTCGGTCTACAACCCCTTCGATTTCTTCATCGAGGACAGCGCGGAAAAGGCCCCGTTCACCTATTCCGAAGAGCTGCACGAGGAACTGAAGCCCTATCTGGCGCACGACCCGGCGGGCCCCCTTTTCCAGACGTTTCTTGCGGGCATCGACACGACGCCCGTCGCCACCATCGATTTTCTCGTGGCGCTGAACCGCAGGGTCGAACAGGCGGTCGACTATGTGATCCGCATGGAGCCCGGCGTCCAGACCCCGGAGGAGACGCTGGCGCGCGGGTCCGGCTCCTGTCGCGACTCCGCCTGGCTTCTGGTGCAGACCTTCCGCCACCTCGGCCTCGCCGCCCGTTTCGTCTCCGGCTATCTCATCCAGTTGAAGCCGGACGCCGTTGCCCTCGACGGACCCGCCGGAACCGACCACGATTTCACCGATCTGCATGCCTGGACGGAAGTGTATGTCCCCGGCGCCGGCTGGATCGGTCTCGACCCGACATCGGGCCTTCTGACGGGCGAAAGCCACATCCCGCTGGCCGCAACGCCGCATTTCCGGTCGGCCGCGCCGATCTCGGGTGCCGTCGACTATGCCGAGGTCGAGTTCCACTTCGACATGACGGTGCGGCGTATCGCCGAACGGCCCCGCGTCTCGTACCCGTTCCCGGACGAAAGCTGGGAGGCGCTCGATGCGCTGGGCGAGGCCATCGACGCCGATCTTGCCGCCGGCGACGTGCGCCTGACCATGGGCGGCGAGCCCACCTTCGTTTCCGTCGACGATTTCGAGGCGCCGGAATGGAACGCCGACGCGACGGGGCCGGCCAAGCAGGGTCTTGCGGACGATCTCATCCGCCGCCTTCGCAAGCGCTTCGCCGATGGCGGATTCCTGCATTTCGGCCAGGGCAAATGGTATCCCGGCGAAACCCTGCCGCGTTGGACCTATTCCCTTTACTGGCGCAAGGACGGCAAGCCGATCTGGAAAAACCCCGCCTTGATCGCGCAGGACGCGAAAAGCGGCGAGGCAACCATCGAGGCGGCGGAAACCCTCTTGCGAACGGTCGCGGAAAGGCTGGGTGTCGACCCCGCCCATGCCCAGCCGGCCTTCGAGGATCCGTCCTACTGGCTGGTGCGGGAAGCGCGCCTGCCGGACAATGTCGATCCATCGGATTCCAAACTGGACGATCCCGAGGAGCGCGCCCGGCTGTCGCGCGTCTTCGACAGGGGGCTGCACAAGCCGTCCGGCATGGTGCTGCCGGTGCAGTCATGGCAGGGGGCCGACCGCCCCGGCGGCCGGCGCTGGATATCCGAAAAGTGGCACACCCGGCGCGGCAAGCTGTTCCTGGTACCGGGCGACAGCTCGGTCGGCTATCGCCTGCCGCTGACCGCCTTGTCGCATATTCCGCCGGCTTCGTACCCCTACGTCAACCCGGCCGATCCGATGCAAACCTTCCCCGCCCTGCCCGAACCGGCCAGTTTCGGCCGGCCCCAGCCGCGCATCGAGACGGCGGCACCGCAGCGGGCCGTTGCGCCGGCGCCGATCGACGAAATCGCCGGCTCTGTCCGCACGGCGCTGTCCATCGAGCCGAAGGACGGCAAGCTATGCGTGTTCATGCCGCCGCTGGCCACGGTGGAAGAGTATCTCGATCTCCTCGCAGCCGTCGAGGATGCGGCCGAAGCCTTGTCCATGCCCGTCCGGATCGAGGGCTATCAGCCGCCCTTCGACCCGCGCATCGACGTCATCCGCGTCGCGCCCGATCCCGGCGTCATCGAAGTCAACGTCCATCCCGCCGCGCGATGGCGCGATGCCGTGTCGATCACGACGGGCGTCTATGAGGATGCGCGCCAGTCGCGCCTCGGCACGGACAAATTTATGGTGGACGGGCGGCATGTCGGCACCGGCGGCGGCAACCATGTGGTGGTGGGCGGGGCGACGCCGCTCGACAGCCCGTTCCTGCGCCGGCCCGACCTGCTGAAATCGCTGGTGCTTTACTGGCAACGCCATCCGTCGCTGTCCTATCTGTTCTCCGGCATGTTCATCGGCCCTACCAGCCAGGCTCCACGCATCGACGAGGCGCGCCACGACAGCCTCTACGAGTTGGAGATCGCCATGGCCAACGTGCCGCCCCCCGGCGCGGGGACCGCACCGCCGCCCTGGCTTGTGGACCGCCTGTTCCGCAACCTCCTGACCGACGTGACCGGCAATACCCACCGCTCCGAAATCTGTATCGACAAACTGTTTTCGCCCGATGGGCCAACCGGCCGCCTCGGCCTGGTGGAGTTTCGCGGCTTCGAGATGCCACCGGACGCGAAGATGTCGCTGGCCCAGCAATTGCTGGTGCGCGCGCTGATCGCCTGGTTCTGGAAGGAGCCGCAGGACGGGCCTTGCACGCGCTGGGGCACGAGCCTGCACGACCGGTTCATGCTGCCCGCTTTCGTCTGGCGCGACTTCCTGTCCGTCCTGGGCGATCTCGAGCGCGCGGGTTACCCGGTACGCCCCGAATGGTTCGAGGCCCAGCACGAGTTTCGCTTTCCGTTCTGCGGCCGCATCGAGCGGCAGGGCGTTTCGCTGGAGTTGCGACAGGCGCTCGAACCCTGGCACGTGATGGGCGAAACGGGCGCCATCGGCGGCACCGTCCGTTTCGTGGATTCTTCGGTGGAGCGGCTGCAGGTGAAGCTGTCCGGCTTCGACCCCGCGCGCCACACGGTGACATGCAACGGACGTTTCGTGCCGCTGACGGCGACGGGCACGGCCGGCGAGGCCGTGGCAGGGGTGCGGTTCAAGGCGTGGAAGCCGGCCAGCGGCCTGCATCCCACGCTTCCGGTCCAGGCGCCCCTGACCTTCGACATCTACGATCGCTGGTCGGGCCGCTCGCTGGGAGGCTGCGTCTATCACGTCGCCCATCCTGGCGGCCGCAACTACGAAAGCTTCCCCGTCAACGCCTATGAAGCGGAAGCGCGAAGGCTGGCCCGGTTCGAGGATATCGGCCATACGCCGGGCCCGTTCCAGCCGGCACGGGAACTGTCCGACCCATCCTTCCCCCTGACGCTCGACCTGCGGCGTCCGAGCCACCTTGCTTTCTGACGCCCGCCCCCCGCGACGCGGCGTGTCGGCAACCTACCGGCCGGCCGGCATCGACGAGATGGTCGATGGTAACGGCGTCGTGCGCCCGCACTACCGCAGCCTCGTCGACGCGCTTGCGGCCATGCCCCCGGCAGAGCAGGCGCGCCGCCAGGGCCAGGCCGAGCAGTATCTGCGCGAGGCCGGCGTCTACTATCGCGACCCGGCGGAGGGCGCCGGCGCGACGGCGGCCGAGCATGCCTGGCCGCTGGCATTCCTGCCACTGGTCATCGACGCCGCCGAGTGGCGCGCGCTCGAGACGGCGTTGATCCAGCGGGCACGGTTTCTGGAAAGCCTGCTTGCCGACGTCTACGGCGGCCGCGCCCTCGTGGTGGAAGGCCTTCTGCCCGGTACGGTGCTGGCCGGCAACCGCGAATTCCTGCATCCGCTGGCCGATCAGGCGAAAAACGGCCTGCCGCTCCTCGGCTTCGTCGCCATGGATCTGATGCGCGGGACGGACGGCGTCTGGCGCCTGCTTGGCGACCGGACCCAGGCGCCTTCGGGCGCGGGTTTCGCCCTCGAAAACCGCGTCGCCACCGCAAGGGCCTTCCCCGAGCTCGTCCGCGACGGGCGGGTGCGCCGGCTCGCCGGCTTCTTCCAGGGTTTCAGGGATGCGCTGCATGCTTGGAACGCTTCCCTGGGTGGCGAAGCGATCGGCATTCTAAGCCCCGGCCTGATGAGCGAGACGTCGTACGAACACGCCTATCTCGCCCGCTATCTCGGCTTCCAGCTCGTCGAGGGCGGCGACCTGACCGTGCGGCAGGACCATGTCTTCGTGCGCAGCGTGGATGGCGATCGGCCCGTTGCGGTGCTTTGGCGAAGGCTGGACGCCGATTTCGCCGACCCCGTCGAGCTGAACGGAGAAAGCCGCATCGGCACGGCCGGCTTGTCGCGTACCGTCCGCGCCGGCAACCTTCTGATGGTCAATGCGCTGGGTTCCGGTTTCCTGGAAGATCCATCTCTCGCGCCGTATATGGATGCGCTTGCGGAACGCCTGATCGGCGAAACGCTGCTCCTGCGGCCGGCGGAACAGACGGCCACGCCCTCCACCGCGCCGGTCCTGTCCAACGGTTCGCTGTCACCGAGGCCGGTGACGCTGCGCGTATTCCTGGCGCGGGGCCGCGACGGATGGCATGCCATGCCGGGCGGCTTCGCCCGTGTCGCGGAAGCGGCCCTGCCCGGGGCGGCCATCCGCGCCGGGGGCCGGTCGGTGGATGTCTGGGTGCTATCGGACGGCCCCCGGTCGAATCTTACCCTTTTGGCACGCGACGCGGTGTTTTCACGGCGGCTGCCGGGGGCGCTGCCGGCGCGCGCGGCGGACAATCTGTTCTGGCTGGGGCGGCAGGTCGAGCGGCTGGAGCAGGCCAGCCGCATCATGCGCACGCATCAGGGGCGGCAGGCGGACGCAGCGCCGCTGGCAGACGTCGACAGCGCCTTGCGCGGCGCCCTGATGCGTTTCGGCCTGGATGCGGATGCGCCACTGCCCGGCCTCGCCGCACTGGCGGGCATGGCCTGCGACATCGCGTCCCGCATCCGCGACCGGTTTTCGCCGGATGGCTGGCGCGTCCTTTCCGAAATCCCGCCCCTTCTGGCCGAGGCCCGGCCCGCGACGCACGCCGAGGCCGCCGCCGTTGCCAACGGCATTCTCGGGCGGCTGTCGGGGTTTACCGGCCTTGTCGAGGAGAACATGTACCGGCTGAACGGCTGGCGGTTCCTGCAATGCGGCCGCCGGATCGAGAGGGGCATCGCATTCTGCGAATCATTGGCGGACCTCGTCCGGCCCGATCTGGGCGACGAGGCGCTGGACGCCATCCTGGAGCTCGCCGACAGCCGCCTCACCTATCGCCGTCGCTACTCGGTGGAACTGTGGCGGCACGCGGTTCTGGACCTGTCCGTGCTCGATCCACTCAACCCGCGCTCGGTGACGTTCCTTGCCGAGGAGCTCGACTCCATCATCCACGCATTGCCGGGGTTCCAGGCCGGCGAGCCGCTGACGCAGCCCGGCCGGCGCATCGCCCGGCTGGCCGTACGCCTGCGCACGGCGGACCCGCGCGAGGTCGACGCCGCCTTCCTGAAACGCGTCGCCCAGGACATGCGCGATATCTCCGAACTCCTGTCCGAAAGGTACTTCGCACCGGCTTCGGGACATCTGTCCGCCTACGGCGGAAGCACGGTGGAATAGGCCCATGCGTTACGATATCCGCCTTCGCATCGGCTACGACTATGCCCTTCCCGTCCGCAGCGCCCATCATCTGCTGCGGGTTTCGCCGCGCATCGACCGTGGCCAGACGCTCCATGCGCTATCGTTGGACGTCGCCCCCGATACGGACGAGACGCTCCAGGAAAGCTGTTTTTTCGGCAACCGGACACACCACCTCCTGCTGAACAGGCCGCACACCGCACTGTCGGTCGAAATGCGCGCCCGCGTCGAGGTTCGGCGCGCCGAGCCCGACCTTTCGAACGCGCCGGACATCGCTACCCTGTCGGACATGGCCCGGCACAGCCGTGCCGAAAGCGGCCAGAGCCCGATATACCAGCTCGCGGCCAGCCGCATGGTGGCTCCCCTTCCGGAAGCAGGCATCTTCGTGGCCGAAAGCCTTTCCGGCCTGTCGCCCGGCCTTGGCGTCCTCGCCGTCGCGCAGCGCATCTCGGGCGAGTTCGCCTACGAACCGGGCTTTTCGTCGCTGGCAACGACGCCGGCGCAAACCTTGTCCAGCCGGCGCGGCGTCTGCCAGGATTTCGCCCACCTGATGATTGCGGGCCTGCGTCAGACCGGTATTCCGGCGGCCTACGTTTCGGGCTTCCTGCGGACGGACCCGCCGCCCGGCCAGCCACGCATCGAGGGTGCGGATGCAATGCACGCCTGGATCGAGGCGTGGCTTGGGCCCGACCTCGGCTGGGTCGGCTTCGACCCGACCAATGGCTGCCTGGCCGGCGATGGCCATGTTGCCGTGGCCTTCGGCCGCGACTACGCGGACGTCGCCCCGGTTGCCGGCGTCGTCACCACCACCGGCGCGCAGGCGACCGATCATGCAGTCGACGTGGTGCCCGAAAACGAGCCGCCGGCCCCGTGGCAGGCTTCCCTCCCGGCCGCGTGACAGCGCCCACCCATCGATAAAAAGCAGTTTCTGTTTGGCCGCGGATTGAATATATGCGGGCGATGAGCACCAAGACCGCCCTCGACCGTATCCGCAACTTTTCCATCGTCGCTCATATCGACCATGGCAAGTCCACCCTGGCCGACCGCCTGATCCAGGTGACGGGTGGCCTCGACACGCGTGAAATGAAGGATCAGGTGCTCGATTCAATGGACATCGAGCGGGAGCGCGGCATCACCATCAAGGCGCAGACGGTGCGCCTGCATTACACGGCCCGCGATGGGCAGATGTATGTGCTGAACCTCATCGACACGCCGGGCCATGTCGACTTCGCCTACGAAGTCTCGCGCTCGCTGTCGGCCTGCGAGGGCGCGCTGCTGGTCGTCGACGCGGCGCAGGGCGTGGAGGCGCAGACGCTCGCCAACGTCTATCTGGCCCTCGACGCCAACCTCGAGATCGTGCCCGTGCTCAACAAGATCGACCTGCCGGCGGCCGAGCCCGACCGCGTCAAGGAGCAGATCGAGGAAGTCATCGGCCTCGATGCCTCGGATGCGGTGATGATCTCGGCGAAGTCGGGCCTCGGCATCGAAGACGTTCTGGAAGCCATCGTCACTCGGCTGCCCTCTCCAAAGACGGGCGACCGGTCCGCACCGCTGAAGGCCATGCTGGTCGATAGCTGGTACGACGCCTATCTCGGTGTGGTCGTGCTGGTACGCGTCATCGACGGCGAAATGAAGAAGGGCCAGACCATCCGCATGATGGGCACGGACGCCAGGTATCCGGTGGACCGGGTCGGCGTCTTCACCCCCAAGATGGTCGGCGTCGACGCCCTCGGCCCCGGCGAAATCGGCTTCATCACCGCATCCATCAAGGAGGTCGCCGATACGCGCGTCGGCGATACCATCACCGAGGACAAGCGCCCCACGGCCGAAATGCTGCCCGGCTTCCAGCCGGCGCAGCCGGTTGTTTTCTGCGGCCTGTTCCCCGTCGATGCCGCCGATTTCGACGATCTGCGCGCCGCCATGGGCAAGCTGCGCCTCAACGATGCATCCTTTTCGTTCGAGATGGAGTCCTCCGCCGCGCTCGGCTTCGGCTTCCGCTGCGGCTTCCTCGGCCTCCTGCATCTGGAAATCATCCAGGAGCGGCTCAGCCGCGAATTCGATCTCGACCTGATCGCGACGGCGCCGTCGGTCGTCTACACGATCCGCATGACGGACGGATCGGAAATCCAGCTTCACAACCCCGCCGACATGCCCGACATCGTACGCATCGACACGATCGAAGAGCCGTGGATCCGCGCCACGATCCTGACGCCGGACGATTATCTCGGCAATATCCTGCAACTCTGCCAGGAGCGGCGCGGCATCCAGGTCGACCTGTCCTATGTTGGCAAGCGCGCCATGGTCACCTACGAACTGCCGCTGAACGAAGTCGTCTTCGACTTCTATGACCGGTTGAAGTCGATCTCCAAGGGCTACGCGTCCTTCGACTACCAGATGGTGGACTACCGCGAGGGCGACCTCGTCAAGATGGGCATCCTGGTGAATGCGGAGCCGGTCGACGCCTTGTCGATGCTGGTCCACCGCAGCCAGGCCGAGCGGCGTGGCCGCGCCATGTGCGAGAAGCTGAAGGAGCTGATCCCGCAACATCTGTTCAAGATCCCGATCCAGGCAGCCATCGGCGGCAAGGTCATCGCCCGCGAGACCATCTCGGCCCTCCGCAAGGACGTCACCGCCAAATGCTACGGCGGCGACGCCACCCGCAAGCGCAAGCTGCTCGACAAGCAGAAAGAGGGCAAGAAGCGCATGCGGCAGTTCGGCAAGGTGGAGATTCCACAGGAAGCCTTCATCGCCGCGCTCAAGATGGACAGTTGAGCGGACGAAGCCCTTGTCCCCGATATCAGGCACCGTGGCGTCCGGCACCCATGCCGGACTCGACTTCGGCACGACCAACTCCACGCTCGGCATCGCCGCGCGTGGCGGGCCCCCGCGCCTGCTGCCCGTCGAGGGCGAGGCGCTGACCATCCCTTCGGCGCTGTTCTTCAGCCTCGAGGACGGCCACACCTATTTCGGCCGGAAGGCCGTGTCGGAATATGTCGAGGGGGCGGAAGGCCGCTTCATGCGCGCCCTGAAAAGCATTCTCGGCACGTCGCTCATGAACGAGACGACGCTGGTCGGACGCGAGCGCAAGAGCTTCCAGGAGCTTATCGGGCGTTTCCTGCGTCATATGCGCGAACGGCTGGAATCGGCGGGCGTGCAGGCGGACAAGGTCGTGCTGGGGCGCCCGGTGCACTTCATCGATGACGACCCGGCCGCCGACGCGACTGCGGAGGCGCAACTGGCCGCCGCGGCGCGGGCGGAAGGCTTCGCCCATGTCGAGTTCCAGTACGAGCCGGTGGCCGCCGCGCTGTACCGTGAGTCGGTGTTGCAGGCGGAGGAACTGGCGCTGATCGTCGATATCGGCGGCGGCACATCCGACTTCTCGGTGGTGCGCCTGTCACCGGAGCGCGCCCGCGCGCATGACCGGTCGGCCGATATCCTGGCGTCCACCGGCGTCCATGTCGGCGGCACGGATTTCGACCGGCTGCTGAGCATACGGCATGTCATGCCGCACTTCGGGCTGGGAAGCCTCTACGCCGACGGCAAGCGCAGCCTGCCCGTCTGGTACTTCAACGACATGGCGACATGGCATCGCATCAACCTTCTCTACACGCCGAAGGTATTGCGCGACATCCGCGACCTGGAGCGCGCCGCGGCCGAGCCCGAGCGTCTGGACCGGTTTCGCCACCTCGTGGAATATCGCTCCGGGCATCGGCTGGCCGGCGCCGTCGAAGCCGGCAAGATCCGACTGACGGACGCCCCGGAAACCGAAATCGTCCTCGACGAGCCGGGTCTCGACTTCGCCCTGACCGTCTCGCGGGCAGCCTTCGAGGATGCCACGCAGGATCTCGTCGGCAGGATCCAGGCCAGCCTTGCCGAGGCCCTGGCAACGGCCGGCGTTTCGGCAGAGGCCGTCGACAGCGTCATCCTGACCGGTGGCGGCGCGGAAGTGCCGGCTGTGCGCAGGGCCGCTACGGCATCCCTCCCGCACGCGCAGGTCATTCGCTCCGATGCCTTCGGCAGCGTCGGCCTCGGCCTCGCGCTGGATGCCGCGCGACGGTTTGGATAAAGCTTGCTTTCCGAACGCAAGGCCCGGCGATTCGAGTAAATGCCGGGTCACCAGGGAAGGAAACCCATGACACTGACGCTCGACCACGCCCGCAAGATCATCTCCGCCAGCCTTGCCAAGGCGGCCGAAGGCAAGTTCAAGCCGCTGACGGTGGCCGTGCTGGATGCCGGGGGCGCACTGATCGCCCTGGAACGGCAGGACGGCACCTCGCGCATGCGCCCCGACATCGCCATCGGCAAGGCCAATGGCTGCATCGCGATGGGCGTCGGCTGCCGTGCCCTGCTCGACCGCGCGGAGAAACAGCCATTCTTCATCCAGGCCATGAACAGCCTTGCCGGCGGCAGCCTGGTGCCGGTACCCGGCGGCGTCCTGATCCGCAATGACGGCGCGATCATCGGTGCGGTCGGCATCACCGGCGATACGTCCGACAATGACGAGATCGCCGCGATCGCGGGCATCGAGGCGGCAGGTTTCACGGCCGACGCCGGCTGAACGCCGATGGCGCCGGACATCACCCTGCAGGACCTCGTCCAGCTTGCCTTGCGGCGGGCCGGCGATGGCCGGCGTATCGTCGTTGCACTTGCCGGCCCGCCCGGGGCCGGCAAATCGACGGCCGCCGGCCGCCTGACGCAATCGTTGAATGCGGCCAGGCCCGGCGTCGCCGCCCTGTTTCCGATGGACGGCTACCATTTCGACGATACCGTACTGAACGCACGTGGACACCGCCCGCGCAAGGGCGCTCCGCACACATTCGATCTGGGCGGCTATCGCGCGATGCTCGACAGGTTGCGCGCCGACGACGCATCCGACATCGCCGTGCCGGTCTTCGATCGCGCGCTGGAGATCGCAAGGGCCGGCGCGGACATCGTGCCGGGCCCGGCGCGCATCATCGTCACCGAGGGAAACTACCTGCTTCTCGATGCCGACGGCTGGCGCGACCTGCGCAGTCGCTTCGATATCGCGGTGTTCGTGACGGCGCCCATGGCCATCATCGAGGTCCGTCTTCGGCAGCGTTGGCTGGGCCTCCATTACGACGACGCCGCCCTGCTCATGAAAATGGAGGGCAACGATCTTCCCAATGTCCGGCTGGTGCTGGGCTCGAGCAAGCAAGCCGATGTCACGCTTCGGACGGACGGAACCGAATTGGTCTAACCACTTGCCCTATAGCCACGCTTCGCCCTATTGAACCTGCGATTGGATCAATGGGCAGGAGACAGCATGATCGACCTTTCGGGAAAGACGGCCTTCATAACGGCGGCGGCACAGGGCATCGGCAAGGCCACGGTGGAACTGTTCGCCGCGGCGGGAGCGCGTGTGATCGCCTCCGACATCAAC
Source organism: Aureimonas sp. OT7 (assembly GCF_014844055.1). Taxonomy (NCBI): domain Bacteria; kingdom Pseudomonadati; phylum Pseudomonadota; class Alphaproteobacteria; order Hyphomicrobiales; family Aurantimonadaceae; genus Aureimonas; species Aureimonas sp. OT7. Next base: position 3,906,738 of record NZ_CP062167.1, read on the forward strand.
GAGGCGGCCTTGGGCGAACTGTCTGGCGTGGCCGGCGTGGAGACACTGAAGCTCGACGTTCTCGATGCGGGGGCCGTGGAGGCGGCTGCGGTGAAGGCCGGCGCGATCGACATTCTCTTCAATTGCGCCGGCGTCGTCCACTCCGGGACCATTCTGGACTGCAGCGACAAGGATCTCGACTTCGCCTTCGATCTGAACGTCCGTGCCCAGATGCACACGATCCAGGCGATCCTTCCCGGTATGCTGGAGCGTGGCGACGGCTGCATCATCAACATGGCGTCCGTTGCCTCCAGCGTGAAGGCCGTGCCGAATCGCTTTGCCTACAGCGTCACCAAGGCCGCCGTAATCGGCCTGACCAAATCGGTCGCCGCCGACTATGTCGGAAAGGGTATCCGCTGCAATGCCATCTGCCCGGGCACCGTCGATTCCCCCTCGCTTCAGGAGCGCCTGCGCGCCGGCGGCGACTACGAGGGCGCCCGCGCTGCCTTCATCGCGCGCCAGCCCATCGGCCGGATCGGCCAGCCGGAGGAAATCGCGGCGCTGGCGCTGCATCTGGCCGGCGCCACCTACACCACCGGCCAGATCCATGTGATCGACGGCGGCTGGACGGCCTGACACATTGGCGAAGGGCAGGGACCGCGTCCCTGCCCCCATTGCCGCGCGCGGGCGGCTACAGGCGCTTTCGGTTCTCGCGCCACCAGATATAGATGCCGCTGGCGATCAGGATGGCGGTACCCGCCAGCGTCAGCGGGTGCATCGGATCGCCGAACCAGAAGATGCTGAGCAGCGCCGAGAACATCACCTGCGAATACAGGAAGGGTGACAGCAGCGACGCCGGGGCGAAGGAAAACGCCTTCACCAGCACGGTATGGCCGAGGGCGCCGAACGCCCCCATCACGAACATCAGCATCCATTGCGACAGCGCGGGCGTCTGCCATACGGGCAGCACGACCAGGCACATGATGACCATGCCTGCGGCGGTCGTGTTGAACTGCGTCACCGCGGGGTTTTCCGCATGCGCCAGATGGCGCGTCATCATCAGGTACACCGAATTGCTGACGACGGCGGCCAGCGGCAGCAACAGCCACGGGTCGGTGCGGCCAAGCTCGGGGCGGACGACCAGCAGCACGCCGACGAAGCCGGCGACCACCGCTGTAATGCGGTGGATGCCGATCGTTTCCTTCAACACCAGCACGGACAGGAGCGTCACGAACACGGGCGAGAAGAACAGGACGGCCGTCGCGTCGGCCAGCGGCACGCGCGCTATGGCCATGTACATCAGCAGCGTCGAGGAGAGCAGGCACATGCCGCGCAGGAACTGCAGCAGCGGATGGCGGGACCTCAGATAGCCGAAGCCGCCGCTGCGGGCAGCCAGGACGCCGCCGACGAGGATCGTGTGGAAGACGTAGCGCCCCCAGACCACCTGCATGACCGGCAGCGTTCCCGTGAGGCTCTTGGCCACGGCATCCATGGACGAGAAGATCATCCCGGCGGCCAGCGTAAGCAGGATGCCGCCGAGTATGGAAGTGGACGCTGTCTGGCTGGGCATGTCGATCTTACGGGAGGTCGCTTCGGATCCCTCCCATAAAGCCTGTTTGCCTTACCATTGGAATGGTTATCGCGCGCAACGCGCATAATTCCGCGTGCCGTCAGGCGGTGAGCGCCAAGGCGCTTGCCGTTTCACCGCCCCCGATAATCATGGGCTGGCGCCAGACCACGCCGCGCGGGGCATCGAAGCGCGTGAAATCCTTCCAGTCGTGGGCGGCGTCCTGACGCGTCAGCACCGTTCCGCCCGTTGCCAGAACCAGGGGCACGCCGCCGGCGACATCCCATATATTGGGCGAGTCGAACCGCGCGCCCGCAAGGAGCCCGGCGGCCACGAAGGCGCACTCCGCCGCCGCCGAGCCCGTCTGCCGCGCCTCGTAGCCAAGGCTCATGTCGGTCATCAGGTTCGGCATGGCGACGATGCGCCGCTTGACGGCGGATCGGTCCACCGCCTCGATGCGCGCCCCGTCGAAGAACAGCGAGCCGCCTTTGGTGGCATGATAGACCCCGGGCCGCAGCGCATGGCTGGTCGAGCACCAGACCGCGCCGACGATGGGGTCCCCCTTGTGGACGAGCCCGATCGAGGCCGCGAAGATGGGAAAGCCGTTGACGAAATTGGCCGTCCCGTCGACGGGGTCTATCACCCAGGTATAGTCGCCCGGGGGCAGGTCGCCGCCGCCCTCCTCTTCGCCGATGATGGCGTGGGTGGGATAGCGTTCGGCAAGGCGTTCGCGCAGCACGGCCTCGACGGCGCTGTCGATTTCGGATACCGGGTCGCGGAACTCGGCCTCCGCCTCCTCCTCGCGCGACAGCTTCTTGTACTTGACCGCAAGGGCTGTGCCGAGGGACGCGATGATGCGGTCTCCGGCCAGTTGCGCCAGCTCCACGGCCAGGCGTTCCAGATCCCGAAGATCGTCCTGTGCCTGGCTCATTTGAGTTCCTCGATCTCCACCCGCCCCGCGACGATCTCGATGTCGTGCAGGTTACCGGTTCCGCGCCCATGGCGTGTCACATTCATCGCGCCGGCGGCCGTCGCCAGTTTCAGGCAGGCATCCGGCTCGTCGCCGCGTGACAGGGCGACGGCCAGCGCGGCGGTCATGGAATCTCCCGCGCCGGAATGGTCGCGCGGGGTCAGTTGCGGGGCCTTCGCCTCCCAGAAGCGATCCTGCATCAAGGCCAGCGCGCCGGCGCCCGCACAGGAGACGACGATATTGTCGGCCTTCTTGCGCAGCCCTTCCATTGCCTTCATCAGGCTTTTCCGGCTGTCGTCCTTGGCCAGGCCCGCCGCCTGCAGCTCCTCGTGGCTGACCTTGATCAAGGTCAGGCCTTCCTCGACCGCATCCAGGACGGTGCCCGCGATATCGGCGACGGAGATGACGTCGTTTGCCCTCAGGTCGCGGGACAGGCGCGTATAAACTTCCACGGGCAGGACCTTGCCGTCGGGTACGCCGGTCACGATCATCGTGCCGCAGCGTATGCCCTCGGCCAGGGCCGCGTTGTAAAGATCGTCGACCTCGTGGCGGTCCAGCCGGGGTGGCGGCACCGTGGCGATCTCCTTGCGCTGGCCGCCGCGCCGGTCGTTGATGTAGCCGCCATTGGCGTGGCGTATGGGCACGGCGCGCATATCCAGCCCCTCGGCCCGCACCAGCGCCTCGATCAGGGTACGCGCCTCGCCGCCCACCGGCCCGATCAACAGGGCCTTGCCACCGAGTTCGGCCGCCATGCGGGCGGCCCAGACGCCCTGCCCGCCGGCGTGGAAATAGACTTCGTCCTCGCCGCTGGCCAGCTTCTCGATGGTGATGGTGAAAAGCGGCCATGGCGCGAAGACCGCGATCTCCGCAGAGGCCTCTCGTTTACGCGCTACCTTATCGCTTGGCATGATCTTCCCGCGGTTGTTTCGCTGACCAGAGGAAGCGACAAACCACCGCATCGGTTGCTCTGCACCGGCAAAAAAACCCCGGCTCGATCGGCCGGGGTCAGGTCGGTCTAGTTGACGCGGCGCGCTTTCTCGACCGCTTCCTCGCACACCTCGACATGTTTGAGGAGCGCGTCGTTGGACAGGATCGCCGCGATGCTGCGGATGTTTCGACCCTGCATTTCCGGGGTTTCCTGTACCTTCTGCAACCGGACGAGAAGTTCGGCTCTGCTCATCGTGGTCTCTCCTTTCGCTTCAAGCCTCGGATCCACAAGACCGGTCAGCCGTGTGCGGCACGAACCTCGCGGTCCATGACCGGCTCGGCCACCGGCAGTTCGATGTCCACCTCCAGCATGGAAATGGCATCGCCCCGATCCATCGACACCTTCACCTTCTCCGGGTCGATGGACACGTGCTTGGCAATGACCGCCAGGATCTCCTCGCGAAGGATGTTCACGAGGTCCGACTGGCCCACCGCGGCCCGCTCATGCGCCAGCAGAACCTGCAGGCGCTCACGCGCAGCCGGGGCCGTGTTGCGTCGGGCAAAGAGGTTGAACAGGTTCATGCCGCCCTCCTGCCGAAGAGTTTGCCGAGGAGACCGCGCTTGTCGGTCGGCACGATCATCGGCACGGCGTCGCCGTTCAGGCGGCGGGCCGCATCCATGTAGGCGCGCGCCGGGGCGCTGTTGGCGTCCGACAGGGTGACGGGCGTTCCAAGGTTGGAGGCGCGCAGCACCTCGGCGCTTTCCGGAATGATCCCGAGAAGCGGAATGGACAGGATCTCGAGCACGTCCTCGACCTTGAGCATGTCGCCACGCTCGGCCCGAATCGTATCGTAGCGGGTGAGCAGCAGGTGCTTTTCGATCCGCTCGCCGCGCTCGGCACGTTCGGTCTTGGAATCGAGCAGGCCGATGATGCGGTCCGAGTCGCGCACCGACGACACTTCCGGATTGGTGACGACGACCGCGATGTCGGCATGGCGCATGGCCAGCGTGGCGCCGCGCTCGATGCCGGCCGGGCTATCGCAGATCACCCAGTCGAACTGTTCCTTCAACTCGCCCATCACGCGCTCGACACCCTCGGAGGTGAGGTTGTCCTTGTCGCGCGTCTGCGAGGCCGGCAGAAGGTGCAGCGTATCGATGCGCTTGTCGCGGATCAGCGCCTGCGGCAGCTTGGCGTCGCCCTGGACGACGTTGATGAGATCGTAGACGACCCGGCGTTCGGCGCCCATCACCAGATCGAGGTTGCGAAGGCCGACGTCGAAATCGACGACCACGACCTTCTGGCCGCCCTGCGCAAGCGCGGCGCCCAGCGCGGCGGTCGAGGTCGTCTTGCCGACTCCTCCCTTGCCCGACGTCACTACCAGAACTTTTGCCATTATCGACGTCCTTTCGTTCAAGCCAGAACGGCTGCCTTCAGTACATCCCCGTCCAGCCAGACCTGCACGGCCTGCCCCCGGAGTTTCTGTTCCATGTCTTCCGCGGTCTTGTAGAGGCCGTCGATCGCGATCAGCTCGGCCTCGAGCCTGCGGCAGAAAATGCGTGCCTTCGGGTTGCCCGCGGAGCCGGCCAGGGCTCGGCCGCGAAGCGCGCCGTAAACGTGGATGGAGCCGCCCGCCACGATCTCCGCCCCGGACGAGACGGACCCGAGCACGGTCACGTCCCCTTCGGGATGGATGATCGACTGGCCCGAGCGCACGCTTTCCTCGACGATCAGCGTGGAATTGCCCTGCGGCGGCACATAGACGCTGGCCGCGGCATCGCGCGCGGGTTCGCTGCGCGCTTTCGGGCCGGCAGCCGGCGTTACGCCCTCGTCCGGCACCTCGACGTCCGCTGCCGGGCGGCCGCCGCGCATTTCCGGCGGCATGCCGGGGCCGAGCAGCGACGGCTTGGCGCCCTCGATGCCCATGATCCTGACATTGCGCCTGGCCAGTTCGTCGATCAGGGCCTGCAGAGTATCCCGGGTGATCGGCAAGCCGGCGACGTCCAGCACGATGGGCCGGCTCAGGAAGAAGCCGGTGGAGCGCCGGGCAAGGTCATCCAGTTCGTGGAGCCAATCCTCGAAGGGAAGCTCCGGCGACAGGACGAGCGCCAGAAAGGACCGTCCGCGCAGGCGGATTGCTTTGCGACTGGTCAAGGTTTCATTCATCTTGGTTAACGAGTGGTTTCCATGGTGTACGGCCTCCACGGTTAACACCCGGTTAATTCCCGAACCTTGCGCCTTTGCGCCGATGACGGATTTTTTTGGGTGGCCCGCGCAGGGCGTCAGGCGACGCCGGCGCGCAGGAGGTCCAGCGTGCGGATAAAGCCGACCGGAAGCATGCCCTCCACCACGAAGAGGGCGCCGATCTTGCGGGCCTCCATCAGCGTCAACGCTTCGGCGGCCAGGGTCGACGCACCGACGACGATAGGTCCGTGCGTCATCACCGCCGAGACGGTGCGCTCGGCGAGGTCGGGCGACAGATGACGTCTGAGGTCGCCGTCGGTGATCATCCCGACGAGGTTACCGGCCCCGTCGACGATGCCGACCGCGCCGAAACCGTGGGCCGACATCACGCGGACGGCCTCGGCGACGTTGGCGTCGAGCCCTGTCAACGGCAGGGACTGCCCGGTGTGCATCAGGTCTCCCACCGTCTGCAACTGGGCGCCCAGCTTGCCGCCGGGGTGGAATATCTTGAAATCGTCCGGCGAGAAGCCGCGATCCTCGATCAGCGCGACCGCGATGGCGTCGCCGATGGCAAGCTGCATGAGGGTGGACGTGGTGGGCGCCAGATTATGTGGACATGCCTCGCGCACACGGGGCAGGACAAGCGGCACCGTCGAGGCCATCGCGAGTGTGCTGTCGCCGGCGGCCGTCAACGAGATCAACGGCACTTCGAATCGCTTGGCATAGGTGATCGTCTGCGCCAGCTCGCTCGTCTCGCCGGACCAGGACAGCGCCATGATGACATCCGTCCTGTCGATCATACCGAGATCGCCGTGGTTCGCCTCCGTCGGATGGAGATGGTAGGCGGGCGTGCCCGTGGAGGCGAATGTGGCCGCGAGCTTGCGTGCGATGTGCCCGCTCTTGCCGACGCCGGTCACGATCAGCCGGCCGGGCCGCAAGCGGATCAGCGCAACGGCATCCGCGATGGCCTTTCCCAACGGCCCGTTCCGGATATCGGCGGACAGTATTTCGAAAGCATCGCTGGCGGCGGACAGGCTGCGGAGCGCTGAGCCCACGATGGCAAGCGAACGGTCTTCAGCTTTTGACATCTGGTCTTCCGGGGCTGATCTCAGCTGTTCTCGTAGAACAAATCCTGCCCCAGATAGCAGCGCGCGACCCGCCGTTCCAGCGCCACGCCATCATAACTGAAGATGACGCGCGTCAATTCCAGCAGGGGCTCCCCGTCCTGTACGCCGAAAACGCGCGCATCGTCGGCCCCGGCCACGATCGGCCTCACCGTCTCGGACATCCGGACGGCCAGGCTGTGCCCGAACCAACGCCCCTCGGCGGCCTCCATCAGGGCGGTTGCGCTGCGCGCGCCGGCCGGCGGCGCATACGGACTTTGCGCGACCTCGGTTAGAAAGATGCGCCCGCCATGCCGGCGCTGGCGTCGCATGGCCAGGATATCGCTGCCTGGTACGATCTTCAGGTCGGCGGCGATGGCGTCGTCCGCCCTGGATATAAACGCTTCGATCAGTTCGAGCTCTCCGGCGACGCGCTCTCCGGCGCTGTCGACGAAGGTGACGAAGCGCCGCGACGCTTCTTCTCCGGACGCGTCCAAGATCAACGTTCCCTTCCCCTGGGAACGATCGAGTACGCCATACTGATCGAGAATATCGAAAGCACGGCGCACCGTGCCGATGGAAAGACCGAGTTCGCGAGAGATCTCCGTCTCGCTGGCTATAAATTGGCCAGCGGGCCAGACGCCAGAGACTATTCGACCTATGAAGTCGTCAACGACCTGCAGATACAAGGGCCTAAGATCAAAAGTCTTGAGGCTCATTTTACTCCCTATGCGCCGCACTATTCAGTTGTGCGTTATAGCACGACAAAAAAAAATGATGAAAGTCCTTCCAATTCAGTAAATTTCGAATGTTAAGTGTATATTTGTTTATATGAGTATCATCACTCGTTATATTCCTGTTGACTATGCAATTATCTTTGTGGCGCCGCGTCCCTTCCATCAAAACGTCACCTTGCCCGACCCTCGCGGACATGACTCGATGCCTATCCGCGCGCTTTCATTTTCAATCGATTAGAATTACCCTTGCCGGCGGGTCGCCCTATAACCGACTCAAGGATTTCAGCAGGATTCGTATTCGTGACCAGCCACATCATCCCGGTAGACAGTTTCGACTATGTTGTTTTCGGGGGCAACGGCGACCTGGCGGAGCGCAAGCTTTTGCCGGCCCTCTACCACCGCGACCTCGACGGGCAGCTTCCCGACGATTCCCGCATCATCGGCGCATCGCGGACGTCGCTCAGCGACGAGGAATACCGCGCCTTCGCCCGCGCGGCGATCGACCGTTTCGTTGCACCGCAGGATCATGACGAGGCCGCCATCGAACGCTTCCTCGGCCGACTCTTCTACCTGACGGTCGATGCGCGGGCCGATGGCGGCTGGAAGGAACTGAAAGCGCTGCTGGACCAGGCGCCGCCAAGCCGCATCCGCGCCTTCTACCTTGCGGTCGGGCCATCCCTGTTCGGCGATTTCGCCATGCGCATCCGAAGCTTCGGCCTCGTCAACGACCGGACACGCCTGGTCGTCGAGAAGCCGGTCGGGCGCGACCTCGAATCGGCTCGCCAGCTGAACCGGATCATCGGCGAGCACTTCGAGGAGCATCAGGTCTTCCGCATCGATCACTACCTCGGCAAGGAGACGGTGCAGAACCTGATGGCGCTGCGCTTTGCCAACATGCTCTACGAGCCGCTGTGGAACTCGGCCTTCGTGGACCATGTGCAGATCACGGTTGCCGAATCGGTCGGCCTCGAGGGACGGGCGGGCTATTACGACAAGGCCGGCGCCCTGCGCGACATGGTGCAGAATCACATCGTGCAGCTCATGTGCCTGGTGGCGCTGGAGCCGCCGGGCGCCATCGACGGCAATGCCCTTCGCGACGAGAAGCTGAAAGTCCTGCGTGCTCTGAAGCCGATCGACGCGCGCAATGTCGAGCACGTCACCGTCCGTGGCCAGTACCGGTCGGGCGCCTCCAACGGCGGGCCGGCACGCAGCTATCTCGAGGATCTCGGCGAAGACTCCAGCAACACCGAGACGTTCGTCGCCATCAAGGCCGAGATCAACAATTGGCGCTGGGCCGGCGTACCCTTCTACCTGCGGACCGGAAAGCGCCTGACGCAGCGCATGAGCGAAATCGTCGTCACCTTCCGGCCCATTCCGCACAACATCTTCGGCGGCGCGGCCGGCCATGTGCAGCAGAACCAGCTGGTGCTGCGCCTGCAGCCCGACGAAGGCGTCAAGCAGTGGTTGATGATCAAGGATCCCGGCCCGGGCGGCATGCGGCTGCGCCACGTGCCGTTGGACATGAGCTTCGCCGAATCCTTCGGGGTTCGGAACCCGGACGCCTACGAGCGCCTGCTGATGGATGTCATTCGCGGCAACCAGACGCTGTTCATGCGGCGCGACGAGGTGGAAGCTGCCTGGGAATGGGTCGGCCCCATCCTGGCCGCCTGGGAAGAGAAAGATATCCGTCCGCAAGGGTACACGGCCGGAACGTGGGGCCCCTCCGGCTCCATCGCGCTCATCGAGCGGGACGGCAGAACCTGGCACGAGCCGGAGTAGGAGCGGGCCATGGATCTGCGTTTCCACGAATATCCGACGCGCGAGGCCCTGGCGGAAGGGCTGGCGACGGGCCTTGCCGCCGTGCTTGCCACGGCGATCGACGCGCGGGGCGCCGCGACGCTGGCCGTATCCGGCGGCTCGACGCCTCGTCTTCTGTTCGAGCGCCTGTCGCAGGCCGATATAGAATGGGACAGGGTATGCGTCTTCCTCGTCGATGAACGCTGGGTGGACGAGGACAGCGATCGGTCCAACGCGCGTCTCGTCCGCAGCGGACTCCTGGTTGGCAGAGCCGCCAAGGCACGCTTTGAACCCTTTTTCGTACCGGGTCGGACCGCAGCGGAAGCCGCCCCGGACCTCTCGGAGCGGTTCGGCGCCCTCGCGCAGCCCCTCGACGCGGCCATCCTGGGCATGGGCAATGACGGCCATACCGCATCCTTCTTTCCCGGCTCCCCGCAACTCGGCGCCGCGCTTGCACCCGCCGACGGCGCTACCGTCGTGGCCGTGGAGGCACCCGGCGCCGGGGAACCGCGCGTCACGCTGACCCTTCCCATTCTTCTGTCGGCGCATTTCCTGGCCCTGCATATCGAGGGTGAGGACAAGAGGGAAACGCTGGGGCTGGCGCTCGTCGACGGCCCGCTGGAAGACATGCCCGTCCGGGCCGTGCTGCGGCAGGACCGCCGCGACGACCTGCAGATTTTCTGGGCGCGCTGAGGAGGTTCGAATGAGTGCCGACAAACGCCTCATTGCAATTACCAACCGCATCCGCGAGCGCTCCATGGCCGCCCGCGAAGCCTATCTTGCCCGCGTCCTGGCCCGCGCCGAGTCGCGGCCACGGCGCTCCGCGCTCGGCTGCGGCAACCTCGCCCACGGGTTCGCCGCCTGCGGCACCGGCGACAAGGCGCGGCTGATGGGGGACGCGACCCCGAATCTCGGCATCATCACCGCCTATAACGACATGCTGTCGGCGCACCAGCCTTACGAGCGCTATCCCGACATCATTCGCCGGGCCGCCCGCGACATGGGGGCGACGGCGCAGGTGGCCGGCGGCGTTCCCGCCATGTGCGACGGCGTCACGCAGGGCGAAGCCGGCATGGAGCTTTCTCTGTTCTCGCGCGATGTCATCGCCCTCTCGGCCGCTGTCGGCCTCAGCCACGACATGTTCGACGCGGCGGTCTATCTCGGCGTCTGCGACAAGATCGTGCCGGGGCTCGTCATCGCCGCGCTGACCTTCGGCCATCTGCCGGCGGTGTTCGTGCCGGCGGGTCCCATGACCTCGGGTCTGCCCAATGACGAAAAGGCGCGGGTGCGCCAGCTCTATGCGGAGGGTAAGGTCGGCCGCGACGAACTGCTGGAGGCGGAATCGAAGTCCTATCACGGGCCCGGCACCTGCACCTTCTACGGAACCGCCAATTCCAACCAGATGCTCATGGAGATCATGGGCCTGCATTTGCCCGGCAGCTCGTTCGTCAACCCCAATACCCCCTTGCGCGACGCCCTTACCCGCGAGGCCGCGCAACGCGCCCTGTCCATCACGGCCCTCGGCAACGAGTATACGCCCGTCGGGGTGATGGTGGACGAGCGCACCATCGTCAACGGCGTCGTCGGACTGCACGCCACCGGCGGCTCCACCAACCATACGCTGCATCTGGTTGCGATGGCGGCCGCGGCGGGCATCACGCTGACATGGCAGGATATTTCCGACCTGTCCGACATCACGCCGCTTCTGGCGCGCGTCTACCCGAACGGCCTGGCCGACGTGAACCATTTCAACGCAGCCGGCGGCATGGGCTTCCTGATCCGTGAGCTGCTGGGCGCCGGGCTCCTGCACGAGGATGTCCGCACGGCATACGGCATGGGCCTGTCGGCCTACACGGTCGAGGCAAGGCTGGCTGCCGACGGCGTAGGCGTGGAGCGGGTCGCCGCGCCGTCCGAAAGCCTGGACCCAAAGGTTCTGGCTCGCGCGGATACGCCCTTCTCGTCCAATGGCGGATTGCGTGTTCTTGACGGCAATCTCGGCAAGGCCGTCATCAAGGTTTCGGCCGTCAAGCCCGAGCGGCGCGTCGTTACCGCCCCTGCCCGCGTCTTCGACGGACAGGAAGCCGTGCAGCGCGCCTTCCGCGCCGGAGAGCTGACGGGCGACTTCGTCGCCGTCGTCCGGTATCAGGGCCCGTCGGCCAACGGCATGCCCGAGCTTCACAAGCTGACGCCGACTCTGGGGGTTCTCATGGATCGCGGACAGAATGTCGCCCTGGTGACGGACGGGCGCATGTCCGGCGCTTCCGGCAAGGTGCCGGCGGCCATTCATGTCACGCCCGAAGCCAAGGAGGGCGGCGTCATCGGCCGCATCCGCGACGGCGACCTGATCCGGCTGGACGCCGAGGCCGGCACGCTGGAACTGCTCGTCGATGCGGCCGACCTGGCGCAGCGCGAGGTCGCCATTCCCGACCTGACCGGCAACGACTACGGCGTCGGCCGCGAATTGTTCGGCATTTTCCGGACCATGGTCGGCCCGGCCTCGAAGGGCGCGACCGTCTTCTGAGCGGGCCACGACGCGCGTGCTTCTTCCTTGATCGATGGAAGCGCTCTAGAATAATGGAAGGGTGGGGCGATCTCGCATCGTCCCCGATCATTTCCTGCAATGCGCACGGAGCCGCTCGCGCCTCCGGTGCCTCGGTTCCGGAAGGCCATGTTCGACACGAAGCCGCATCTGCCGCGCGGGTCGCTCCGCTCTCTCGGCATCGTCCACGACGTGCTGGTTGCGGCCTTGTCGATGGCGCTGTCGCTGGGCCTCGCCTGGAACTTCAACGCCTTCGCCGTCTACTGGCAGCTCTGGGCCATCGTCGGCAGCTTCGCCCTGATGTCGGCCCTGATGTTTCCGTTGTTCTCCTTGAACAGCGGCGCCTGGCGCTATGCCTCGCTGCTGGACGTCGTCTCCATCGTCAAGGCCGTCACCGCCATCGTGACGATTTTCCTGTTGGGGCACTTCATCCTGTTTCGCGGCGCCTTCCTGCCGCGTTCCGCTTTGGTGATGTGCTGGTTCATCATGATCGTCGGGCTGGGCGGGCCGCGCCTGATCTACCGCCTCTCCAAGGAGCGCGGGTTCAACGAGACGGCCACACGGCCGCTGGGCATCGGCAAGGTCGAGCATATCGTGCTCTACGGCTTCAACGACAATGCGGACCTTTTCATCCGCAACGCGCGCCGCTCCCAGCCCAATACCCATATCGTCGCCATCCTGGACCCACGACCCAAGAACTGGCGCCGCCGGCTGCACGGAGTGCGCGTGGTGGGGGATCTGTCGTCGCTCGCCACCCTGGCTCGCAAGAACGAGCTGTCGGCCAGCCCCATCTCGCAGATCGTCGTCACGCAGACCAATTTGCCGCCTGTCGACATGTCCAACGTGGTTGAGGCGGCAGCCCCATTGAAGATCGCCGTCAAGCGCCTGCCGGACATATCGAAGGCCGGCGGCGTCGACAGCGAGGCGCCGATAGAGACGCTGCCCGTCTCGCTGGAAGACCTCCTCGGCCGCCGCGAGGTGGATCTGGAAATCCGCGAGGTTGCGCAGTTGATCAACGACCGCGCCATTGCGGTAACCGGCGCCGGCGGCAGCATCGGATCGGAACTCTGCAAACAGATCGCGGCCTTCCAGCCCAGCAAGCTGCTGCTGATCGACAGTTCCGAGTTCAATCTCTATTCCATCGGCCGCCAGCTTGCGGCCTTGTTCCCGGGCGTGGGAAGGGAAGAGCGGATCCTCGACGTCCGCATGGCCGACAGGGTTCTTGCGGCCTTCACCGCCTTCAAACCGGATGTCGTCTTCCACGCCGCGGCGCTGAAGCATGTGCCGCTGGTGGAGCAGAACCCGGTCGAGGGCATAGAGACCAACTTGCTCGGCACGCGCAACGTCGCCGATGCCGCCCTGGCGGCCGAAGCGGCCGCCTTCGTGATGGTATCCACCGACAAGGCGGTCAACCCGGCCAATGTCATGGGCGCCACCAAGCGCGCCGCCGAGGCCTATTGCCAGGCGCTGGACCTGTCGGGCAGCGCCACGCGCTTCATGACGGTACGTTTCGGCAACGTGCTCGGCTCGGCGGGATCGGTCATTCCCCTGTTCCATTCCCAGTTGCAGCGCGGCGGACCGCTGACGGTGACGCATCCGAAGATCACCCGCTTCTTCATGACCATCCCGGAAGCCTGCCGCCTGATCCTGCATGCGGCGGGGCACGGCGTTGCCGCGCGCACGGAGCGGGGGCGGATCTTCGTCCTGGACATGGGCGAGCCCATCCTGATCACCGAACTGGCCGAGCGGCTGATCCAGCTTGCGGGCCTGCGCCCCGGCGTCGACATCGCGATCGAATATATCGGCCTGCGGCCCGGTGAGAAACTCTATGAAGAGTTGTTCGGCGATGGCGAGATCATCGAGCGGACCGGGCGCGACGGCTTGCTGGCGGCCAGCTCCCGCGTATCGGACACATCGTTCCTGAGACGCAATTTCGCGGCGCTGGAGAAGGCGATCCGCGCCAACGACGCCGGCCGCGCCATCGCTCTGCTGTCGCATATCGTGCCGGATTACCGGCCTGCGCAGGGCGAGCGCCCGGCCATTGGCGACCTGGCGGGCGTGGCGCCCTCGCTTCCGGCGCCGCCGCCATCCTGAGCGGCCGGATCAAAGCCGGTGCGGCCCGTTGCGCTCGTCGTGACGGCGTTGCAACTCCTCGGCACTCATGATCCGCGCCGCGCCGCCCCCATCGAGTTCGGCCTGCCGACGTGCCGTCATGTCCCGCAATTCGCGACGCAGGCGCTCGCGGCGGCGCAATACCGCATCATCCACCTGAGGGTCGTGGCTCCGATCCGGCGCCGCGCTGCCCTGTTCGGGCTGGCGTTCACGAACGGGCCGAGGCTCCGTCTCCGACGCGCCATCGGCCCCATGCGCCGGGCGCCGCTCGGCCGGTTCGGCCGGGGGTGCAAGCCGCAACGCATCACCGCGCCGTGCCAGATCGACCGGCGCATAGGATACGTCCGACAGGACCACCTCCGTCCGGCCGGCCCCCTGCCCTACGAGGCGCGACAGGCCAGAAACCGCCAGGATGAAAAGGCCGGCCAGGATACCGCCGGCCGCACCCATCAGCGCGTAGGCCGCTTCCGATGGGCCGTCGCGCACGGCGGGCGGCTCGGCCGCGATCACCAAGGCAACCGGAGCGGTCGGGGCACCGCGGGCGCGTTCATCCAGCGCCGCGCTTGCATCCGCCAGCGCGGCGCGCAGCCGAGCCACCTCCGCCGATTCCCGGACGGGGCCTGGCGCAGCCGGATCGACGGCCGCGGGCTGGGTCGCTGCGGACCTCGCCGCGTCGAGCGCCGCCTGTCTTTCCACCACATGGCGGGTGGCCTCCTGCCGCGTCGCGGCCTCGGCCGCCGCCAGCCGCCTTGCGGCCTCCACGCGACGCGGATGCCGGGGCCCATAGGTTCGGGATAGAAGACCAAGCTCCGCCGACGCCGCATCCCGCCTTTCGGACAAGGTCCGAACGCTCTCGGGCAGGTCTGCGCCGCCCGGCCCGCCATCGGCCACCTGCCGCAACGAATCCAGTTGCCGTTGCAGGCGCGACATCTCCGCATCCGGTGCATCCCGGTCGGGCTCCGGTCCGGCTGTCGGCTGCACCGCGGCAAGGGCGGTCTCGGCTTGCGCAAGGGCGGTCTGTGCAAGGCGTACGCGGCGCTCTGCTTCCCCCCGCTCCGCCGCGCGCCGGCCTTCGACGTCACGCGCCTCGCGGTCCGCGAAGGCGCGCGCGATGGCGTTGGCATCCCGGGCCGCGGCATCGGCCGAGGCGGCTTGGACGACGATATCCGCCGTCAACTCCCCTTGCGGGCTGTGGACGGCAACACGGCTGCGCAGGTCGGCGGGGGCCGGCGAAGCCGCGGCCAGGACGTCATCCCCCGCGATCCGCGCCAGCTTGCCACGAAGCCGCGGCATCAGGATCGCATCGTCGCCCCCTTCTGCCGGGCGATAGGCATCCGGCTCCAGCGCGATGCGCGCAACCGCCGAATAGACCGGATCGGACAGCCGGTCGACGGCGACGCCCGCCACCGCTCCCAGTGCGGCGGCGACAAGCAGAACCACACCCCAGCGCAATGCGGCGGGCGGGCGCTTCCGCGCTGGACCGTCGGGTAGCGGCCGGGTGATGCGGGGCATGAAGCGGGTCCTGGATGATGCGGCGCGTGCAGCCTTGAGTGTCGCCGAACATGGCAAACAAACATTTAAACCTGCGGTTGCCGCCTGTCACCTGTCGCCACGGTGCGGCCGGCCATCGGGGCAAGGGCCGGGATGATCGGCTGCGACAAGCTTGCACGCCACGTACCGTCGCCGACAAGCCGCGCGATCACATCGCCGAGCGCCCGCGCCACGGCTTCGCTGCCTCGTGGGTTGACGGTGCGTTGCGATACGACAACCGACAGCCGCCACGACGGTGTCGGATCGACGATGTCCAGCGCAACCATCTCACCGCGCGCGAGCTCATCCAGGAAGGCGAAATGCGGCATGATCGCACCGAACCCTTCGGAGGTGACCAGCCGGGCTATGGCGGGCAGGCTGTCGCAATCCAGTGCATCCACGGTCATGCCACGCCGCGCCGCCAGCCGCTCGACGACGGTTCGCAGCGCATGCGGGCGGCCCGGCAGAACGAGCGGCATGTCGAACACGCGGTCGAAGGCAAGCTGACGACGCCGTCCCCATGGATGTCGCGAGGATACGAACAGGCACAGATCCTCCACGACCATCTCCGTCCAGGCGACATCCTCATAGGCCCGGTGATCGTAAAGCAGCGCGACATCCAGCCGGCCGCCCTGGACGAAATCGTCGAGATAGCCCGACATGGCCTCGACGATATGAAGCTCGATATCGGGCGCGCGCACCGCAAGTTCACGGAACAGCGGCAGCGACAGGTTGCGCGCCGCCGATGTCGGCAGGCCGACGGATATTCGGCCGCGTGGATGGCCCTTGCGGGCATGCATGACCTCTCTTGCGCGCTCGACACCCGACAGGATGCGCCGCGCATGGTCGTAGAACTGCTGGCCGAGTTCCGTTAGCGCGACGCCGCGGGCGTGGCGGGACAGAAGCTCGACGCCGAGTTCGTCCTCCAGGTTTCGGATCTGCTGGCTGAGCGAGGGTTGGGAAATGCGGAGGGTTTCCGCCGCGCGGGAAAAGGTGCCGCTGTCGGCAATCGCGACGAAATATCTGAGCTGCCGGAAGTCCATCGGCCTCGACCTGGGTTTGGACCTACCTATGGTTACTATTCGATCATCTGTCAAGTTGCACAAAAAATAATCATATGCTGTGTACGGGAGCAGACAATGCCGCTTTCAGGGCGACCGGAAGGAGAATAAGTGCCGTTCCGCTAGGCACAGGAGCGTAAATATCTGCCGCAATTCAATGCAGGTCGCTGCAACAATCGGATACTATCAATAGATTCAGCGAAGTCGGGCGACGCAAAGCCGCCCACTCTGCATTCCCATAGGAGTATCCTATGGGTAGTGATCGGTTTTTCGTCTTTCCGTTTCAAGAGACGGTCATGCACAGTCGTGGCACGACATTTGAGCCACGAAGGTCTTTTCATGAGCCGCTTCCTGATCCGCGACCCACGCGAGCTTTTTCTTCGTCCGACGCGCAGAACCGTCCTTCAGGGTGCGGGCGCGCTGGCCGGCGCGACAGCGCTCGGCCTCGGCACCGGCGCATCGATGGCGCAGGACAACGTGCTCAACATCCTCACCTGGCCGGGCCATGGCGATCCCGCCTTCGTCAAGCCGTTCGAGGACGAGTACGGCGTCAAGGTGGTGGCCAAGGAGTATGTAGGCGGAGAACCGATGCTGGCGCTGATGAACCAGTCGCCTCCCGGCTCCTTCGACGTCGTGCTTGCGGATGCCGAGTACATCGGCATGCTGCAGGATGGCGGCTTCATCGACGCGCTGGACCCGGCCGATTACCCGCTGGCCGACTATTGGCCGGAGTTCCAGAAGTTCCCGCTGCATTGGGTCGGCGACGAGCTCTATTCCGTCATGATCCGCTTCGGCTATCTGGGCCTGGCCTACCGCACGGATATGCTGGCGCCGGAAGACGTTACCTCCTACGAGGCGCTGTGGAACGAGAAGGTGAAGGGCAAGGTCGGCTTCTTCGACTGGTACCTGCCCACCATGGGCTGCCTGAGCCTCTATGACGGCAACGCCTCGCCCTTCGACATCGACGACACGGCTTACGAAAAGCTGAGCGAAACGCTCTTCTCCCTGCGGCCGCAGACCAGCGGCTTCTATTCCATGGCAGACCAGTTCGCCATGCTGACCAACGGAACAGCCGCCGTCATCCCCGGCATCGGCGACTGGGTCGTGCTGCTGCTGCAGAACGAGGGCGTGCCCGTGGACGCGGTCGTGCCCGAGCAGGGCGGCATCCAGTGGACGGAATCCATGTCCATCGTCTCCAGCTCCACCAAAAAGGATCTGGCCAAGAAGTTCATCCAGTATGCCAGCTCGCCCGAGGGCCAGTTCCGCTCCGCACGCCTGCCGGCCTATTGGGCATCCATCCCCAACAAGAAGGGCTGGGAGATGATGAACGCCGAGGCGCCCGAGGACGCGGTCAAGCTGCGCCACACCTTCGATGCCCGCAACGTCATGGACGAGTACAAGGAAGGCAAGATCCACATCCGCCAGACGCCGGTGCAGCAGGATATCGAGACCTGGAACGACACCTGGTCCGAATTCAAGGCGATGTGACGAAGCGTCTTCCGGCATGACGGTGCGTCGCTCCCGCTTCGGCCTCGTTCTCGGCCTGCCAATGTTCCTGTGGCAGGCCGCGTTCTTCGTGGCTCCGCTTCTCTTCCTCGTCGCGATGACGTTCTGGTCCGTCCGCAACTTCCGCCTGCGGCCCGATTTCACGCTCGCCAACTGGGAGGCCGTGCTTTCGGCCGGCTTCTTCCAGAATGCCTTCGTCCATACCTTCGTATTGTCGTCGCTTGCCGCGCTCTGCGTCAGCCTCCTCGCCTTCCCGGTATCCTATGCCCTGGCATTCAAGGCGCCGTCACGCTGGCGCCTGCTTCTGGCCGGCCTGCTTCTGGTGCCCTTCTTCACCAGTTTCCCCGTCCGCATCTACTCGATGCAGATCTTCTTCAGCCCGTCCGGGATCATTCATGCGCTCGTCTCGCCATTCGGCCTGACCGCACCTTCCATCCTGAATACACCCACCGGCACCTTCATCGGCTATCTGACCCTCACCGCGCCGCTGGTCATCCTATTGCAGACGATCGCGCTGGGCGCAGTCGACAGAACCCTGGTGCAGGCCGCGCACAATCTCGGCTGTGGCCGGATGGCGACCGTGTTTCGCATCGTCGTGCCTTCGGCGCGGGTGGGGCTGGTGCTTGCCGCCGCCTTCGCCTTCATCCTCTGCTTCGGGGATTACATCAGCCCGCAGTTCCTGGGCGGGTCCAACCCGCCGACGCTGTCCATCCTGATCGCCGACCAGGTGAAATCCGGCAATCACTGGCCGCGTGCATCGGTCGTCGCCGTCGTGATGATCGTGACCCTCACCGCCGTTCTCGGCATCCTGATGAAGCTTGCCTATGGGCGGCGCCCGTCATGAAGACCGACGCGACGGGCCGGCTCATCAATTGCCTGCTGGCTGCCTGGGCGGTGGTCGTCTTCCTGTTCATCTTCGCGCCGATCCTGTCGACGGTGGTCTTCTCGTTCAACGCCGACCGCTTCCCCGCGCTGCCGTGGGGCGGCTTCTCCCTTCAATGGTACGAGGCCATCTTCGCCGACGCGACGGTGCGTCGCGGGCTGGCCAACAGCCTGGTCGTCGCCGGCTTTGCCGCCATGATATCGACTGCCCTCGGCTTCACCGCCGCCTATGTCGATTATCGGTATCGCTTCTTCGGCAAGGCCGTCTACATGGCGCTGGCAACGCTGCCGCCGACCGTGCCCGTCGTCATCATGGGCGTGGCGATGCTCAGCTTCCAGGGCCGCATCGGCCTGTCGGGCACCATCCCCGGCCTCGTGGCGGCCCATGTGGTGGTCTGCGCGCCCTTTGCCATGGCGCTCGTGCGCATGCGGCTTGCCGACCTCGACAAGGATCTGGAACCCGCCGCCTGGAACCTCGGCTGCGGCCAGTGGATGACGCTGCGCCGGATCGTCATCCCCTTCGCCACGCCGGCCATCGCCGCCGCGCTCCTTATCACCGCGTCGGTCTCCTTCGATGAATTCATGGTCGCGTGGTTCATCTCCGGGCTCAACGAAACGCTCCCCGTACGCGTGCTCGCCATGCTGCAAGGACAGGTCAGCCCGCGCATCAACGCCGTCGGGGCACTCGTCTTTGCTGTTTCGATCGTCCTGGTGGCGCTGGCGCAACTGATCGCCGCACGGCGGCTGGCGGCCGGCCGTATCAAGGGAAACAGTCCATGACGAACGCCATGCTGGAGCTTTCGGCCGTAGGCAAGAGCTATGACGGGCAGATGGCTGTGGAGGATGTCAGCCTTGCCGTGCACAAGGGCGAGTTCATCGCCCTGATGGGTCCGTCCGGCTGCGGAAAGACCACCACCCTGCGCATGATCGCGGGCCTCGAAACACCGACCCGTGGCGACATCCGCCTCTGGGGGCGGCGCATCAATGACGACCATCCATGGGCCCGCGATACGCCTTTGGTCTGGCAGAACTATGCCCTGTTCCCATTCATGACGGTGCGCGACAATGTCGAGTTCGGTCTGAAACAGCGCTCGGTCGAAGCCGCCATCCGCCGCATCAAGGTGGACGAGTGGCTGGAGCGGATGGGGATCGCGGCGCTGGCGGGCCGGCTGCCGCAGCAACTTTCCGGCGGGCAGCGCCAGCGCGTGGCATTGGCCCGGGCGCTGGCCACCGAGCCGGAATTGCTGCTGCTCGACGAGCCGCTCAGCGCCCTGGACCCGCACCTGAAGGTGCGCATGCAGGCAGAGCTGGTCCGCCTGCACCGGGAGCTCGGCATCGCCTTCGTCTGCGTCACGCACAGCCCGTCCGAGGCCTTTGCCATGGCCGACCGCGTCGTCATCATGAATGCCGGCAAGGTGCAACAGGTCGGTGCCCCGCGCGCGCTCTATCGCCGTGCGGCAAACAGCTTCGTGGCCGAGTTCCTCGGAGGGTCCAATCTGGTGCCCGGCACCGTGCGCCAGGAAGGCGGAGGCCACGTCATCGATACGGCCATCGGCACGTTCGGCGTGCTCGAGCCCGCGCCGTCCCCCGGCCCGGCAACGCTGGTGGTCGGCGCCGACGAGATCGTCCTGTCGTCGATCGCACCGGCCAGCGGCGGCGTCGCCGCAAGCGTCGCCACCACGGATTTCAATGGCGCGTCGCTGACCGTCTTCCTGGAATGCGCCGGCGGGCAGGAATTGAAGGCAGTGGTGGCGTCGGGCGCCATCGAGGCCGATGCCTACCTGCCCGGCGCCAAGGTCTTCGCAAGCTGGCGTGACGATTCCGGCTACCTCATCTCAAATTAAAGGCATTCAATCCATGAGCATCCTGATCAAGGGCGCAACGATCCTGGCCGGCGGGCAAGCCGGCATGGAGCCATTCACCGGCGACATGCTGGTCGAAGGCGAGCGGATCACCGCCATCGGCGCCGGGCTCGAGGCACCGGAGGGCACCCCCAGGCTGGACGGCAGCGGCAAGCTGGTCATGCCAGGCCTCGTCAATGCGCATCTGCATTCCAACGAGGCGCTGTTCAAGGGCCGCTACGACAACATGCCGCTCGAAGTATGGATGCTCTATTCCTACCCCATCCGCGCCGCGAAGGCCTTGCCGCCGCGCCTCGTCTATCTTCGCAGCATGCTCGTGGCGATGGAATCCCTGCGCACCGGCGTAACCTGCATCACCGACGATCTCTATGAAAGCCCCCGCTCCGAGCTGGAACTGATGGGCGCGGCCATCGACGCCTATGACGATGTCGGCATCCGGGCCACGGTTTCGGCCCATGTGGTCAACCGCAACTTCCTGGATACGATTCCCTTCACGCGGGACTACGTCCCGCAGGACCTCCAGGACGAGATCGGGCGCATGATCCCGATGTCCACGCAGGAGTACCTTGCCTTCGTCAAGGAGGCGCATGCAAGCTTCCATGGGCGTTCGGGCCGCATCCGAACCATGCTCGCCCCCTCCGCGCCTCAGAGATGCACGGTGGACCTGATGCAGGCCGCCAACGACCTGGCGAAGGAATGGGATGCCCCGTTCCATACGCATATCGTCGAGACCAAGGTGCAAGGGGTGACGGGGCCGGAATTCTACGGCAAGACGCTGATGGCCTACATGGACGACCTCGGCCTGCTCAATCCATGGACGACGATCGCCCATTCGATCTGGGTCAGCGACGACGACATTGCCCGTATGGGGCGGGCCGGAGTCTGCGTCGCGCACAATGCCATTTCCAACCAGAAGCTCGGCGCGGGAACAGCCCCTGTGCGCAAGCTTCTCGACGCCGGCGTCCATGTCGGCCTCGGGTCGGACGGCATATGCTCCAACGATACGCCGCGGATCTTCGATGTGATGAAGGCCGCCGGCCTGATGCACAAGGTGAACAACCCGGACTGGAAGCGCTGGCTGACGGCATCCGAAGTCCTGCATGCCGCAACGCTGGGCGGCGCGCGCACCGCGCGGCTGGAGGCGGAAACCGGCTCGCTTGAGGCCGGCAAGAAGGCCGACTTCCTGGTGCTCGACATGGAGACCGCCAGCTTCACGCCGATGAACGATCTGCGCCAGCACCTCGTCTACTGCGAAAATGGATCGTCCATCGAGAAGGTCTTCGTCAACGGCGAGATGGTGGTGGACGGCGGACGCCTGACCAAGGTGGACGAGAAGGCGCTGCTGGCCGAGCTTCGCGAGATGATGCCCGCCTTCCAGGAGTATACGCTGGGCGTCGAAGCGGCGAACCGCGCGCTGGAACCGGCTTTCGAACAGGTCGTCAGGCGCTGCTACGACATGGACATCGGCATAACCCGGTGGGCCAGCGATGCCTGACACGCGCTCGATCCGCATCGCGGATCTGACCTCCTACGATTTCCGACGCCTGGTGCAGGAAGGGCCGCCGGTGGTGCTGCTGCCGGTCGGCTCCATCGAGCAGCATGGTCCGCATCTGCCGTTGTCGACGGATGTGATCCTGCCCGAGGAGATCGCCATGCGCGTCGCTGCGCGGATGGGCGCTCTCGTCGCGCCGCCCGTCTCCTACGGCTACAAGTCGCAGCCGAAGACCGGCGGCGGCAATCACTTCCCCGGCACGCTCAGCCTCGACGCATCCACCCTGGTCGCGGTGCTGCGCGATGTGATGAACGAGCTCGTGCGGCACGGCATCCGCCACATCGTTGTGTTCGACGGTCATATGGAAAACCAGTGGTTCATCACCGAGGCGATCGACCTGATGCTGCGGGACCAGCGGCGCGAGGGCATCGACACGGTCCGCGCGATCAAGCTCGGCTACTGGGAATTCATCACCCCCGCCACCGAGGAGGTCCTCTTCCCCGATGGTCTCGTCAGCTGGGCGCTGGAACACGCCGCCGTCATGGAAACCTCGGTCATGCTGCATCTGCGGCCCGACCTGGTCCGGGCGGACCTGATCCCCGACCATCCCCCGGCGGAGTTTCCGCCCTTCGACCCCTATCCGTTCGACCTGTCGACCATACCGGAAGACGGCGTCCTCAGTTCCGCGGCAAGCGCCACGGCGCAGAAGGGGCGCATCGTCGTGGAGCAGGTGGTGCCCGATATCGCCACCGCGCTTGTCGCATTCTTCGCAAAGTCCGCAGGCTAGCGAAGCGCGGCGTTTCCCCTTCCGTCCGATCTGCTCTACATGGGTTCCGAACCCGAACCAGACGAAGCGGACCATGACAGACCTACGCCTCATGGCGCTCGACGCCCAGGACCTCCAGATCATCTCGGCGTGTTGCCAGGACGCCGTCATGAAGACGCAGGATCTCACCTACGAGCCGAAAGGCCAGCGGTTCGTCATCGTGATGAACCGCTTTGCCTGGGAAGCGGCGGACGAACGCAAGGGATTTTTCCGGTTTCGCCCCCGCAGCCGCGAGCGTCGACGCGCCGTCCTGCATTTCGACCGTGTCGTTTCGGTGCGCCAGAACGGCATAGCCGCAGCCATGCCGGACGAGGTGCTGGATCTTCTGGCCATCCGCTTCGAAGAGGCGGACGCCCCCTCCGGCGTCATCGAGCTTGTCTTTGCCGGCAACGCTACGATAAGGCTTCAGGTCGAGTGCATCGAAGCCCAGCTATCCGACCTGGGGGCGGCCTGGAGCACGGATGCGGTGCCCGACCACGAGCGGGGCTGAAGTTTCAAGGAGTATCCTGTGCCGATCAGGCTGAATGCGGGCGAGCCGGATTTCGAAAGCCGCTTCGAGACCTTCCTGGGTACGAAGCGGGAAGCCTCGCCCGATGTGGACGACGCCGTCCGAGGCATCATCGCCCGGATCCGTTCGGAAGGCGACGCCGCGCTCATCGATCTGACCCGCCGCTTCGACGGACTGGAGCTGACACCCGGCACGCTGCGCGTCGCGCCCGAAGACATCGCAGCCGCGGTCGCGGCGACGCCGCAGCCGACCATGGATGCGCTGAAGTTCGCGCATGAGCGGATACGGCGCCATCATGAGCGTCAGCGCCCCAACGACGATCTCTATACGGATGCGCTGGGTGCCACGCTCGGCGCGCGCTGGACGGCGATCCGGTCGGTGGGCCTGTACGTGCCCGGCGGCGCCGCCAGCTACCCATCCTCGGTCCTGATGAACGCCGTGCCGGCAATCGTGGCGGGCGTCGGCCGCATCGCCATGGTCGTTCCGGCGCGCTCGGGCGAACTCAACCCGCTGGTGCTGGCGGCGGCGCACCTTGCCGGTGTCGGCGAAATCTATCGCATCGGCGGGGCACAGGCCGTCGCCGCCCTCGCCTACGGTACCGAAAGCATCGCACCCGTTGCCAAGATCGTCGGACCGGGCAATGCCTATGTCGCGGCAGCCAAGCGGCAGGTCTTCGGCACGGTGGGCATCGACATGATCGCCGGCCCATCGGAAGTGCTCGTCATCGCCGACCGCGACAACAATCCCGACTGGGTCGCGGCCGATCTCCTGGCTCAGGCGGAGCACGATACCGCGGCGCAGGCGATCCTCATCACCGACGACGCTGCCTTCGCTCAATCCGTCACGGAGGCCGTGGACAGGCAATTGCGCCGCCTGCCTCGGGAGACGACCGCCCGCGCCAGCTGGGACGATTTCGGCGCCATCATCCTGGTGCGGGATCTCGAGCGCGATGCTCCGCCACTGGCCGACCGCATCGCCGCGGAACATCTGGAAATCGCCACCGCCGACCCGGAGCGCCTGCTGGCCCGCATAACAGACGCCGGTGCTGCCTTCCTGGGGCGGCATACGCCGGAAGCCATCGGCGATTATGTGGCCGGATCCAATCATGTGCTGCCCACGGCCCGTTCGGCGCGCTTTTCGTCCGGGCTCGGCGTCCTGGATTTCATGAAGCGCACATCCATCCTGAAGCTGACGCCCGAGAGCCTTTCGGCCCTCGCGCCGGCAGCGCTGGAACTGGCCCGCGTGGAAGGGCTGGACGCCCATGCACGCTCGGTGTCCATCCGGCTCAACATGTCCTGAGGCGTCGATGGACAGGGGGGAACACGGCAGGCTGGTCGATATCGAGTTGGACGAGACGATCGGCCGCGCCACCCCGGATGTCGAGCACGAACGCGCCGTCGCCATCTTCGACCTGATCGAGGAAAACCGCTTCGAGCCGACGGGCATGGAGCCGGGGGGCCTTTATCGCCTGCGGCTCGCTTTGGTGGAAAAGCGCCTCGTCTTCGACATCCGCGATTCGGACGGCCGCAAGCTGACGACGCACATCCTGTCGCTGACCCCGTTCAAGCGCATCATCCGCGACTACTTCCTGATCTGCGACAGCTATTACGAGGCCATCCGCTCGGCGACTCCGTCGCAGATCGAGGCCATCGACATGGGGCGCCGGGGCGTCCACAATGACGGCTCCGAGCTTCTGCGCGAGCGGTTGTCCGGCAAGATCGTCCTCGACACGGATACCGCGCGGCGCCTCTTCACGCTCATCTGCGTCCTGCATTGGCGGAGCTGACGCGATGACGCCGGGCACCACCCTCCCCCGCTCCATCCTGTTCGTCTGCGGCATGAATTCCATTCGCTCGCCGATGGCCGAGGTCCTGGCGCGCAGCCTCCTGCCCGGCACCGTCTACATCGCCTCGGCGGGGGTCAAGGACGGCCAGCCGGACCCCTTCGTGGATGCGATCCTGCGGGAAGAAGGCTTGCCGCCCGTCAGCGCACCGCCCCGCCGCATGGACGATATGGAGGATGGGTTCTTCGACATGATCGTCACGATGTCGCCGGAAGCGCATCACCATGCGCTGGAGCACACCGGTGCCGAGGCCGTGACGATCGAATTCTGGCCGATGCCCGATCCGTCGGCCACCACCGGCAGCCGCGAGCAGATCCTCGATGCCTATCGCGATGTGTTCCACCGGATAGAGGCGAAGGTTCGCGACTTGCGGGCCCGAAGCCTGGCCTCCCCCGCCTGAGCGCGGCGACCGGTCAGTCGACGAAGGATTCGATGGCCTCCTGCACCTCGGCAAGGCCGACGCCCTTTTCGGACGAGGTGGACAGGATTTCGGGATAGGCGGCGGGCCGCTTGCGGATCGCCTCCTGCGTCGCCGCCATCAGCTTGGGCAGCGCCAGGGCGGAAATCTTGTCGGTCTTGGTCAGGACGATCTGGTAGGACACGGCGGCCTTGTCCAGAAGCGCCATCACGTCGGCGTCGTTCTTCTTGATGCCGTGGCGGGAGTCGATAAGCACGAAGACGCGCTTCAACGAGGCGCGGCCACGCAGGTAGTCGAAGACGAGGCGCGTCCAGGCATCGACATGCTCCTTCGGCGCCTTGGCGTAGCCATAGCCCGGCATATCCACCAGTGCCACCGGCGGCAGGTCATCCGCGCCGCCGGAATAGCCGTCCGGCACGAAATAGTTGAGCTCCTGCGTACGGCCCGGCGTATTGGACGTGCGCGCCAGCCCCTTCTGGCCCAGCAACGCGTTGATCAGGGAAGACTTGCCGACATTCGAACGACCGGCAAACGCCACCTCGGGCGGGCCTTCCGGCGGCAGGAACTTCATGGCAGGCACGCCGCGGATGAACACCCACGGCCGCTTGAAGATCAGGCTGGTCTCTTCGGCCACGCTCCGTCAGGCCTCCGAGCCTTTTCGTCGGAACACACCGCGAAGATTGTCCCACAGCTCGATCTTGGCGCCGTTGCGTTTCATGATGACGGATTGCTGGATGATCGACAGGAAGTTGTTCCACGTCCAGTAGATCACCAGACCGGCGGGGAAGGACGCCAGCATGAAGGTGAACAGGATCGGCATCCAGGTGAAGATCATCTGCTGGGTGGGATCGGGCGGCGTCGGGTTCAACTTCATCTGGATGAACATCGTGATGCCCATCAGGATCGGCCAGACGCCGATCATCAGGAAGTGCGGCAGCGTCAGCGGAATGAGGCCGAAGAGGTTGAAGATGCTCGTCGGGTCCGGCGCGGCCAGATCCTGGATCCAGCCGAAGAAGGGCGCGTGCCGCATCTCGATGGTGACGTAGAGCACCTTGTAGAGCGCGAAGAAGACGGGGATCTGCACCAGCACGGGCCAGCAGCCCGCGGCAGGGTTGATCTTCTCCTCCTTGTAGATGCGCATCATCTCCTGCTGCTGCTTCATCCGGTCGTCGGCGTATTTCTCGCGCAGCTCCATCATCAGCGGCTGCACGTTCTTCATCTTCGCCATCGACTTGTAGCTCTTGTTGGCGAGCGGGAAGAAGACGAGCTTCAGCATGACGGTCACCAGCAGGATGGCGATGCCGAAATTGCCGGTGAAGTTGTAGATCCAGTCGATCACGTAGAAGAGCGGACGCGTCAGGAAGCGGAACCAGCCCCAGTCGATCAGGCGGCTGAACTCCGGTATGCCGAGGCTGTCCTGGTAGCCGTCGACCAGGCTGACGACCTTCGGGCCGGCGAAGGCACGGGTCAGCAGTTCGCGGGTTTCACCGGGCTGCAGGTTGACGGCCTCGCTCAGATATTCCGACTGGTAGCGGCTGCCATTGTCGGACGAGAAGCGGAAACCGGGCTGGAACGACGCGCCGGCATCCGGAATCAGCGTCGTCGCCCAATATTTGTCGGTGATTCCGAGCCAGCCGGAATTGGTCGAAGCGGGGCTGACCCTGCCTTCTTCCTCGATCTTGGAATAGGTGACCTCGTTGAGGCCGCTTTCGCCGAGATAGCCGATGAGGCCCTCGAACACGACCCAGGCGGAGGCGACCTGCGGCTTGGAATGGCGCACGACGCGCCCGTAGGGCTGCACCGAGACCGCGGCGTCACCGGAATTGGTGATGCTGTCGGCGATGGAGAACATCGCGTTCGGATCGACCGAGATTTCGCGGACGAACGCGATGCCGCGCTCGTTGGTGTATGTCAGGCGGATCGGGGTGCCGGGCGTCAGCGTCTGGCCGTCCTCGGCCTGCCAGCGCGTCGTCGGGCCCGGCAGGGAGCCGATATCCTGCCCGGTATAGCCGAACTCGGCGAAATAGCCGTCATGGCCGGTCTGCTCGGGCGACAGCAGCACGATGGTGGGAGAGGAATCGTCCACCGTCTCGTGGTAATTCTTGAGGCGCAGATCGTCGAGGCGGGCGCCGATCAGGTTGATCGAGCCGGACAGCGAGGGCGTATCCAGAGCGACTCGGGGCGAGGCGGCGATGGCGGCCTCCCGCGTCAGCGTATCCACCTGCGGGGCGGCCTGCGGAATGCTTTCGCGGCCTGCCGGCGCCACGGCCTGTTCCTGCGGGGTGCCGGCCGGAACGGTGGGCGACTGCAACGATCCCTCCGCCGCGGTCGTCGTCGCGGCGCCCTCGTCGGTCATGCGGGGGCTGATGACGAAGAACTGCCAGCCCACGAGGACCGCGATGGACAGCACCATCGCCAGAAGAAAATTGCGGTTGTTTTCCATCATTCACGTTCCCGGTGGACGGGCCTTCTGGCCGGAACGGCCGCCCGCGTCGCCCCGCGCCACTTTTCGAAACCGTGCAGACAGCTCCGCTCCGATCCGCTCGAAGGGTGCTGCAAGAAGATCGCGGCGCGCGACGATCACATAATCGAAGCCCGGCACCATGTCAGCCCCGGAATGGACGCGGATCGCTTCACGAAGGCGTCGGCGGATGCGATTGCGCTCCACCGCGTTGCCGACTTTGCGCGTGACCGTAAGTCCGTACCGGGCCGGGGCATCGTCCGGACGTTCCAGAGCCTCGATAAAGAACAAAGGGCCGTTCAGACGACGGCCCTTGCGTGCGGCCAGAAATTCCGACCGCTTCTTGAGTCGCTGCACCACCCGGCAATGCGCGCCGGCGGCCCTGGCCTTAAGCCGACAGGCGCTTGCGGCCCTTGGCGCGGCGCGACGCGATGACGCGACGGCCACCGGTGGTCGCCATGCGCGAGCGGAAGCCGTGGCGGCGCTTGCGGACGAGTTTGCTCGGCTGATAGGTGCGCTTCATGTTGTTATTCCGCGGCGATATCCGCGGACCCCTTGGTTCGACAGGTCTCGATATAGACTTTGGCGGACGGGGCGTCGGACATGCATAAGCACTCTGACGCGGGCTGCCACCCGCTCTGGTGCGGCGCTTATGGAAAATTCGTGGACGAAAGTCAATTGCGCCTTCCTATTCTGCGGCCCGAGAGCCTAAGAAGTACGAAGGCGCGATGGCCAGTTGCCGGTACCAGGTGCGGAATCGGGCGAGGAAGGATCTGAGAGGATATTGGATGACGGGCGCCAGGGAAGAGGCGAACGCCCACCGGCCCACGCTGCCGCGCCGTCTGTCGACGCGCATCCTGTGGTTCACCATGATCTCGATCATGCTGGCCGAGGTCGCCGTGTTCGTGCCGTCCGTCTCCAAGTTTCGCCGCGACTGGCTCCACACCAAGGTCGAGACGGTGGCGGCCGCCAGCCTTGCGGCCGGACGCAGTTCGGGTGGCCCCTTCGGGCTGATGGCTCCGGAGGACGAGGCGGAGCTTCTCCATTCTCTGGGCGCGCAGCTCATCGCGGTCGAGTCGCAGGGCATGTCGCGGCTTCTGGCGCGGGCCGAGGAAGTGGGCCCCGTAGACCGCGAGGTCGACCTTGCGACCGAATCCATCCCCGCATCGATCCGCGCGGCCTTCGACACGCTTCTCTTCGGCGGCCAGCGCACCATTCGGGCCCTCGGCCCCATCGGTGACGGCACGATGACGGCGGAAGTCGTTCTCCTGGAGCAACCGTTGCGCCGGGCGATGCTGGTCTATTCGCGCAATATCTTCACCATCTCGCTTCTGCTGGCCAGCTTCGCCGGGCTTCTCGTCTACATCGCCATCAGCCGCTATCTGCTGCGGCCCATGCGCCGCATGACCGAATCGATGGTGCGGTTCCGGGAAGAGCCCGAGAACCCCGCTCGCGTCATCGTGGCCAGCAGCCGCGACGACGAGATCGGCATCGCCGAACGGCACCTGGCCGACATGCAGGGCACGCTGCAGCGGATGCTGCGCGAGCAGCGGCATCTTGCGGATCTGGGGCTCGCCGTCTCCAAGATCAATCATGATTTGCGCAACACGCTGGCCTCGGCGCAGCTTGTCTCGGACCGCCTTTCCGACATTCCGGATCCGCAGGTGCAGCGCTTCGCGCCGACGCTGATCCGCAGCCTGGACCGGGCACTGCATTATACGCAGTCGGTGCTGGCCTATGGCCGCGCGGTCGAGAGCAACCCGCAGAAGCGCGTGATTCGGCTGCGTCTCCTCGTGGACGACGTATTCGAGATGATGGCCGGGCTGGACGATCGGGTTCAGTTCGCCAACGAGGTGCCGCCCGATCTCGAGATGGAGGTGGACCCCGACCATTTCCATCGCGCCGTCGCCAATCTCGTCCGCAACGCGATCCAGGCCTTCGAGAACGATGCCGACGAGGCGCTCGTCCGCCGTGTCGTGGTGGATGCGGTGGACGTGGACGGCGAGGACGTCCGGATCGGCGTCCAGGATACCGGCCCCGGCCTATCCGCCCGTGCTCGCGAAAATCTTTTCAAGGCGTTTCGCGGCTCGACGCGCGCCGGCGGCACCGGGCTGGGGCTCGCCATCGCGGCCGAGATCGTGCAGGCGCATGGG
The DNA here is from genome assembly GCF_014844055.1 of Aureimonas sp. OT7. NCBI lineage: Bacteria > Pseudomonadati > Pseudomonadota > Alphaproteobacteria > Hyphomicrobiales > Aurantimonadaceae > Aureimonas > Aureimonas sp. OT7. The sequence goes on from NZ_CP062167.1 coordinate 3,937,193, forward strand.
GGTTCGATCCACCATGTCGAAGGGCACTCGCCGGGGGCGCGCTTCGAAATCGTTGTCGGCAAACGCGACAGCCGCATGTGACGCATTTTTTCGGCAGAGGGCGCTTGCTTTCGCAAAAGGGAGCGGTTAGGAACCGCTCACACCGGTTGCGGGGCCAAGCCCCTGCCAACGCCGGATGCGCCCGTAGCTCAGCTGGATAGAGCACCAGACTACGAATCTGGGGGTCAGAGGTTCGAATCCTTTCGGGCGCGCCAACGTTTTCAATAGGTTAGAGTGAAACTTGCCGTCAGGGCATGTTGCACGATGTTGCGCCCAATGTCCTTCATTTGTGGGGTTTTGTGGTGGGCATTGGCTAATGACTGCAACATGTTGTGCGACATGCCGCGAACGTCATCACCAATCATGGACGCTCTGTATGAGAATGCTTCACCAAACCGTTGGGAGGCGATTCGATGGCAGTCTATCTCGTGACATGGGACCTGAACCGACAGCGGCAGAATTACGCCGAGGCGCGCGCGCGGCTAATCCAACATCTGCAGCGCTATGAAAATATCAAAGACGACGGCTTGGACTCGGTCGTATTCGTCAGCTCAACAGCAGATGCGAATGCCGTTTGCACCGACATCCGGGCAGTGCTGGCCGACAGCGATAAGCTGGTCGTCACCAGGATGGTCGCAGGCCAACATCAGGGCTGGATGGCCCCAAATGTCTGGAACTGGATCAACGTCCGCCTTTAAGCGCAGAAGAGGCTTCACAATGTCGATATACGAAATTTTCGACCGCTATCTGAACCGTCCCACTTGGTTTAGCGGACACGATCTTGAGGACGAGGCATTCCACCGTGCCTTATCACACGTCGTAAACGACCCGAAATTCAACCCCGAGGACATGGGAAGCTATTTCCGAAGGAAAACCGGTGCTGTCGAGCGCGACGGCGGGGAGCTCGATCAAGCAATTGATGATCGTGTCCGAGATGCGTGGGCCGTTAGGGATTACCTGCAATATAAAATTCCCGACACAGACTGAGCGATCTCTACAGCGGCGCACCGACTAGATATGCGGGCGCATCGCTAAAACGGCGCTTTTGCGGCCATTTCCGACTGCCGAATAGCCGCCGTGGCTACCGCGACATTAAAGCCCTCGCTAACCAACAGTTCGACTATGATAAGTGAGGGCTTTATGCCACTAAGCGTCCGCTGAATCCGATTTTTTGCGATAATCCCTAGACGAACGACTGGGGACGCATTACTCTAAAATCGAAATATGGCTTGACATTCGAAATTCAGTCGATGCCGCCATCATAGGCTAAACGAAGATGGCCATTCGAACCTTACTTGCGCGACGCGGTAGGGTGTTTCTTTATGTCTAGCTATTTAGGTAGGTAGGAGATTGCCGATGACCGAGCAGGATAAGTTCCTCTCTCGGCTTGCAGAAGCCCGAGACGAGGGTTTGGTGGATGTGAAGTTTTTCTTCCATCCCTCGCGCGCTGTTAAGGCGCATGACATTTATGAGGGCTTAAACCAGATCGAAGAAGCAATCGCATCTGGTGAATGTGTTCGCCATTCCGGCTGGGCTGGCAATCTGCCTTCTTAACTGTTAATTAGGTAGCACTTAGGGTGTGTCGAATAGGCGGGCTAAGTCCCGCCTATTTTTATGCGGAATTTTTTGGATGATCTTCAATGCGATACGGTCCGTAGGCGACGCTGCCGCGGCGGAAATGGGTGATCCTTGCGCACCTTGCACGCTGGAAACTCTAGTCAACCTGGTAACTGCGTATACCAAGATCGATATAGTCGAATTCGTTGGCTACAATACTCCAGCGGACAACCCAATATGGGGCTCGTTTCGTCGGTTCGAGTACTTTCAACCGTACTCCGGTGAGATAACGAAGGTTGAAATTAGATACGCGAACCATCTCTCATTAGATTGGCTGCGATTCGTTGTTACGAAGGAGCTTTGCCACGCCCTCGATACCGCCAAAGGAAGCCACAGCGTTTCCGACGATGACGTTAAGCTGCTAATAACCGAGCTGTCACTAGCAAGCGTGAAGAGCTCGCCAATGAATCAACCAGTAGCGGTTTCAATGGAGAAAGTGGCTGAGGTGGGAGCGGTTGAGATTCTTATACCATACACAGTGCGAGAGAAAATACTGGCGGATGGCCCCGTGGACGAAAGTCGTATCGAGGCACTTGCACGCGAATTTCAAACGCCTGTAAGATATGTAGGTTTAGCGTTTGACCTCGACTATATGGAAATATCAAAGGATTATTTCAAAGCAACCTAGAGCGAAGTCTATAATTGCCATGTGTTGCGAGACTAACACGTTCGTGAAGCCGAAAAATGCTCGCTGAAACGCAGTCTTTTTGCCATGTCTTCCATCGCATCCGCAACTAGCGGTCTTTCCGGATCATAGGCGGCCCCAGCCAACAAAGCAGCATGATGCAGTAGCGCAAAGGCCGTTTCATCGCGTCGAAATCCATGCTTCATCACGGCGTCATGCAAAGCGCGATGGACAATCCCATCAAGGATTTGGGATCGGTTGCAGGCCGTATAATTCATCTATCCTCTCGAAATGTCAGCACAGGCACCGCCGGCGGTTCGCTGACCGCCACCGCTATTTGGCATTGCCTGAAGGGTCAGCGCTGCGGCGTGAAGGGTGCACATGGCGTCGTTCACGCCGACGGCCTCGCTCGCTGCCATAAGCTCGGCGACGACTTCCTCGGAGACACCCAGGCTGACAATGCGTTGCGCGATTACACGGCATCTCTCCTCACTGGCGGTTCGCTCCTGTCGGATTGCGGCAAGATACGATGTGAGTTGCTCGACGCTCAGCGCTCCACGCAAAGGGCGAAGCAGATTGTGAGCGGTCGCGAACTTCTGATCGCTGGTGATAGTCATTGGCCCGCCTCCCCGACACCTACCATCGAGTCACCAAGATTGGCATTCGCACGCGGACGCGACGCGGCAGTCGCGCCACCTGGTAATGGGATCCGAACGGAGGAGATCGCGGCGGCCGCATTCCTGCCAGCTGTCTCGATTGCTTGGGCCGCCTGCATCAGTGCGTTGGCGCCCGCCTGCGCCCCGTCCTGAAGCTTGCTCCCCGCATCCGCCCCGGACGTGGTAACGATTGCTCCGCTGGCCTCCATGGCCTGCCGCAGCCGGTCTGTGGACGCATCCAAATCCTCGCTCAGCGCCGGCATGTCGGTGGAGAAGCGCGGCGTAGGGACTTCGCCCGTGTTGCGAACAGCGTAGCCATCGATCGTGCCCGGGGTGGGCGGCGTTATCTTTAGCCGTGGCTCTCGGCCAGGGAGGCCGCCATCGCCGAATGCACCGCTCACGCGATCGTCGACGTCGTCCTGCTCCCGCCCGGCAATACGATCCTTACGAGCAGCACGTAATGCACCGTCATTGATCGCGTAGTCGGCCAGGTCGAAAGCACCGCCGACGATCTTGTTCCATTCGAGGAAGTTGTCGGTCCACTTCTGCAAGCGGCCAGACTCCGCCTCGGCGGTTTCCTGATCCTTGTCTACAAGGCCGATCCGTTCGGCGAGGTCGTGTCCGATGTTGACGGCGCTGCTCACCGCATTGGCGGCATTAGCAATGCGGTCGAATGTCTGCTCGAGCACGCTGTCACCGTCTCCGCCGAGATCGAGCAACTCGCTGACGGCGGTGGACAATTCGGCGACGGCCGTCTTCGCAGCGTCGAATTCCTCCATGTCGACCTTGAACCTGAAGGTCTCGATCTGGGTACCGAGTTCCTTCACCTGGTTGGTCGCGCCGTCGAGGCCTTCCTTCAGCGCCGGAAGGCCCATCAACCCGAGGTCGATGACGGTCTCGCCGATCTGGTTCTGGAACAGCCGCCAGCGAGACATCATCGTGTCGAGCTTGAGCTGATAAGACTTCTCCAAGGAGCCGGCCCAGCTGTCGGTATTGCGAGCTGCGGCGATGTTGCGATCGACCTCCTCGATACCCTCAACTACGCGCATGATCTCGTCGGACCATTCCGTGCCGAATATCTTACCGGTGACGCGGGCACGCTCGAACTTGTCGAGCTTCGCCAGATCCCCAAGGAACTTGCGCAATGCGCCCTGGGCATCGCCCTTGAGCATGTCCTTGAACTCGCCGACATCGCCGACGAATTCAGAGAACACCGCATAGGCTTCTTTGCCCAGGTTGTCCGGCGCGATCAGCCTCTGCGTCAGAGCATTTGTCATGCGGGCCGCGGTCTCAGGCCCCAGTTTCAGGTTGAGGAACGCTGCGCCATAGGCTGCCGCGTCATTGGCCGACAGGCCGAAGTTCTTGAGCGCCGCGCCGGCGTTGTCGAGATACTTGATGATATCGGATTCATCGCTGATGCCGCTATCGGCGAGCGAGTTGATGAGGTCGAAGTAGCTTTCCATCTTGGCGATGGGAATGCCGAGACCGACGTTGAACCCAGCCGCCGCATTGCCGACTTCCTCGGCTGACATGCCGAACGCATCCGATGCCTTGGCGGATAGCTCGGCGAAGTCTCGAAGATCCTCGAGCGGCAGACCGGCAGCGGCGCCGCGTTCGTACGCCGAGAGGATTTCATTCAGTGGGACTGCGAGCTCGCCGCTGGTGGCGAGGGCTCGAGCTTCGTCGCCCAACTTCGCCATCTGCTTTTCGCTGAAGCCGCCTTTTTTCTGAATCTCGGTCAAGGCGTCTTCGTAAGACGTCAGAGTCCGCAGGCCGGAGTTCAGGCCTGTAGCCGCGAGAAGTGGAGCGGCTATCCTGGCAGTCGTGGCATACATCGAGTTGGTCGTGCGTGCCGCTGCCTGCTCGAACCGCGCGGCCTGTGCCGACATCCGGTTGGCTACGGAACTTCGTTTCTCGACGCCCTTCAGTCGCCGTTCGATGCTCTCGAACGCCTTGCGGGTGCGGTCCTGTGCCGACAGGACGAGCTTGGCTTCGACTTCCCGGACCATTAGACGACCCCGCTGTTAGTACGCTTCGCCGCCAAGGGACACGAACACGTCCATGTTGGCGGTCGCAGCAATGGCGAAATGCGTGTGACGATAGATGTTGCTGAAGGCGGTGCGCTGGCTGGCCGTTGTGGCCGCGACCTTGATGTTTGTCACAGGCGAAAAGCTCTTCATGGTCAGTCCTTGGGTCGGATTGGAGGGTGGGGCCGTTGACGGACGGCAACGGCCCCTTACCACCGCGCTTTAGAGTAGGAGCCCCCGCGCGATGATTTCAGAATGATTTTCAGCGATCGCCATCACGAGCGAGTAGCTGACGCATATTCGCCGAAAGCGATGGCTTATCTTCGGATGACTTCTCAGCAGCCGGATCGCTTAGGTTAAGGAGCTTTCGCATATTGGCTGCCATACTCCCCTTGTCGGCCTGGGCTTTCGAGGCTTGACTGTCCAGTTTCATAATTTTTCTTCCTTTTCTTCCGACATGCTGAGTGAACTATGTTCCGCGATGTGGATGTACGTCGCGATCCACTCGGGGCTCATGTCGGTTTGGCAGATCAAAAGACGGAGCGACGAAAGCCAGGGACCACCATGCCCAAGCCGTTCGAACGCTTCGAGAATGGCGTCGACCCGGGCGAGAGTTTCCGCCTTGGCCTGGCCCGCCCTATCGGCAAACCGAGGATGATCGACCGGTAGATGCCCAGAGGGTGCGTTGCCGCCGATGCGAGCTTCCATCTCTATGCGCCGCTGTGCAGCCTCTGCCGCCATGCGTCGCCGCTCATCCAGCAGCTCGGCATGCTCAGCCAATAGCTCTTCGCGTTCCTGATGGACGCCTTGATCGCGGCAGGCAGATAGATAGCTCGGCTTTTCGGGACGCTTGAATGGGATTAACTTATCCATCAAGGCAAAGCCTTGTCGTGAGCAAGCACAGCGCGGGGATCTGCGTTGCCTCGACGGACTATAGGGAAGCCTGACGCTTCAGCCGCTCGGATGACGCTTTCTTCAGCCATCTCAACATCAAGCAGGTCTCGATCGAGCTGGATGAGGCTCGTTTCACGTTCATCGTCTGATATCCATTCGATGGTCTCGTAATGCTCGCGCGTTGCCCGTTCAAAGGCTTCGAGGAATAGCGGCATTAGATATGCATTGAATGTTTGCTCGACGTTGATGTGGTACGAAGGCGACCATTCGCGGTCGCAGAAATGCGACGGCGTCGGAATGAATCCATTTGACCCGCTCAAGGCAACATCGCGCATCTCACCAGCCCACTGCCTAATTCGGCCAATGGCGATATCCATCGGCGGTGAAAGAGCACGAATGCGGTCACGTTCAGCTTTCAGCGTGCGCACGCGGCTTCGCAATGTTTCGACAGCGTCGGAAAGTTCGCGTCCTGCATTTTGAGCCTTCTTCACCATCGCAGAGGCGCTACGGATCGCATCACTCATCGAACCACTCCAAGAAACCGTGCGCAGGCCGTGTATAGTTCTTGCGCTGCCTGAGCGCGCTCGCGCGCCTGCTCCTGCGCCGCACGCAGGTCTTCCAGTCGCCCGCGCAACTCATCTTGCTTTGCTTTCATGTCGGCTTTGACGCCGGGTGCCTCATTTCTAAAAGCAGTGGGATCGCTCTCCCGAACCGCTACCTGTGGGCGCAAAGTCCTCAACTCCCACTGAAGATCAGAGATAGCTGCGCTGATCTTATCGGCAGAGGCAATGCTCGCATCCCAATCTGCACGAAGGCCGGGCAGACGTGTCCTGTCGATGGTGTGTTGCGTTTCCACGAGCGTCAAATCTCCTTTAGAGCAAGATCAGACGCATCAGGGGAAATTCAAACCATGCCTTGAATTTCCCGCATCAATATCTGTGATAAGCGTTTGCTTCCAGGCATCTCAGAGCCAGTGCGGAGCATACGCCACCAGGTGGCAGCAGGCTCTGCCGATGGCGCGCTTAGCAATGTTCGCTCACGAAGCCATCGAGTGCATTCGTAGCGTTCGAAGCTGATAATCATCACGCGAGATGCAGCGCTTGGCGCCAAGTCTGCCCAGCGCTCCGCGTACAGGGTTCGAAGCATGCAGTCGCGGTCGGCCAGGGCGAGAGCGCGTTTCGCACTGACCCCACCTTGCCGGCGGAGACCTAGTTGCGCGTCAAGCGAGATTGACGCGCCGCCTTCGACCCAAGCCATTAGATCCGCTCCGACAGACCTGACGTTCGGGTCCGAGTTGGAAAGACAGCATTCCGCAGCCTTCGTCAGAGCAACAATGCGGGCAAGCGCATGATCACTCATCTGCAGCGCCAATCCAACGTGCGTACACGTGCTTTCGTGCAACCTGTGTACCGCTTTCTGAGCCATCTACTGGCGAAAATCAGGGGTCGGCCCGCCCCGTATGAGGCGCAGAACGGCGGTACGGTCCCTAAACCGGGGGCCATCCGGTCACCCGGTGGACATCCGCCTTCCGGCTGGCTAAGGTCCGCCCATGAGCGCCGTCGCCTCCGGCTGTCCGATGGCCAACCTTGTCCAACCTCGTTGATGTTTATCCGTAGGTTGGACACGCCAAAAACCCGAATGATATCAAAGGTCCTGTCCAACCGTCCAACCTGACCAACCATAAATGGGCAGTCCGTGTGCATGTGCATGCGCGCGCATGCGTATGACTTGCGTTTTAGGTTGGTCAGGTTGGACGGTTGGACAGGGCCCTTGAAATCGTTGATGAATTTTGAGCGTCCAACCTTCGTTGTGCGGCTGCTAAGGTTGGACAAGGTTGGACATTTGCCTCTACTCATCCGACCGATCCCATCTGATGGATTGGCCGAATTCAGCCTCAAAGTCGTCGCGGGCCATCGAGAGAGGCGGCAGGTCATACCCCCACAAGCGCTCAGGTCCACTCTCGTCGCTGACGGATACGTTGCGACGCGCCTTCCTCGCTCTTGGCATGAGCTTTTGAAACCTCGTCCCAAACTGAGTTTCAAAGCTTTTGCGGTGAACTCCGACCTTGTCGGCCGCGCCCAGGTAATCGTCTCGCAGCGCGCTGGCCGTGATGAAGTCAGGCCATTTCGAGTGATGTTTCGTGGGCGTGCCAGCATGCAGTCGATCAAGTAGCCAGGCGTCGATAGGCTCCAGGCTGTGAACCTTCTGTTCCAGCAGAGCCGCCGTCTTCGGTATGACCCTGACATTCACCGACGACAGATCGAAGTCGAGTAGATCCCGCAGAAGGGCCCCTCGCCCACCCGAGTCCAGTTCCTCCGCCATCTCGCCGAAGTAGGTATGGTTTTGAGCCGCATGGCCCGCAACGTCGAATATCGCGAAACGCCTCTCATCCTTCCCGGCCGGGACGACCCAGTCGTTGTTCGATGTCATGATGATCCGGAGAAAGTTGTCGATCTTGATCGGGTCAATGCCTTTGCCCTCGATCATCTGCGTAGTGGATGTGACGAGGCCCTTCAGGCGCCCCTCTGATCCCTTGTCGCCCGCCCATATAGCTTCATCGGCCTGCAACAGCAGGCAGCTCGCCATGTGGGCGTTAAAGTTGCCGGTCAGGTAACGCGGATCGTCAGCCAGCACGTAATGGTTGGAGAACAACGATCCTATGACCTCGCCAACTACCGTTTTCCCGTAACCCATGCCGCCCCGCAGAACGATGGCGGTCCCGGTCTTCTGGCGAGGCTGTTGAACGAGCTGCGCGAACCAGGCAAAAAGCCATCGGAACAGTGTCTCATCCCCATCGCAAACGTTGGTGCGAAGATGGTCGCGGAAGACGCTGTATGATCCTCCTGGGCGCGGCTGGACGGTGAAACCCGTCCACAAGTTCAGGTAGCCGTGCTTTCCCTCGGCGCCGTCTGGATTCGGAAAGAATTCGATACCTGCGAAGTCGCGCCGACCGGGATGCATCAGCCACTTGTCAGCGTAGGAGATCGAACGCTCTTTGCCCTTGTCGTCCACCCACTGGTGGCGAGCATTATGACTGAGCGCCCGGAAAGCGCTCATGGTTATCAGCCTGACGCCCTCTTCCTGTCGAGCGCCAGGCCGAAACCAGACGATCATCTCGCCCTTGCCGATGACGATAAAGGCGAACTCTCTATTCATCTCGTCAATATCAAAATTGGAGAGATGGAGAGCGCTGACGCCGGCCTCTACGAGGCTGATGCCCTGGTAATTCGATTTCATATTGCGGGTGGCGTCGGCAATAATTGCCCGTGTTCGTTCGAGCCCATCGATACTCACGATAGTTTCCTCGAAGGCGCGCTGATGCTCTGTTTAATGGGGAGGTTCATACGGAACCCCCATTGCGTCGCGCGGCTTCCTCAAAGCGAAAGCATAGCATGGCGACTTTTTCCCATTGGTCGTAAACAAGGCCGGTGAGCCGCATCGACTGAACGCTTGCGAAAGAAAGCCTATCCAACTGGGTATAAGTCACCGTCGCAGTTTTTTGCTTGCCGCAGTCCGGCAAATCATTGCTCACAAGGTGATCGACTAGACCGCTCATGCTTCGAGCATCCGCAATGACATCTTCCAAGTCGTGAAGCGCGTCGAAAACTTCATGCAGAGTAGGTACTGGCATTTCATCTGTGGATGGATTATATCCATTCGTGTCCATATCTCTCTCCTAGTCGGGATTGTGGGACCATGGCTCGGAGAGGTTGCAGCCTCTGCCGAGCCCATTTTTATCGCCATGACAATGCACCGGGCGTTGTGGTCGCATTCCGAGAAAAGTGCTTCCGAGCGTCAACCAAGGGTGGCAGGCGGTAAAACATGCACCTGCCGCGGCTTCTGATCGTCCGGAGTTTCTTCGACAACGGTATGAGCTTTCGGAGAGCGATACCAAACTCAGTTTCGAAGCTCTTGTCATCTGAACCGCCCTTGTCCGCGGCACTAAGGTAGTCCTGACGCATCAAATGAACCGCGACCATCTCGGGCCAGACTTGATGCTCTAAGGTTGGTGTTCCTGCTGACAATCGATCGTAAAGCCACTTCTCAATCGTTAGCCCGTTGTGCGACCGTCGAGCCTGAGCCGGCTGATCGAACAGGCCGATCTGGTCACAGGTTGTATCTGCCGCCCTCATCAGGCGGCGTCCATCGTGAAAAACTTTTCAATCTCACTACGCCGAACGACCCAGCGCTCCCCGACCTGACGCGCCGGCAGTTGGCCGTCACGCAGCATCGGGTAAGTTTGATGAACCGTGCGTCCCAGCAGCCGCGCTATGTTCGCAATACCCCAAACTAGGTCGAGTGACGTATCGACAACCTGCGACATCCTTAAGCCTCCATTAGCTATGCCACACGGTGTGGCATTGATAGGTGTGGCAGTAGTGTGGCATCGTTGTCAATAGCATTGTGTGTCATAGGTGCGGCATGTCTCGCGACGACCTTCATTTTCGCCTTCGAATCCCAGAAGACCTAAAAACTATGATTGCGTCGGAGGCTGATTCCGCTGGACGCAGCATGACGGCGGAAATCGTCGAGCGCCTCAGGCGCTCTTTCGTTGATCCTCGACTTCCAGACGATCTTGTAAAACGCATAGATTATGCAGCGCAGGATAAACAACGGTCCTTTGAGCAAGAAATCTTGTCTACCTTAGACAGAGCATATCCACCCGATAATATTTCTGTTTCTTTTGTTCGCGATTATCTGAAAGAAAAGTCTCTCCTAGATGGAGGTTTGGAGACTTCCCCTCACGCCAATGCTCTTAAAATACTTGATGATGCCGTCAGTGAACTTCAGTTTCGTGTAGCGCCCAAAAATCCGAGTCAGACTGACCTACTCACAGTATTGGATGACGGCAGTGAGCATTCGTAAGCGCTCTTGGACCACGCCGAGCGGGCATCTAAAGGCTGCGTGGGTCGTTGATTACTTCGATGCCGCCGGGAAGCGCCGGCTGAAAACCTTCAAGTTGAAGAAGGATGCGGACGCATTTTCGGCTCGCGCTTCCGTTGACATCCGCGACGGAACCCATGTGGCGGACAGCGCCAGCGCGACGATCGCGGAAGCTGGCAAGCTCTGGATGGCGACGGCTCGCGCTGCCGGCCTGGAGCGTGCAACGATCGAGGATTACGACCGCCATCTCCGCCTGCACATTGTGCCGCGCATTGGAACGCACCGGCTTTCGTCCTTGACCATCGCGAAGGTTCGTTCATTCGAAGACGAATTGCGGGATGATGGGCGGTCCCAAGCCATGGTCCGCAAAATTCTCGTCTCGCTAGGATCACTCGTTGCCGATGCCCAGGAACGCGGCCTGGTAGCCCGCAATGTCGTGCGAGACATGCGAGCCCGGCGCGGATCGGGAGAACGCCGGCAGGAACAGCGTCAGAAAGGCCGATTGAAGGTCGGGGTCGACATCCCTACCCGCGATGAGGTGAAGGCGCTCCTGGCCGTCCTGCGAGGGCGAACCCGGCCGCTTATTCTGGTCGCATCGTTCTGCGGCTTGCGGGCGTCCGAACTCAGGGGCCTTCGTTGGCAAGACGTGGATCTTGCCAACGGTCGAATTCGCGTTCACCAACGCGCCGATCGATACGCTGATATCGGCCGCCCGAAGTCGATTTCGGGGGAACGGACCGTGCCGGCCCCTCCGATGGTCATTACGGCGTTGAAGGAATGGAAGCTCGCCTGCCCCAAGAGTGACGCCGGCCTGGTCTTCCCGAACGGTGCGGGTAAGGTCGAGGCGCTGAACAACCTCCTTCGACGCGAGGTGCATCCTGCGTGGGTAAAGGCAGGCGTAGCGATCGATACGGGCGAGGTCGACGAGAAGGGTAACGCCATCATGGCGCCGCGCTACACGGGCCTGCATTGCCTTCGGCATTGGTTTGCCAGCTGGTGCGTGAACCGCAAGGAAGATGGAGGCCTCGGACTGCCGCCCAAATCAGTGCAAGAGCGCATGGGGCACTCCACGATCGCCCTGACGATGGACCGATACTCCCACCTGTTCCCCCGAGAAAACGATGCTGACGAAATGGCGGCCGCAGAGCGCGCATTTCTGGCCTAACTGCAACATGTCTGCGACATGGATGCCAGAAACCCTTCGTTTTAAGGCCTAGGATCGTTCTACGAATCTGGGGGTCAGAGGTTCGAATCCTTTCGGGCGCGCCATTTCAGAACAGAACTATGAACGCCGAACGCCGCCGTTTCTACGCTAGAAGCGGCGACCAGCGTTCGCAGCAATTCCGACTTTGATCCCATGATGCGAACCTCGTCGTCGGCGACCTCGACGCGCTGCGCCAGCGCGCGCAGATGGAGGGTTCTAAAAACCTGTGGCTTTGAAGGGGTGTCCGTGATTCCGTTGCCTTTGGCGTTTTCTGGGATTGGACATGGATCAGCCGGGTTTCTTCGACATTGATGAGCGGCTGGCCCGTCTGAGCGGGCTCGGCGATCAGTTGGAAGCGTTCTCGCGGGCCGTTGATTTCGAGCTGTTCCGGCCGGAGCTTGAGAAGACGCTCTCCTACAGCGACGGCAGCAAAGGCGGGCGTCCGCCCTTCGATCCGGTGATGATGTTCAGGATCCTTGTGATCCAGACGATCAACACGCTGTCGGACGAGCGCGCCGAGTATCTGATCAACGACCGGCTTTCCTTCATGCGCTTCCTCGACCTTGGCCTTTCGGATCGGGTGCCCGATGCCAAGACGATCTGGCGGTTCCGGGAGCGGCTGACGACGGCTGGCGCGATCGGGTCTCTGTTCGAGCGCTTCGATGCGATGCTGCGTGATGGCGGCTACATCCCGATGTCCGGTCAGATCATCGACGCCTCGCTGGTTGCCGCGCCACGACAGCGCAATACGAAGGCGGAGAAAGCCGACATCAAGGCCGGCAAGATACCGGAAGCCTGGAAGGACAAGCCCGCGAAGCTGCGCCACAAGGACCGCGACGCGCGTTGGACGCTCAAGTTCACCAAGGCCAAGCCGCAGGAGGATGGAACGGTGCCGGCCGTCGATCTCGCCATCCCGGCCTTCGGCTACAAGAACCACATCTCCATCGATCGCCGCTTCCGTCTGATCCGGCGCTGGAAGGCAACCGATGCAAGCGCGCATGACGGGGCCAGACTGCGCGAGGGCTTGCTGGATCGCAGCAACAGCGGCTCTTCCGTCTGGGCCGACACCGCGTATCGCTCGGCCGCGAACGAGGCCTTCATGGACAAGAACGGCTTCGTCTCGAAGGTCCACCACAAGAAGCCGCCGCACCGGGAGATGCCTGCGCCGACCCGGCGCGCCAATGCCGGAAAGTCGGTGATCCGATCCCGCGTCGAGCATGTCTTCGCCGACCAGAAATCCCGCATGGGGCTCTTCATCCGCACCGTCGGCATCAAGCGCGCCGAGATGAAGATCGGCCTTGCCAATCTCGTCTACAATATCCGCCGCTTCATCTATCTGGAGCGGATCAGCGCCGCCTGAAGCGCACTGCATACCCCATGGGCGTCTTGCCCGGGACAAGTTCCCAACAAAAGCCGACGCAAAAAGCGACGGATTGTCAAAAACGCATCATCCAGACGTCAACACGTAGTTCTTCGATCCGTCCATCTGGATAAGGCGCGCCTCGCCGCCTATGACTATTTTGCGAACGAGCCTTCGAAGATGCTCGGTTTCTTTGCCAAGCACGTCTGAGCGTACAGCGTCGCGCAATCGAGAAAGCGGAGATCGCCTTACCAGCTACGGCCGCTTTTTCACTCGATCAGCTCGAAAGCTGCCGGACCGCTAACCTGAAGGGTTTCGGGCGCCGATAGGCGTACGAAAGTCGCGAAAGAAGGAACATGACGTAATCGCCGTAGCAGGGCGGCATCGGCAGTCGCAAAGGCGGACATAACAAGCGATGCTACGCACGTTCGCACGTCGTGCTTTCTGAGGAATTGACGTGACCGCCACGTCAGCTTTAGGCGTCGAACGGGTATTCAGGCAGTTCGACACTCTCTGCCCGAGGCATCGCCACCTTGGTCAGAACCTTCTGGATGCCGGGCTTCGACGCAATGCCGAGGACGGAGCGCTGGAGCGAGACACCCAGACGACTGTGCGGCTGCATCAGACGCGGACCGATCTTTGGCACGTTCTGACCCTTCTTGACGAAAGGACGCATGATGTCTTCGTAGCACTTGAAGGCCCGCTCGATGTCGTCCCCTTTCGAAAGTTCGCCGGCCAGCACATAAGCGCCGACGATCGCCAGCGTCGTGCCGATGCCGCTGAGCGGCGTCGCGCACCATGCCGCATCGCCGGTGACGGCGACGCGACCCTTGCGCCACCGTTTCATCTTCACCTGCCGCAACAGGTCGAAGTAGAGGTCGTTGGCGTCTTCAAGCCCGTCGAGCACCCGGGGCGTTTCCCAACCGGAATCGGAGAACCTTTCCTTCAGCCACTGCTTCTGTTCCTCCGGCGCCGCCGGTGCTTCGCGAACAAGGGCCTGCAAGGTCAGGACGGCGCGGGTGGTTCCTTTGTTGTCGGGACGCAGGAAGACGCTGCGGCCATCCGGCGCATTGTACCAGCGGGCGTCGCTGCCATCGCCCGGACCCTTCGGGATCGTGAAATAGCCCATGGTGACATCCATCCAGCGCGGCTCGTTCTCGCCCTCGAAGACCAGCTCGCGCGTCGATGATCCCACCCCCTCGGCGATCAGGACCAGGTCGTAATCCTCCTCCCTGCCGCTCTGGAAGCGGACATAGGCGGCATCGGCGCCATCCTCGATGGAGTCGACCGTATCGCCGAAGCGATAGGCGGCGCGGTCGCGGACGCTCTCATAAAGCAGCCTTGCCAACTCGCCGCGCAGGATCTCCAACTCGGCCGTCGGGCCGTTCGCACCAAGATCCTTCAGCGCGAACCGGCCGACAACCTTGCTGTTCTCGTCGACGAAGGTCCAGGCCGTCTCCCCGGTGCCGCTCCTGCCGACCTCTTCTTCCAGCCCCATGCGCCGCAGCACGCCGCGCGCCACGCCGCGCACGTCGACGTTCTGACCGCCATCGCGGAACGCCGGCGCCTTCTCGACAACCGTGACGTCGAACCCGCCTTTGACCAACCACCACGCGAGCGTGTTCGCAGCCACGCTGCCGCCCGTGACAAGAACCCGCTTCGCCATGACTCATCTCCTTGATCTCGACTGTCCAACGGCAGGGGCCTGCCGGGTCGCTCATCTTTGCTGACCGCTTCTCGTGCCGATCCTCGCCCACCCGCTGGAAGGCCCCCTCACCAAGGAACCGAAGAAGCCGCTGCGTGAAAGCCCCGGCCTCGTCGACGTTGGCGAGGTGCTTCGCATTCGGCACTTCGTCGTACCGCGCATTCGCCAGCGCGGTGACCTGCGCCCGCCAAGCGATCCCGGCGCTGGTCATCCCGTGCAGCAGGACGACCGGCCCTTCGCCCATCTCGAAGCAGTAGAGACGCCGACCGGCGAGCGGCACCCACCCCGCATGCATCTGTCCATCCTTCCGCCAACAGGTCTCACTCAGATGAGACTATATCAGCGTTGATGTTTTCTCCGTCAAGGTTGCTGGCGGGATGAGGGGTGATTGCCGAGAATCATTCATCCAATTCAAGGTTGGCGATCAGTCGCTGGAGCAGGATCGCCAGCGTCCTACTTTCCTCGGCGGTGAATCCTGACAAGGCGTTCTCGTTGACCTCGATGAGGAAGGGCGAGGCGACCGCGACTGTTTCCCTGCCTTTGTCGGTGAGTTCGATGATCGTGGCGCGGCGATCCTTCTCGGCCGGCCGACGCGATATGAATCCTCCTTCTTCGAGCCGACGGATGGCATGGACCATGCCGGGCTGCCCGATCCCCAATCCACGGACGAGATCGCGCTGAAGCATCGGCCCGTCGCGATTGAGAAGCATCAGCGGCGACAGGTGCGCCAGCGCGATCCCGAGCGGCCTGAGCAGGGCATCCATGCGGCGATTGAACACGCGCGCGGCGTGGTTGGTCAGAAGACCAGGTGCCTCTCCGGGAGAGCAGGAGTCGACATTATTCAACTGGAAGGGCCCCATCCACATTCCACGCTGCCGGACCATCGGATTGGTGGAAAAACAATCAACCTTCGCGTTCCATGACAGGTCCGCGCTACCTTATGCCGCCATTGCCGCGCCGGTAGCCATGGAAAACCATCGACGGGATGTTTGCTTCCTTCAATGTTTAATTGGGAGTGCTATAGCGTAGGTGTAGTTCTCCATTTCGTCGGCTTCGGCCCGCCGAACACCGCCGATTGCCGCACAAATTAAGCGTTTATCTATTTTATTATCAACAAGATAGCTCCTCCCAAAGCGACTGAGCTACGAGGCGAGGTTCTCGCACGCCCTGCCGACAAAGACGGCGGCGAGGTGGCCATGGAGCTTCTTCCTTATGGTACTTGACGGATGGGAGATGAATGCTCAGACCTTCGTGGCTCGCAACCTGAGGGCATTGCCGATAACGCTGACCGAGGACATTGCCATGGCGGCGGCGGCGATGATCGGCGACAGCAGCAGGCCGAACACCGGATAGAGCACACCCGCTGCGATCGGCACGCCGGCGGCGTTGTAGATGAAGGCGAAGACGAGGTTCTGTCGGATGTTGCGCATTGTCGCTTCCGAAAGGCGCCGCGCCTTGACGATGCCCATGAGATCGCCTTTGAGCAGGGTGACGCCGGCGCTCTCGATCGCAACGTCGGTGCCCGAGCCCATGGCGATACCGACATCGGCGCCGGCAAGCGCCGGGGCGTCGTTGACGCCGTCTCCGGCCATCGCCACCACGCGGCCTTCTGATTTCAGCCGGGCGACGACGGCGCTCTTCTGATCTGGCAGGACATCGGCCTCGACCTCGTCAATGCCGAGCCTGCGTGCTACCGCCTCGGCCGTGGTGCGGTTGTCGCCGGTCAGCATGACGATGCGAATGCCGTCGGCATGTAGCGCCTTCAGCGCCTCCTGCGTCGTCGCCTTCACCGGATCGGCGATGGCAAAGATTCCTGCGGTCTGATCCCCGACGCCGATATATATGGCCGTCGCACCGTCGTGGCGGAGCGCATCGGCGCGCTCGGAAAGGGATGAGGCATCGATACCATTCTCCGCGAGGAAGGCGGCGTTGCCGAGTACGATCCGCTTGCCTTCGATCGTCCCGAGCGCGCCCTTGCCGGTGGGTGAGTCAAAGTCCGTCACCGGCGGAACGGCAATCCCTTTCGTTTGGGCGGCAGCAACAACGGCCAGCGCCAACGGATGCTCCGAGGCCTTTTCCACGCCGGCCGCGAGCCGTAGGATATCGTCTTGCGCGAAGCCATCGGCCGCGACGATTTCGGTCACGGCGGGCCCGCCCTCGGTCAGCGTGCCGGTCTTGTCGGCCACGAGCGTATCGACCTTCTCCATCCGCTCCAGCGCCTCGGCGTTCTTGATCAGGACGCCAAGACCCGCTCCCTTGCCGACGCCGACCATGATCGACATCGGCGTGGCGAGGCCGAGCGCGCAGGGGCAGGCGATGATAAGCACAGAGACGGCGGCGACGAGGCCATAGGCGAAGCGTGGCTCCGGTCCCCAGATCGCCCAGGCGGCAAAGGCGAGCAGCGCAATGATGATCACGACAGGGACGAACCAGCCGGAAACCTTGTCGGCCATGCGCTGGATCGGCGCGCGCGAGCGTTGGGCGTCGGCGACCATCTGGACGATGCGGGCGAGCATCGTATCGCGGCCCACCTTCTCGGCCCGGATGACAAGCGCGCCGGTCTGGTTCAGCGTGCCGCCGACGACGTGATCGCCGACGGTGCGGGTGATCGGCATGGATTCGCCGGTGACCATGGATTCGTCGACCGAGGAGCGTCCGTCTTCCACCTGCCCGTCGACAGGCACCGTCTCGCCGGGACGCACCCGCAACCGGTCGCCGATGACGATGGCTTCGACAGGCGCGTCTTCCTCCGCCCCGGCTTCGCCGATGCGGCGCGCCGTCTTCGGCGCGAGGTTAAGCAGAGCCTTGATGGCGCCTGAGGTCTGCTCGCGAGCACGCAGTTCCAGCACCTGTCCAAGCAGAACCAGCACAGTGATGACGGCCGCCGCTTCGAAATAGACCGCGACCGAGCCGTTGGCGGCCCGGAATGCATCGGGGAAGATGCCGGGCGCCAGCGTGGCGACCACGCTGTAGGCCCAGGCGACGCCCGTGCCCATGGCGATCAGCGTGAACATATTGAGGCTGCGGTTGACGAGCGAGGCCCAGGCACGCGTGAAGAAGGGCCATCCCGCCCACAGCACCACCGGCGTCGCTAGAGCGAACTGAGTCCAGATCGAGATCTGGGTGGGCACAAGATGATGCAGCGCCGGGATCAGATGCGATCCCATTTCCAAGATGAACACCGGCAGGGCGAGCACGAGACCGATCCGGAAGCGGCGAGTCATATCCGTGAGTTCAGCGCTCGGGCCGGTGTCGGCGGCCGCCACCAGCGGCTCCAGCGCCATGCCGCAGATCGGGCAGCTTCCCGGCCCGTCGCGCCGGATATCCGGATGCATCGGGCAGGTCCAGATCGTGCCCTCCGGCACCGGCCGCTCGCCGGCAACACCCGCTGTGCCGTGATGGGCGTGACCCGCGTGATCCTGGTGACGGGAATGGTTGTGTGCGTTTTTGTCTTCTGCCGTGGCGCGCGCGACGTAGCGCTCGGGATCTGCGTCGAACTTCGCCTTGCAGGCGGCCGAGCAGAAATAGTGCGTCGTACCCGCATGCTCGACATGGTGCTTTGCCGTCTCCTGATTGACGGACATGCCGCAGACCGGGTCGTTCACCCCTGCGGGGACGGAACGCGTGTGATGATGAGCATGGCCGCCATGATTGGCGTGGTGATCTTTTGAATGATCCCGTTCGTGCGAAGCCATTCCTGAAAACCTTCCCCGCAAAGCGGATGCGTCCGGGATGTTTACCCCCTGTTCGTCTGCGTGTCCGGCCGCATCGTATCCCAATGCTCGACGATGCGCGGCAGGCTGAGCTCGATCCAGTCCGCGAGGTCGCGAATTTTTTCAGCGGCTTCCTGGCCGAGGGGGGTCAGTGTGTATTCCACATGGGGCGGTACGATCTTGAAAGCCTTGCGCTCGACCATACCGTCCCCTTCCAGCCACTGCAGCGTCTGCGCCAGCATCCGTTCGCTGACACCGCCGACCTTGCGACGCAGTTCGCTGAAGCGCTGCGTGCCAGGCTGAAGCGCAATCAGAACGAGCACGCCCCAGCGACTCGTCAGATGCCGGAGCACATCGCGCGAGGGACAGGCGGCCGCCATGAGATCGCCGCGCGCGAGCTTTTCGGACAGCGTCATGGCCGTATCCGCCTCCTGAATTTTTTCCGGTACTCCGACATTCATCCATACTTACCTTTGCGTTGGTACTAACGAAACATAACTATAAAGCCTACATGTGATTCAATGCTGGCTGAAACAAGGAGTTCGCCCATGACCATTGCCGTAACAGGAGCTACCGGCCAGCTTGGCCGCCTCGTCGTCGAGACGCTGAAGCGGAAGGCGCCGGCCTCAGATATCGTCGCCCTGGTGCGCAGCCCGGAAAGGGCTGGCGACCTGGGTGTGACGGTCCGCGCAGCCGAATATGCGAAGCCCGAGACCCTTGACGCGGCTCTGGCAGAGGTTGACACCCTATTGTTGATCTCATCCAGCGAAGTCGGCCATCGCGCCGCCCAGCACAAAAATGTCGTTGACGCGGCCAAGAAAGCCGGCGTGAAGCGGATCGTCTACACCAGCCTGCTGCACGCCGATGTCTCGCCGCTTAACCTGGCCGAAGAGCATCGCCAAACGGAAGCCGATCTGAAGGCTTCGGGGATCCCCTACACCATCCTGCGCAATGGTTGGTACAGCGAAAACTACACTGCCTCCATCGGCGGCGCGCTTGCTGGCGGCGCTTTCATCGGTAGTGCCGGTGACGGAAAAATCTCTGCCGCCCCGCGCGCTGACTATGCCGAAGCGGCCGTAGCCGTGCTGACTGGCGAGGGGCATGACGGCAAGACTTATGAACTGGCGGGCGACACCGCATGGACGCTTTCAGACCTCGCCGCCGAAATCTCCCGGCAGACCGGTAAGGACATTCCCTACAAGAACCTTCCCGAAGCCGATTATGCCAAGGCTCTGGCAAGCCACGGCGTGCCGGAAGGCTTTGCTGCGTCCATTGCCTCCTGGGATGTCGGCGCGTCCAGGGGGGCTCTGTTCGACGACGGAAAGCATCTCTCCAGCCTGATCGGCCGACCGACCACGCCACTCTCCGTGCCGGTCGCCGCCGCTCTCAAGACTTAAGCTCGCAAGGCGCTCCGCTTCAGGGGCGCCTCATCGTCTCGAACTCAGTCCCACGCTCACCAGCCAAATCGAGACTGCTTTGTCGGTCTTGGTGCGGCCACGGAGAGCGAACCATCTGGAAAGTACCCATCATGGCCTATGCAACCATCAATCCCTATACTGGCGAAACGCTCAAGACCTTCGCCGACGCGACCGACGCTTAGGTGCGCGAAGCGATCGAGAACGCCCACAACGCTTTCCTGTCATGGAGGGAGACGCCTTTTGCCGAGCGCGGCCGCATCCTGCAAAAGGCAGCCGATATCCTGCGTGAAAACAGCGACGATTATGCCAAGCTTCTGACGCTGGAGATGGGAAAAATCTTCCCTGAGGCGAAGGCAGAGGTCGAGCTTTCCGCCAAGATTTTCGAATATTACGTGCGCAACGCCGAGGCGCTACTCAAGCCCGAGAAACTTCTCGTCCTTGATCCGGCCGAGGGCGACGCCATCATCGTGCATGAGCCGCTCGGCGTGCTACTCGCCATCGAGCCGTGGAACTTCCCCTATTACCAGATCGCCCGCATCCTCGCGCCGCAGCTCTCGGCCGGCAATACGGTGCTGCTCAAGCATGCTTCGAACGTGCCGCAGAGCGCCGCCGCCTTCCAGGATCTGATGAAGCAGGCCGGGCTGCCGGACGGCACGTTCCGCAACCTTTATGCCACCCGTTCGCAGATCGAATTGATCCTCAACGACGATCGCGTCCACGGTGTCGCGCTCACCGGTTCCGAAGGCGCGGGTTCGGTGGTCGCCGCACAGGCCGGCAAGGCGCTGAAGAAGTCGACGCTGGAGCTTGGCGGCGCGGACGCCTTCGTGGTGCTGGCCGATGCAGACCTCGAAAAGACGACGAAATGGGCGGTGTTCGGCCGCCACTGGAACGGCGGTCAGGTCTGCGTCTCCTCCAAACGTATAATTATAGTCGACGAAGTGTATGATGCGTTCCTGACGAAGTACCGCAAGGGTGTTGCCGGACTGGTCGCCGGCGATCCCTTCGAGGCGAACACGACGCTGGCCCCGCTCTCGTCGCAGGGTGCCGCCGAGGAGGTGAAGGAGAAAATTCGTGAGGCGGTGAAGCTCGGCGCGAAAGCCGAAGAGGTCGGACCTCCCGTTCCCAATAACGGCGCTTTCGTGCAGCCGACCATTCTGACCGATCTCGCGGAAGACAACCCCGCCCGCTACTGGGAGTTCTTCGGCCCGGTCTCGATGCTGTTCCGTGCGAAGGACGAGGCAGACGCGGTGCGCATCGCCAACGACTCCCCCTTTGGCCTCGGCGGCTCTGTGTTCACGGCCGATACGAAACATGGCCTGGAAGTGGCGAAGCAGATCTCGACCGGCATGGTGTTCGTCAACCATCTGACCAAAGTCGAGGCCGACCTGCCCTTCGGCGGCATCCGCCGTTCCGGTTATGGCCGCGAACTGATCGGCCTCGGCCTCAAGGAGTTCGTCAACCACAAGCTTATCGACGTCGTCGATATCGACGCGCATTTTTGAGTTTTGGCCACTCCCGCCCTCGGGTGGGAGTGGCATCGATTCCATCGAACATGAAGGACCAGCAAAATGTCTACTATCAAGAAAGTCGCTGTTGTTACGGGCGCGGGCCAAGGCATCGGCCTGGCGATTGCGATCCGCCTCGCCAAGGATGGCTTCACTATCGGTTGCCTCGACTTCAACGCAGAGACCGCGAAGCAGGTGGCGGATACGATCATCGCCAGCGGCGGCGAGGCGATAGGTGTCCAGGTTGACGTCGCGCAACGTGAGCAGGTGTTTCAGGCGGTGGACGATGTTGTCGCCCGTTTCGGCCGCCTGGACGTGATCGTCAACAATGCGGGCCTGGGTCCGGTCACGCCGATCGAAGACATCACGCCCGAAATCTACCACCGGGTATTCGACGTCAACGTGGGAGGGACATATTGGGGCATTCAGGCCGCTGTGAAGCACTTCAAGGCGCGCAAGCCGGCTAAGACAGGTGATGTGATCGGCAAGATCATCAACGCCTCCTCCCAGGCCGGGCAGGTCGGAAATCCGGATCTCGCGGTGTACGGCGCGACCAAGTTCGCCATTCGCGGCATCACCCAGACAGCAGCGAAGGACCTCGCCCCGCTCGGCATCACGAGCAATGCCTATTGCCCGGGCATCGTGCGCACGCCGATGATGGAGGGGATCGCGCAGAAAGTGGCCGATGAAAACGGCCAGTCCCTCGAATGGGGCCTTCAGCAGTGGGCGAAGAATGTGACGCTCGGCCGCATTTCCGAACCGGAAGATGTAGCTGCTTGCGTCTCTTATCTTGCCGGTCCGGATTCAGACTACATGACCGGCCAAGCCCTCATCATTGATGGCGGCATGGTCTTCAACTGAGGTC
The DNA here is from genome assembly GCF_014844055.1 of Aureimonas sp. OT7. Taxonomy (NCBI): domain Bacteria; kingdom Pseudomonadati; phylum Pseudomonadota; class Alphaproteobacteria; order Hyphomicrobiales; family Aurantimonadaceae; genus Aureimonas; species Aureimonas sp. OT7. Next base: position 3,959,705 of record NZ_CP062167.1, read on the forward strand.
GCCTGCCACCGCCGAGAGCGGATCCGGCACCAATATCGGATCGCCCTCGGCGGTCGTCCACGTGTTCGGGTCAGATACTTGTGAAAATCGCAGCGATGGTGTCTGCCACACCGGCCTGCAGGCCGTTGACGGTGACAGGCCGGTCAAACCGAAGCCGCCCTTCATCTTGGGTGACGAGGGTGTCAAACATGCCGTCGCGGTCGGCACAGGCGTTCAGCACGTCAAGGAAGGCGACGTCACACCGTTATTCCACCAATGTACATACTCAGGTTGAATTTGCAGGGTCATGGAGGGCTATGGAGTAGGTATAGTTCTCATCACTATCCCGCATGGCCCGCCAACACTCGAAGGTCGATTTGGCCTCCTGCGGCTCCCCGGCTATTTTCACTTCTTGGCCTTAAGAATCACTCTTGTCACTTTCAAGAAAGCGATCCAGCGTGTTGACGGCCGCCTTAAGCCGCGCCTTCGCTTCGGTAACGTCGATGACCCGAAGAAGCTCTTCGCGCTTAGCTTGCCGCAGAACGAGCCTGAGTACGTGATCTGAGTGGCGCATCAGTGTCACCAGACATTCGCCGCTCGGACCATTGCGCGCCTGAAACCAGTTCTTGACGGTTCGCTGGTTGTATCCAGTGAGTCTTGCGACCTCCTTCACCTTATGAGGCCTGCCCCCGAACTCTGCGTCGAGCGCGGCAGCGACTTCTCGCGCGAACAATTCTGCACCAAGAGTATCCGGTACAGGTTTTGGACTGTCAGACCGAAAAGTTCGCGCCTTCATGGAGCAGGACATCCCTTCAGTGCCGGGATACGACTGAACCACTTCAACACAAGCGAGCTACAATCTCGTGTCAGCGACGGAGTGGTCTGAGGAAGATTTTGATGGCGCGTCGCCAGCCCGGACACGGGCGGCACGCTATGTTCGCATGTCTACCGATCATCAGCGCTACTCCACAGAGAACCAGGCGGACGCCATCGACGCTTATGCGGCACGCCGCGGCTTCGACATCGTGCGCACCTATGCCGACGAGGGGCGAAGCGGGCTCAGCATAGCTGGCCACGAAGCCCTGAGAACACTGATCGACGATGTCCGTAATGGTCTCGCCGACTTTACTGCAATCCTCGTCTACGACATCAGCCGGTGGGGCCGCTTTCAGGATGCCGACGAGAGCGGATACTACGAGTTCGTGTGCCGCGAGGCGGGCATCACTGTCCATTACTGCGCCGAGCCGTTCGAGAACGACGGTAGTCCTAGCTCGACGATAATGAAGAGCGTGCGGAGGGTCATGGCGGGCGAGTTCAGCCGCGACCTGTCCACCAAGGTGTTTGCCGGCCAGTGCCGCCTCGTCACCTTGGGCTACCGGCAAGGCGGACCGGCAGGCTACGGGTTGCGTCGACAGCTTATCGATGAGAAGGGACAGCCGAAAGCCGAGCTTCGGGCCGGCGAGCAGAAGAGCCTCCAGACCGACCGTGTCGTACTCGTGCCCGGCCCGGCGAAAGAGGTGGAGACAGTGCGCCGGATCTACCGCCTCTTCACCGAGGAGCATCGCTCGGAACGAGAGATTGCAGCAATGCTCAATGCTGAGGGTCGAAAGACCGATCTTGGCCGGCCGTGGACCAGGAGCGCTGTCCACCAAATCCTGAGCAATGAGAAGTATGTCGGCAACAACGTCTATAATCGCGTTTCTTTCAAACTAAAAAAGAAGCGTGTCGTAAACCCGCCGGATATGTGGATCAGAGGCGATGGGGCGTTCGAGGCCATCGTCGACCCGGCATCGTTCCAGGCAGCTGCCCGTATCCTTGAGGAGCGCGCCCGACGCTTCTCGGACGACGATATGCTGCGGATGCTTTCAGACCTTCTAGCCTCGCGCGGTGTTCTATCGGGTCTCGTAATCGACGAGATCGAGGAGATGCCATCGGCGGCCAGCTACCGCCATCGTTTCGGCAGCCTAATGCGGGCCTACCACCTTGTCGGCTATGCGCCCAATCGCGACTACCGGTACATCGAGACGAACCGCCACCTTCGCCTTCTCCACCCAGAGATCGTCGGCGAAGTCACGCGCGGCATCGAGGCGACGGGTGGCATTGTTGGCATCGATCCGGCAACTGACCTACTGACAGTGCATGGGGAGCTAACGGTGTCGATCGTTGTCGTGCGCTGCCAAGCGACACAGGCGGGCACACTGCGTTGGAAGCTCCGGCTCGACACGAGTTTGCGGCCGGATCTCACAATCGTCGTAAGGCTGGATGCCGGCAACCTACGCCCGCGCGACTTCTACATCCTGCCGTGGATCGACGTCGGCTCCAGCGAAATCCTGCGAATGGCCGAACTGAATGGCCTCCACCTCGACGCCTATCGGGTGGATGATCTCTCATCCCTGTATCACCTGCTGCTCCGCAGCCAGATGCCGAGGGCCGCATGACCGAAGCCGTGTCTGACATCGTCTCGATTCCGATCGCCCAGATCGAAGTGCTTAATCCTCGCATCCGAAATCGCCGCATTTTCGAGGAGTTGGTGGCGAGCATCCGCGCGGTCGCCTGAAGAAGCCGATTACCGTCACGCGGAAGACGGACGGAGATGGCTACGAGCTGGTCTGTGGCCAAGGTCGTATGGAGGCCTTCGTCGCCCTAGGTCAGATGGAGATACCAGCAGTCGTGATCGAGGCATCGCGCGAAGACTGCTATGTGATGAGTCTTATAGAGAACCTCGCGCGCCGGAACCATTCGCCGCTGGAGCTGATCCGCGAGGTCGGCGTAATGCGCGAGCGCGGCTACGATTACGCGCAGATCGCCTCCAAGATCGGCTTCAGCCCTGAGTATGCATTTTCTATCTGCTTCCTCTTAGAACATGGTGAGGAGCGCCTTCTCGACGCAGTAGAACGGGGCGTCATCCCTCATACGATTGCGGTGGAAATCGCGCGGGCGAACGACGCCGGCGTTCAACGTGCTCTGACCGAAGCCTATGAAGGCAAGACCTTGCCGGGCAATCAGGTGCTGGCGATCCGGCGCATCGTCGAAGAGCGAAACCAGATCGGCAAAGGCGTAAAGTCCGTCGGTCACCCGCAAAAATCCACCAAGACCACGGCCGCCTCGCTGGTGCGTAGCTATCGTCGAGAGATCGACCGGCAGAAACTGATCGTGAAGAAGGCCGAACTGGCACAAGGCCGCCTGATCTTTATCGTCAATGCGCTGCGCCGCCTCTTGGAAGAGGAGCATTTCGTCACTCTGCTTCGCGCGGAATCGATCGGCACACTCCCGCAGCCGCTCGCGGAACGCATCGGGATCAAGGATGAGTGATGGCCGAGGATGTACACATTGGGTTCGAACGGCAAGTCGTCTCCATTCGGCTGACGGACATACTCCCTCTTCGTCGGCTCGCGCCCAACGTCGCCCGCTCCAAACGCTATGGGCGTATCATCACATCGATTGCAGAAGTCGGCATCATCGAGCCGCTTCCCGTTTCAAAGCCAAATGCGGAAGGGAAACACCTACTGCTCGATGGTCATCTCCGGTATTATGCCTTGTGTGAGCGCGGCGAGGAGAGCGTGCGCTGCGTCATTGAGGACGATGACGAGAGCTTCACCTACAACAAGCGCGTGAACCGACTTGCGACGGTGCAGGAGCACTACATGATCGAGCGGGCGCTTGAACGCGGCGCCTCGGCGGAGAAGATCGCCCGCGCGCTTGGAATGGATATCAGAACGCTGACAAAACGGCGCACTATGCTCGATGGGATCGCCCCGGAGGTGATCGAGCTGTTGAAAGATCGTACGGTCAGCAAGGCGATCTTCGATGCCTTGCGGAAGATGAAGCCGCTTCGCCAGTATGAGGCGGCTGATCTTATGATCCAGGCGGGCAACCTGACGACCGGCTATGCCAAGGCCCTGCTCGCTGGCACCAAGCAGACCGACTTGGTGGCACCGGAGAAGCCGAAGCGGTTGAACGGCCTTTCCCCCGAGCAGATGGCGCGGATGGAGCGAGAGCTTGAGGTGGTCAGCCGCGACTTCAAGGCAGTGGAGCGGACGTTCGGCGACGACGTGCTCCATCTCGTCCTCGCGTCACGGTACGTCGGCCGCCTGATGGCGAACACCAATGTGGTAGCGTACCTCGAAAAGCGACACGGCGACATGCTAACGGAGCTTCGGGCGATCGTGCTTGCTGCGTCATTGGAGCCGGGCCCGGCGGTATAGCCGGACGTGCCCACAAAGTGCGTTGTTTCTGCGCTGTGGTGGTCGCCGTCGAGAGACAGCGGCGGGCCGTGCGGGATTCGAACCGATCTAGAGGAGGGCTATAGCGTAGACATAGCTATCATCTTCGCCCGGCACGGCGCGCCAATATTTTCAATGACTTAGATTGATATTCTGGGCCGGATAGCAGACTACATGTCGGCGATTAGTCTGCGGAAATTTCCTTCTTTCTGCTTCATGGCCCCTGAGAATGCGTTCGGTGTGCGCCCGAAGCGATCATCTCGCACGCACTCTGGCGATGGCTGAAACGGGGCCGGAAGCGGAACGGCAGGCTTTGGTTAACGATGCCGGGAAAGCTGCCGTTCGTTGAGCTGCTTCTAAGTTCCCGGATGATCCAGAGCCGGCTACTCTGCTGCATGAAGCCCGCAGAATCACGAGAGCGCGCATTCCGAATGAAGCTCGGCGCCGACCACGGACTTCGCGATCTGGGCTAGGTGCGGATGGTGCGTGAAGAACAGCACCTGTGTGGTCCGGGCGACCTCAGCGAGTACACGGAAGCCTGCCTCAGCGCGCCGGTCGTCGAAGTTCACGAAGAGGTCGTCTGCGAGGAACGGCAAGCCAACCCCTGCCGCAACCGACTGCTCGAGTGCGGCCAGCCGCAGCGCGAGGAAAAGCTGGTCGGCGGTGCCCTCGCTCATCGCGTCAACTTCGACCATGGTCCGCATGTCGTCGCGCATGCCCAGAAGTCGCGGGCTGGGACCGTCAGTATCCACCTTGAGCGTAGTGTAACGCCCGGTGGTGAGCGTTGAGAAAAGCTCGCCCGCAGGAGCAACGGATCACCCAGGCCCATGCAGCCGCAAACGCGATCAGCAGCGGCAGGAAGCCGAGCAGCGCCATGGGGATGAGCTGCTTTGCAAGAGCCGGGCCCGACACTGTCGGGCGTACGGCCAGCGTGAATCGTGCCCGAACCCATCGGCTCCGCGAAAAAGCGGCATAAACCCCGACGACGGCCAAGATGCCCGGAACAGCCCAGATCAGGAAATTGACGATGGCGGTGGCGTTGCCGCCTCTTTCGACCCGCTGTCCGATCTCGTTGGCTGCATTCTCCAGCTTTGTCTCCACCGGCATGCCGAAAGTCGCCGTGGAAAGTGTGTCGACTGCTGTTGTGACGGTCGCCGAAATGGCTCCGATCAGCCCGCCTTCGGTGAGAATTTCAGGCGCGGCCGCTTCCGGCGTCTCCTCCTCAGCGACCTGCGCTCGTTCCCCCGGAACAGGCTCGGGCGGGACGACCTCGTGCTGCAAGGGAAGCGTCTGCATAGTCCGGTCGAGGGCACGCAATTCCTCCAGAAGTGCCGCACGATGTTCATCGCTCGACAGGAGTCCGATCACCCGGCGGAGCGCTTCAATATCGCTTTGGGCGGGCTGTGCGAGCTGACCGTTGGTCGCCGCACCTGTTTCAGCCGCAGCAGGCTGGGCAACCGCAACGGTGCAGATCCACAGCATGGCTGCCACCAGCAGGGCAAGATGTTGAAGGAAGCGTATCACGTGTACCCTGGCTCTTGGTCTCTCAGCCTCGGCGCAAAGGCTTGGGCGATCTCGGCCGTGATCGATTCGGCCATCAAAGACGCATTGTCCATGCCCCTAAATGCCGCCCGCAATCTGACGGAGCAGGCTGGAAAAGATGGTGATCGGGCCGATCGATCTTCCTTTCGGCCGGCGTAGCTCACCCCGCCGACTGGCCGCCATCGATCGACAGGGAAATTCCCGTTACGCTCGCGGCCTCGTCAGACGCGAGGTAAGCGACGGATGCGGCGACCTCGGCCGCCGAACTCATCCGGCCGATCTTGGACGACATCCTCGCGATCTTCGTCATGTCCGCCCACTCAGGCACGAGCGTCGTCTCAGTAACGAGCGGGGTATCGACGCCGCCGGGACAGACCGCGTTCACCCGCAGGCCCTGATCGGCATATTCCACCGCCATCGAGCGCGTCATCGCGTTGATGCCGCCCTTGCTGGCGCTATAGGCCGCCGCATAGGGAACGCCGCAGATAGAGGCGGCCGAGCTCATGTTGACGATCGTCCCCTTCGTCTTCAGCAGATGCGGGATCGCGGCGCGGCTGACATAGAAGGTGGCGTAGAGATTGATCTTGAGTACGAAGTCCCAGGCGTCGTCGGGATATTCGTGGGCGCGGTGCCAGTCCATCACGCCGGCGCAATTCACCACGGCGTCGAGCCGCCCGAAGCGCTCGACCGCCTGATCGACCAGCGCCTGGCAATCCGCGCTTTCGCGGGCGTCGAAGCGGAAAGCCACGGCGTCCATGCCCGTTTCCCGGGTGATGGCCTCGGCGACGCGGTCTGCAGCATCGGTATTGATGTCACCGATCACGATTGCCGCGCCCTCCCCGGCAAGCCGTTCGGCACAGGCGCGGCCGATCCCGGAGGCGCCGCCGGTCACAAGCACGACCTTGTTTTCGAAACGCTTCATCCTCAGTTCCTTTCAGATCCAGTATGTTCCATTCTGACACCTTCCTGGCCGCTATAGCGGCGGGATGGCGTCCTCGCCTTTGATCGCCCGTACGGCGCCGCGCACGGCCCCCTCGATATAGCCGACCCCGCTTGTGTCGCCGACGACCTCCACATCGAAGCCGGCATTGCGCAGCGTATCCGCCAGTGCCAGGTTGGAATGCGCGCCCTTGGCGACAATCACGGTATCGGCCGGAACCGTCTGCCGGCTTCCATCCGCGGCGACGAAGTTCACCGCCGTCTACGTGATCGCCACGTCCCTCACTTGCGAAAACAGGGCGGCGCCATGGTCCTTCAGCTCGGTCACCGCGCGCATCCGGCGGACCAGCGTCAGGCCGCGGCCGAAATGGGCGCTTTCCTCAAGCACGGTGATCTTGCGGCCGCGTTCGACCAGGAACTCGCCAAGCTCGATCCCGACCAGCTCGCCGCCGATGATGACGACGTTCCTGCCCAGCGGCATCCAGACCTTCGTCGCCGCCCGGACGAAATCGGGATTGGCGAGCAGGCCGGTCGTGGCGCCGATGCCGGTGGCGAGGCGCGCGAAGGCCGAGGTCTTGCGCCTCAGGTCGGGAGTCGAGACCCCGAACATCAGGTTGCGCATGTCGTCGCCCGAAAAGACATGGTCGAGCTCGCCGCCGGGAATGCCCGGCATGTCGCGCAAGGCGCCGTTGGCGACGATCACCCGGTCGGGGAACAGCGAGCGCACCAGTTCCGGGGTGGCCTGCGTCTTGAGCCGGACATCGACCTTGGAGTGCTTGATCTGCAGCTTCAGCCAGTCGAGGAAGCGCTCATTCGGCTCATAGGCGATGCCTGCGAAACGCAGGGTGCCGCCCAGCCGCTCGCTGCTTTCGATCAGGGTCACCGTGTTGCCGGCAAGGTCCAACCGGCGCGCCGCTTCCATGCCGCCCGGTCCACCGCCGATCACGACGATCCGCTCGCCCTGCGAAGTCCGCGCCCGGTCACGTCGATATTCGAAGCCGGTCTCGGAATTGACCGCACAGCGCACCTGCTGGCCGATATATTCAGTCGAAACGCAGGTGTAGCAATAGATGCAGGGCCGAATTTCCTCAGGGGTCCCCTGGGCAAGCTTGTTCGGCAGAAAAGGATCGGCCAGCATCTTGCGGCCCATGGCGAGGAAGTCGAATGCACCCTCGGCCACAAACCGCTCGCCATGTTCCGGCTCGACCCGACCCGAGGCGATGACCGGAATGTTGACATCCGCCTTGATCGCGCGAGCGGCGGGGATGTTCGCGTCTGGCTCATGCGGGATGTTGGACGCTGAATGGAGCTTGGGCTTGGCGGTGTCGTGATAGGCGGTGACGGTGATCGCGTCGGCGCCGTTCTCTTCCAGCCAGCGCGCGACGATCTTGGCATCCTCCAGCGTGGTGCCGATCTCCTTGCCCAGTTCGCGGCTATCGAGCTTCATCCACACGGGATAGTCCGGCCCAACGGTTGCGCGCACGGCACGCAGCACGTCGAGCATCAGGCGGGCGCGGTTTTCCAGCGAGCCGCCATAGTCGTCATCCCGGTGGTTGGAAGAAGGGGACAGGAAGGACGATATCAGGTAGCCGTGGCCGCCATGGATCTCGACGCCATCGAACCCCGCCTCCTTCGCCCGGCGTGCGCCTTCGGCATACAGGGCGACGGCGGCGGCGATGTCGGCCTTGTCCAGCACCTTGACCCCGGCCATCTGTCGGTCACCGCCCGCCATCTCCTCGGGCAGGAAATATTGCAGATACTCCATATCCTGCGGATGCGGCATGGAGGGCGCCCAGAACTCGTGCCCCTGCGCCGCGGCATAAGCCGCTACGAGCCCGCCGAAATGGAGCTGGGCTGCGATCTTCGCGCCGTGGGAATGCACTGCATCGGCCATACGCCTAAGGCCGGGGATGAAACGGTCATCCGAGATGCCGGCCTGGTCGGGCAGCACTACGCCAGCCGGCCAGCCCACGCCCATCACGCCCATGATGATCAAGCCGGCGCCGCCCTTCGCCTGCTCCTCATGGAAGCGGATATACCTCCCCGATGCTGCCGTCCTGCTCGGCCAGGCTCACGCCCATGGCGGTCACCACCAGGCGATTCCTGACTTCCATCTTGCCGATCTTGCCGGGCGAAAGGAGATGCCGGTACTTGGTGGAAGCTTTCGTCGTGGCGTCGGCCATGGTGTTCTCCGGTGCGGGACTGGTCTTGCGGGCAGTTATTGATCAATCGCCGATAGCTGTGCCGCGATAGGCCGTGCGGAATACTACGCCAGCCATAGAAAGGCGGTGCTTCTTTCGGCTGTGGCCGTCCCCCCCTTGGATACCGGATTGATGCCGGCTCCCGGCGGTCGGGCGCGGCGAGTTGTTTCAACTATGAGGCCAAGAGATCGTTTTCTTCTGTGGCAGCAACTTCCATGCCGGTGTCCGAGCATTATCGGCAAGTGAACCGTCGCTTTCTTCGCGGATCAGGCTTCATTCATCAATCGGCTCCGCCTCGGATGCGCCTGAAGTATTCAGAACTTGCCGGATGGACTGGGTGAGAACCGCCTCAGCTTGCGCATCTCCCATCGCCGTGACCATCGGCAGCTTAAGAAAGTCACGCAGCACGCCGAAACCGAGCAGCAGCGCGATCATCATGGCGACGCGTGACCCGTCGCGGTCCTGAAGTTTTTCGGCAAGCGGATTGAAAAACTCGTCCTGCATGCGCTGGGCGAGAAAACTGGAGACATGCGGGCTGGAAGCCGAACTGATCAGGATATCGAAGGCGTTGATCTCCGCTACGAGTTTGCCCCGCGGCTGATCAAAGATCCGCTGGACCAGATAGGCCGGCAGGTCCTGCGGAGCCAGATCGGAGAAGTTCATCTCTTCGGAAGCCGCTTCCAGGGCTTCCAGGAACAGCTTCTCCTTGGAGCCGTAGCTCCTGTGGACATAGGCGACGTCCACGGCCACGTCGGCTGCGATGTCCCGCAGGCTGACGTCGTCGAACGAACGTGTTCCAAAGCGCCGGATCGCGGCTTCGAGAATCCGATGGCGGGTAAGACCCTCACCGCGGGACGGGCGCTTTGCCATGGCGGTTATTCCTCTCCAAGGGGAAGCTGTGCCCCGAGTTTCAAGTTAAGTCAACTGTTGTTGATTTAACTGGAAACTCGTGTAGTAGCGTCGATGAACGACAATGCGCCAGCTTGGCGCTCATGGTTCCGGGGGCGTGGCATGAAACTGCCTGGCAAAGGATGGCTGATCGCCGGAGGCGTCGCTATTGCGGCCGTCGTCGCTTACCTGGCATGGCAAGCAATGGCCGATCCCGGTCTTCCAGAGGGCATAGCCAGCGGCAATGGCCGTATCGAGGCCGTCGAGATCGATATCTCCGCCAAGGCGGGCGGGCGGCTGAGCGACATCCTGGTCAATGAAGGCGATTTCGTGCATACCGGTCAGGACCTCGCCGTGATGGATACGAACCAGCTGGAAGCCGGGAGACGCCAGGCCGAAGCTGAGCTTCGCCGCGCCGAGATCGCCATCGAGACTGCCCAAAGCATCGTCGCCCAGCGCGAGGCGGAGCGCGGCTCGGCACTTGCGATCATAGAGCAGCGTCAGGCTGAACTGGATTCCGCCGCAACCAAGCTGGCCCGCTCCGAGCAGTTGATCGAGCGCAACACAGTCTCCCAGCAGGTTCTCGACAATGACCGGGCAGCCGAACGAGGGGCCCGCGCCAATCTCGGCGCCGCACAAGCACAGTTGGCCGCCTCCGAAGCCGCGATCAGCGCGGCAAAGGCGCAAGTCGTCGATGCGGAAGCGGCGGTGGATGCGGCAAAGGCGGCCATCGAAAGCATCGAGACCGATATCGCAGACAGCACGCTGAAGGCGCCTCGCGACGGGCGCGTTCAGTTCCGGGTTGCCCAGCCGGGTGAGGTTCTGGCGAGCGGCGGGCGCGTCATCAACATGGTCGACCTGTCGGATGTCTATATGACGTTCTTCCTGTCGACCGAGCAGGCCGGCAGAGTGGCGCTCGGCGCTGAGGTGCGGCTCGTGCTCGACGCCGCACCCCAATATGTCATCCCGGCAACTGTCTCCTTCGTGTCAGATGTGGCCCAGTTCACGCCGAGGACCGTTGAAACGGAGGAAGAACGCCAGAAGCTGATGTTCCGCGTCCGCGCGCGAATACCTGCAGACCTTCTGCGGCAGTATATAGAGCTGGTGAAGACGGGGCTTCCCGGCATGGCCTATGTCCGGATCGATCCGAATGCCGTTTGGCCAGCCTTTCTTGAAATGGAAGCCGCACAATGACACGCGGTGATGACGACAGGCATCTGCCTTCCGTCATCAGCTTCAACGATCTGGAGCTGACCTATGGCAGGACCACGGCTCTCGACAAGGTGACGCTCGACATTCCGGCCGGCAGGATGGTCGGCCTGATCGGGCCTGACGGCGTCGGCAAATCGAGCCTGCTTTCGCTGATCGCCGGCGCGCGGCGAATGCAAGGCGGAACTTTGAAGGTGCTGGGTGGCGACATGCGCGATGCAGGTCACCGGCGCGAAGCCTGCCCGCGCATCGCCTATATGCCGCAGGGGCTTGGAAAGAACCTCTACTTCACCCTTTCCATATTCGAGAATGTCGATTTCTTCGGCCGCCTGTTCGGGCAGGATCGCGCCGAACGCGAGGCACGGATCGACGACCTGCTTGAAAGCACCGGCCTGGCGCCGTTCCGCGACCGGCCGGCCGGCAAGCTTTCGGGCGGCATGAAGCAGAAGCTGGGCCTGTGCTGTTCGCTCATCCACGATCCGGACCTGCTCATTCTCGACGAGCCCACGACAGGCGTCGACCCGTTGTCGCGGCGGCAGTTCTGGGAACTGATCGACCGCATCCGCGCCGAGCGGCCGGGAATGAGCGTCCTTGTCGCCACCGCCTATATGGAGGAAGCGCAGGGTTACGATTGGCTCGTCGCGATGAATGCAGGCCAGATCCTTGCAACCGGCACGCCAGACGCGCTCATGCAGCGGACGGGCACGGATAATCTCGACGCGGCCTTCATCCAGTTGCTCCCGGAAGATGACCGCAAGGATCATCGCAAGGTAGAAATCCCGCCGAGGGATGCGGCCGGGAAGGGCGACTTTGCGATCGAAGCGGAACACCTCACGATGCGGTTCGGCGATTTCACCGCCGTGGACAATGTCAGCTTCCAGATTCCACGCGGCGAGATCTTCGGTTTCCTCGGCTCCAACGGCTGCGGAAAAACGACCACGATGAAGATGCTGACCGGCCTGCTGGCCGCCAGCGACGGAACCGCGAAACTGTTCGGGCACGAAGTCGATCCCAACGACATGGCTGTGCGCAAGAAGGTCGGCTATATGAGCCAGGCCTTCTCACTTTATGGCGAACTCACCGTCCGGCAGAATTTCGACCTGCATGCGCGCTTGTTCAAGATGGACGAGACGGCGATCCCCGCGCGCATCGAGGAAATGGCGGAGCGCTTCGGCTTGCAGGACGTCATGGACAGCCTGCCCGACGCGCTGCCTCTGGGTATCCGCCAACGTCTTTCGCTGGCGGTGGCGATGATCCACGGCCCGGACATCCTCATTCTCGACGAGCCGACCTCGGGCGTCGATCCGGTCGCGCGCGACGCATTCTGGCAGATCCTCGCCGATCTCTCTCGCAAGGACGGCGTCACGATCTTCGTGTCGACCCATTTCATGAACGAGGCGGAACTGTGCGACCGCATCTCGCTCATGCATGCCGGCAAGGTGCTCGTCAGCGACACGCCGGCCGCAATCGTCCGGAAGCGCGAGGCTGCGAGCCTCGATGAAGCCTTCATCGCCTATCTGGAGGACGCGATCGCCGACTCCACGCAACAGTCCGCGCATGCGAGCACTGAGGCGGCGGGCAAAGCGGCTGCCCTGCCCCATGATGAGCCCCGGCCGGCTTCGTCCGTTCGCCGCTACTTCGATGCGCGGCGCATGTTCAGCTACGCCCGGCGCGAGAGCCTTGAACTGCAACGCGATCCGATCCGCGCCACGATCGCCGTCCTTGGCACCGTGATCCTGATGCTGGTGGTCGGCCTGGGCATTAACATGGATGTCGAGGACCTGACCTTCGCGGTGCTCGACCGTGACGATTCCACCATCAGCCGGCAATACGTCCTCGAACTCTCCGGGTCACGATACTTCGTCGAGAAGGAGCCGATCACGGACTATGCCGATATGGACCGGCGCATGCGCAACGGCGAACTCAGCCTGGCGCTGGAGATTCCTCCCGGCTTCGGCCGCAGTGTCTTGCGCGAGAACGCCGTGGAACTGGGCGCATGGATCGACGGCTCCAATCCCCAGCGGGCCGAAACCGTGAGCGGCTATGTCCAGGGCATGCACGGCAACTGGCTGTCCGCCCGGGCAAGGGAGGCCTACGGAGATGCCGCATCCCGGAACGATTTCAATCTCGAGATCCGCTACCGCTACAATCCCGACGTCAAGAGCCTTGTTGCGATGTCGCCCGCCGTGATCCCGCTGCTTCTTCTCCTGATCCCCTCGATGCTGACGGCGCTGAGCGTCGTGCGCGAGAAGGAACTCGGCTCGATCACCAATCTCTATGTCACGCCGGTGACGAAGCTGGAATTTCTGCTCGGCAAGCAGATGCCTTATCTTGTGCTCGCCATGATCAACTTTCTGTTGATGTGGATGGTAGCGATCTTCCTGTTTCAGGTGCCGTTCACGGGATCGGCCATTGCGTTCATCGCAGGGGCTTTCCTGTTCGCCGCGGCGGCGACGGCGATCGGTCTGGTCATCTCGGCCTTCATGAAAAGCCAGATCGCGGCACTTTTTTCCACGGCGCTGATCACCCTCATACCGGCCGTCCAGTATTCCGGGCTCATCGATCCGGTATCCTCCCTTGATGGGTTCGGCGCGTTCTTCGGCCAGATCTATCCGGCCACCCATTTCGTGACGATTTCGCGCGGCGTGTTCTCGAAGGGGCTCGGTTTCGAGGAACTCTCCGGGGCGTTCGTGCCGCTCCTGCTGTCGGTCCCGGTCCTGCTGGCGCTGGGCGTGCTGCTCCTGAAGAAGCAGGAGGCCTGACCATGCTGTCCTCCAACATCCTGCAGCTCGGCATCAAGGAACTGCGCGGCCTCATGCGCGATCCGATCATGCTCGTGCTGATCGTGTTTTCGTTCACAGGGTCGGTCTACATGTCCGCCACTTCGTCGCCGGAGACCCTTAGCCGCGCGACCATTGGCATTGTCGACGAGGACCAGTCGCCTCTTTCCGGCAGGATCGCGACCTCCTTCTACGAGCCCTACTTCCTGAAGCCCCAGTTCATCACTGCTGCGGAGATGGATGTGCGGATGGACAACGGGCTCGACACGTTCGCGCTCGACATTCCCCCGAACTTCCAGCGCGACGTGCTGGCCGGCAAGTCGCCGTCCATCCAGCTCAATATCGACGCCACCCGCATGTCGCAGGCGTTCACCGGCGGCGGCTACGTGCAGAGCATCGTGAGCGCCGAAGTTTCGGAATATGTCAACCGTTACCGCGCTGACGCGGCCATGCCGATCGATCTCAATTTGCGGGCGCGCTTCAATCCCGAGCTCAACAAAGGCTGGTTCGGCGCGATCACCAGCATCATCAACAGCATCACCATGCTGTCGATCGTCCTGGCCGGTGCAGCCCTCATCCGCGAGCGCGAGCACGGAACGATTGAGCATCTCCTCGTCATGCCGGTCACGCCGCTTGAGATCATGATCAGCAAGGTCTGGTCGATGGGCGCCGTCGTCCTGGCGGCCTCCGCCTTCTCACTGATCGTGGTCGCGCAGTGGGCACTGGAGATTCCGGTCGCGGGCTCGGTGTTCCTGTTCCTGGTCGGCACGGCGCTGCTTCTTTTCGCAACCACGTCGCTTGGCATTTTCCTGGCGACGGTCGCCGGATCCATGCCGCAATTCGGCCTGCTGTTGATGCTGGTCCTTTTGCCGTTGCAGGTCCTGTCGGGCGGGTCGACCCCGCGCGAAAGCATGCCCGAGATCATCCAGACGGTCATGCTTGCGGCCCCCAATACGCATTTCGTCATCCTGGCGCAGTCGGTGCTGTTTCGCGGCGCGGGACTGGACGTCGTCTGGCCCCAGTTGCTCATGCTCATGCTGATCGGAACGGTATTCTTTATGGTCGCCCTGAGGCGGTTCCGGATATTCCTCCGGTAGAGCGTAAGGAGAAGCCCATTTCGGAAGACCGATGTCGAGACCGAAGGCTATCGCTCTTAGTTACGAAACGAAACGTGGCAGACAGCTTCGAGCCTACGCCCAGCTTCAGAGCATGCCGATCGCTGCACGGACTCAACCTAAATGGCCCCGGCAAACCCGGTGCAGTTCACTCCGCCCCTAGCGCCCGCCGCCGAAGCCTCGGAACGCAGCGCTCGGCGAAATCCCAATCAGAGAGAAAAAATCGACATGACAACGAACGAGAACATCATCCGCGAGGTCTATGCTGCAGCCGAAGGAACCTCGCTCGACGCAGGCAGGTTCGCCTCCTTGTTCCATGAGGATGGATATTTCCTGGACCAGGCATCCGGGATGCGGTGGACAGGTCCGGAAGTCCGTCAGCCCATCCACGGCCTCGCCGGCGCCTTTCCAGATATGCACCGTGAGCTGCTTTCCTTTTATTCGGTCGGCGATGCCGTGATAGTCGAGCTTCGGCTGCGAGGCACCCACCTTGGCGATCTTGTCACGGCCCAGGGCGTGGTGCCCCCGACAGGCGAAACGTTCGACATCCCGTGCTGCGATGTCTTCCACCTGCGGGATGGAAAGGTGGTCTCGTTCCATTGCTACAACGAGTTTCCGGCGTGGCTGAACAGCTTGCCGGGTCGGTGAGTTCCCTGAGGCATCTACACCTTAACCTTTGGATTGGGAACGGCGCGCGAGATCGCAGGGAACGACGATCGAGACGGTCGGAGCAGTCACGCAATGAATTTTTGGGAAGGCGGACACCCTTCCAGAAACCTGTGGCTGATGCAGCAGTTGACCGGCTCAGGTGATTTATCCAAGTGGCGATGGCGTCGGCAACGGTTGAATCGCTTTCCGTCTCGATGCCCAATGATTGCATCGGCGGCAGACCCGGAGGCGCGATTTTGTAAAAGTGCGTCAGGTCGGAAATGTCGCGGCCTTAGTTGGCAGCGTGGTTCGATCTGCACCGCCAGCTTACCGAGTCTGGGGTCATGCAAGACGCCGATGAGGTCGCCGTCCGCGACCACCTGCGCTGGCGCGCGCAGGTGGTCGCGGACGTAGCCGTTATCGGGCCGTATCCGCTCCCGGACCTTCCGACGAATCTCTTGAGCGTGTCGGTGGTGAAACCTGTTTGCCAGGTGCGGTGTCCGGCCGCAGCACCTTCCGATCAGCAGGCGACCTGGATCACCAGCTTCCCGAAATGGCTGGCGCTCCCGAGTTTCTCATAGGCCGCTTCGGCGTCCTCGAACGCGAATAGCTGATCGATCTGCGGTTTGATGCCGGTCGCGACCAGCGCCTTGAGCGTCGCCACGGGGCCGACATAGATGCCTTGCAGCGTGATCCGCTTCTCCAGGATCGAGCCGGTGTCGATGGGACCATCAAAGCCGGAAATCACGCCCATAAGGGAAATCCGCCCGCCGAAGCGCGTGGCCTTCAGCGTCCTGTTGAGGGTCGCGGGACCCACGACATCGATGGCGAGATCGGCGCCGGTCGCGTCCGTCAGGCGCAGCACTTCGTTTTCCCAATCCTCGCAGGCGCGATAATTGATCACCTCGTCGGCCCCCAGCGCTCGAGCGCGCTGCGCTTTCTCGTCCGAGCTCGATATCATGACGACGCGCGCACCTGCCATCTTCGCCAACTGCAAGGCAAAGACCGAAACGCAACCCGTGCCGAGAAGCAGCACCGTTTCCCCGGGCTGGACCGGACGACGCTCGAACAGCGCCGACCACGCGGTAACTCCGGCACAGGGCAGCGCCGCGGCTTCCTCGAAGGTCATGGAGTCCGGGATATGCACGACACCGGTGGCGGGCACGACCAGGCGTTCGGTCAGGACGCCGTCCATGCCGGGACCGCCCAGGCTGGTCGCCTTCTTGGCGGGCGAAAATTCGCCTTCGACCCAGCCGGGCATGAAGCCGATGACGACGCGATCCCCGATCGCGAAGCCTTCGACACCTTCGCCGACAGCCGCAACCACGCCGGCGCCGTCCGAGAGCGGCACCACGTCACTGAATTTCGTGGAAAGGATCAGGTCACGATAATTGAGAGACGCGGCCTTGATGTCGACCGAGATCATGCCGTGGCCGGGTTGCACCGCCTCGAAGGCGCCGAGTTCAAGTCGTGGGCTTTCTTTGCCGGTCAGAGTGTAGCGCCGCATGGTGCCTCCTTTGCAAAGACCTAAGTTAAGCCTAAAGTGACTATGTCGTAAGAACGTACATTCTAGGCATGTAGTATCATGGATGATACCGTCGCTGCTCGACGAAACCGGCGAAAGGCAGGCCGTACCGGCTGTGCGGTCGAGGCGACGCTTTCCGTTATCGGCGGGGTGTGGAAGCCGGTCCTCCTGTTCCATCTTCTCGAAGGCAAATTGCGCTTCAACGCGCTTTGCCGGCTCACGCCTTCCGCGACACCGCGCATGATCACGCTCCAGCTCCGGGAACTGGAGGCGGACGGGATCATCGACCGGATCGTCTATCCGGAGGTGCCGCCGAAGGTGGAGTATGAGCTGACCGATCTCGGCAGGTCGCTGGCTCCCGTGCTGCTCAGCATGCGCGACTGGGGCGACCGGCTTCAGGCGCTGGAGTCCGAAGCTTGAACCAGCCGAGCATCAACGGCGGCAGGGCTCAGGCCAGGGCAACCACGACTTTCTCTCCAGAGACGCCGGCCTTCTGCATCTCAAGAGCCTGCTGAAGCGCCTCGAGGCCGTGGCCGGCGATCCTGGCTGGGGGCGCGGCGACATAGGTGCCTTCGGCGAGCGCGCGCGGCAGGAAATCGCGGTAGATCATCGGGCCGACCTCGTCATCCTTGAGGCTCGGTCCGATGATGTGCGCCGCGTCCACGCCCTCCGGGCGCTCTTCGGGCGGGGTCAGCGTCGCGGCCACCGTGCGCACGCCTTCGGATGCGCCGACCACGGCGAAACAGTCGACGATGCTGCCGGTCGCGTGCAGCGTGCCGGCGAGGCGCCGGCAGCGCAGGGCCGCGAGCACGTCGTCCACGAGGCTCGGACTGGAATAGTCGAACACCTCGCTCGCGCCCAATTTCTTCAGCATCTCGCCCTGGCGCGCCGAAGCCACGGTGATGCAGCGGTAGCCGGACGCCACCGCGAGCTGGATTGCGTTGCAGCCCACGCTGGAGGCGCCGCCCCAGACCAGAACGACCTCATCGCGCGCCACCCGGCTGAGGGAAGGGCCGGGCAAGGCCAGGTTCGTTTTCCCGTACAAGCCGACCGCAGCGGTGCCGAGCCCCAGCGGCAGCACGGCCGCCTCGGTGAAGGCCATGCGATCCGGGATGGGCGCCGCCATATGTTCGAGGACGATGGTGTGCTGCTGGAGCGCGCCCTGGGCGGGGTCGTTGACGGTGGTGGAGACAGCCTGGCCGATCACCCGGTCACCGACCTTGAACCGCTCGACGTCGGCGCCGACCGCGGCCACCTCGCCCGCGACGTCGCTGCCGAGGATCGTCGGATAATCCAGCCACGGCAGGAGCGCGTTGTCCTGCAACAGCCAGTCGATCGGATTGATCGCGATGGCCGCGTTGCGGATCAGGATCTCGTTGGCGGCAGGCTGCCGCAGGTCGGCTGGGCCGATGTGCAGCTTCTGCCCCGGCGCTTGCTGCCAGGCCGCGAGGTTCTCGATGCGTTGGGTCATCACGTCTCTCCAGCGTTGAGTTGGACGTGAATCTAGTCGCTCGTTTATTACCGATAAAGCCGCTATAATGGGATGAACTGTTGATCTGGAGGAAGCAATCGTGGACGGCGGGCAGTATTCCGAACTGACGGCCTTCATGGCGATCCACGAGGCGCACAGCTTCCGCGACGCCGCGCTTCGCCTCGGCGTGACCCCGTCCGCGCTCAGCCGCACGCTGCGCCGGCTGGAGAACCGGCTAGGACTGCGGCTGCTCAACCGCACAACACGCAGCGTGAGCCCGACCGAGGCCGGCACGCTGCTCTATGCGAAGCTCGCGCCCGCCGTCGCCGGGCTGGAAGCGGCCGTCGACGATGTGGCGGCGCTTGGCAATGATCCTGTCGGCACGGTTCGGCTCAACCTGCCGAGGCTCGCGGCGGAACTGATCCTGATGCCGCGCCTGGCGGGCTTCGCGGCGCTTTATCCCCGCGTGCGGCTGGAGATGATCATCGACGATACGCTGACGGACGTGGTGGCCAAGGGGTTCGACGCAGGGATCCGGATCGGCGAACGACTGGCGCAGGACATGACCGCCGTTCGCCTCACGCCGGCCATTCGCGTCGCGGTGGTGGGGTCTCCCCGCTACTTCGCGGGACACGCGCCGCCGCAAATGCCGCGCGATCTTTCCCGACACGCCTGCATCACCTACCGGTGGGCCGCAACCGGACAGCTTCACCGTTGGCATTTTCAGGGGCCGGACGGCGCAATGGAGGTCGATGTCGAGGGGCCGCTCGTTATCAACGACACCGGCTTCATCCGTGACGCCGCGCTCGCCGGCCTCGGGCTCGCCTACCTGCCGGAAGCGGCCGTGGAGCCGCACATAGCCGGCGGCACGCTGGTCCGGGTGCTGGAACCCTGGTGCCAGCCGTTTACGGGCTTCTATCTCTACCACCCCGGCCGTCATCAGACCCCGCCCGCCTTACGCGCACTCATCTCGTTTCTTCAGGGGGAGGACGGATAGCGCGCCACAACGTGCCTCCGTGCCGCGGCCGACCGTCCCTCGCGCTTACCAGGGCAGGATGCCGTCCTCATTGGTGAAAATGCCGGTCGGCCCCTGTTCGTCGGCCGTGGCGAGGCGCACGATGATCCCGGCCGCCTGCGCGACTGTGCGATGGCCCGAATGGTTGGTGAAATCGGTCTTGGTATAGCCGGGATCGGCGCCGTTCACGCGGAGCCGAGAAGCCGGCGCGCCGCTGGCGTAATGCCACGGGTGTTAGCCACCTCCACAAAGGTGCGAAGTGTCTCAATATCCATTTGCGTTTCCAATTCTGCAACACTGCGTGGCGTTCGAGCGCCCTACCGTCGCATAGCTCACAATGTCAGTGTCTGTCTCGCCAGCGATGTGGAGCCATCTTCCGCAGATGGCGCATCGTCAAAAAAGTTGAACGAGAATGAGATGATCGGAAAAACACTTATTGCGCTTGTCGTGACGTTCTCGCTCACCGCGGCTCGGGCACAAGCTCAGGGTAATGTCGGCGCCGACCTGATCGTGATCAACGCAAAAATCTTCACGGGCAACCGGGCGCAGCCCGAAGCTTCGGCCTTGGCCGTCAAGGAAGGCCGCATCTATTCTGTAGGCTCTGATGCGGACATTCTCGATCTTACGAATTCCGAGACCGACGTGATCGATGCGCGAAGCCGCAGGCTCATACCCGGCATCATTGATGCGCATACCCACGTCCTCAACGACTTGGCCTACAATTATAATGTGAGATGGGACGGAGTGCCGACGTTGAGTCGTGCCTTGTGCATGCTGAGCGAGCAGGCAGAGCGCACACCGGAAGGCCAGTGGGTCAAGGTGATCGGAGGCTGGTCTCCCTATCAGTTCGAAGAGAACCGCTTCCCCACGTTGGACGAACTGCGCAAGGCCGTGCCCGATCATCCGATGATCGTGCAATATGCTTATAACCGCGCCTTCCTGAACCGGCAGGCAATGCAGGAGCTCGGCGTGGGCACCGATCGGTTCCCGCAATTGCCGGATGTCGAATTCGAGATGGACGACCACGGCAATCCCACCGGCGTCGTCCACGGCTATACATGGCTGTTTCTCGCCCTGGAGGCCATGGTGCCGCAGCCGAGCTTCGACGAACAGGTAAGTTCAA
This sequence comes from Aureimonas sp. OT7, assembly GCF_014844055.1. NCBI lineage: Bacteria > Pseudomonadati > Pseudomonadota > Alphaproteobacteria > Hyphomicrobiales > Aurantimonadaceae > Aureimonas > Aureimonas sp. OT7. Next base: position 3,980,363 of record NZ_CP062167.1, read on the forward strand.
TCACCTACAGCACTCACGGTCTGAACCGTGTCGGCGTGACCTCTGCAATCGATAATGGCGGAAGGTGGCCCTACCCCGAGGCCCAGGCGCGAGTGAATGTGCTTGCGCGAGACAACCGCCTCAACGTGCGCATGCCCTTCGTAGACTTGCAGCTCGGCGAAGGCGGACCGGTCAACATGGTCGATCTCGAAATCGAGGCGATCACGAAAACCGCGCCGGTCAGCCCCGGCCAGAACCTGCATCCCACCCTGACGCATGGCCATGTCTATCGTGGGGCCGGAGAGGTTCTAAGCGCGGACGTACACGATCACGAGAACTTCGATCATCCCGCGGTCATCATCGACCCGGAGACGATGCGGCGCTTCGTCGTAGAGGACGTGGCAAAGCTGATCGAGCGGCGCATCCCGTTTCGCATGCATGCCAGCTATAACGAGAACATCACTCCGTTTCTCGACGCTTTGGAGACGGTGAACGAAACGACCCCGATCGATGGCCTGCGCTGGAGCCTCGAGCACGCGGAAACCATCAGCCCGGAGAACATCGACCGGGTGAAAAATCTCGGGGGCGCTATCGCGCTCGACGCCAAGATGGCACTGCACGCCGATGGGTTCGTAGAGACATATAGTCGTGAGAAAGCTTTGGAGACGCCGCGCCTGCGCGCACTTGTGGATAGTGGCATCCCTCTGGCCATGACCACCGACGCATTCCGCGCGGCGACTTTCAATCCATGGGTGGGCATAAGCTGGATGGTATCCGGTAAGTCCGTCTCCGGATCGGAGGTTCTCGCCGAGCATAATAAACTTTCCCGTGCCGAGGCCCTGGAACTGTTCACCAAAGGCGCCGCCTGGTTCATGAACGCAGAAACGGAATTGGGCGCAATCGCCCCTGGCCATCTGGCGGACTTTGCCATCCTAGACCGAGACTATTTCACCGTGCCGGAGGACGAGATCCGTTCCATCACGTCCGTCCTAACCGTCATGGACGGTAGGGTCGTGTTCGGTGCGCAGGAGTATGCCGATCTGAAACCGGAACTGCCAGCACCCCTTCCGGAGTGGTCGCCCGTGAGATACTTCGGAACCTATTTCGGGGAAAAATGAACCCGGCGCTCGGGATGCTCATAACGGAGAGGGCGATATCATCTAGTAGGCGGTTTTGGGTGTCCTTTGGCCCGCCAAGGCCGCCCATATACCCCCCCATAATGGGCTTCAGCGATGCGTCGATCGCGGTTGCGGACGCGCGGCGGAACTCCCGCAGCGACGGATTGACCTGATGAGACAGAGTGAACGGCACGCCCGGCAGATGCGTCTCGAGCAACCGGCCCAATCGAATTTCGTGTTCGGGGTTGATAATGGACCACAGAAAGCGGACGGCTTCGACGTCGCTGTCGCGAAGCCGTTCGATGACCTCCACCGCCTCGTCGAGCGCAAGATAGTGCCGGTGGCCCGGCAAAACTGTCACAGAACCCGCTCCGCGGCCTGCGGATACTTTCCGAAAGCGCTGCCTTGAACCGTGTAACACCGCCGCCATTCGTCATGGATTTGGGGGCGAAGCTTTTTCCCGCCGTGCAACGGCCTTGGGATCGGAAGCCTGCTTGTGCAGCGCGTCCCAATCGTCGGGCGGATTGCCGTCATCCAGCATCCCTTTGAAGACCTTGTAGGCGTCCGTTTTGGAGCCGTAGGTGCGCAAGCTGTTTTCGTCGTTCACCCAGGCGAAGATGATGACCTTGCTGGTGCTGCTATAGCGGAAAAAGAGTCGGAAACGACCATTGCCGAACTTGGCACGAAACCAACGCTTGCGGTCATCACCAAGGGTCGCGCCCTGGCGATAGATGGACGCTGTCGGGTCCGATGGCACATTGACGGTGACGAGCTGGACCAAGGACGCGAGCAACTTGGCATCGGCAGATTTTTGATAATCGTCCGGTTTCTTCGCTTTGAGCGCATCGACCGCCTCGATCAGCTTTTCCCATTGATCGAGAAAGAGAGGGTGTGCGAGGACGGTCCAGCCATTGATTGTCGGCATATCAGATCGAAACGTCCCCCTCGATCTCGGCATCGAGATCGACCGTCATGCCCGCCGTTAGGGCAACGGCCCGGTCGAGCAGGGACTGCGGGAACGGAAGAACAGATTTCTCGGGGTGCTTCGCCATGTCGCGCGCGAGAAATTCGAGAAAACGGTCGATCACGGGATCGGCGGTTTCTTCAATCTCGGCCTTCTGGACATAGACGCGGTGCTGTTCATCGATGAGAAAGGCAATGCGTCCGCCATAGTCAACGCCCAACGCCTGCCGAACGGACTTCGGCACAGTGGTCTGTCCCTTGGCGGTGATCGTGCTTTCTTCTTTCAGCAGCGCGCCCATGGGTTTGGCTCCAAATTTGATCCTCGGCATATGTAAGGAAATTTCCTTGCTCAGTCAAGGAAGACTATCCCACCCGCTACCTGGCAGGCGGGCCGACACCGTTCACCAGCCGCGACAAGGCAGAGAAGCCGACGCATCCGCCACCAGCAATGCAGAATCGCAACGACCCGTCCGGTCCGGAAAGCTGGACGTCGCCCATGGGCGTGGTCCGCGATCCGGCGCTGACGCTGGACGCTAAGCGCTCGATCCTGATGAACTGGGCCTGGACGGAGTACCTGATCGACCAGGCGACCAACGAAGGCATGCCTGAAAACAGCCGGCCATCGCGCCTCGACGAGGTCGAGCAGGCGCTGCTCGCGCTCGAAAGCATGGCTGCCGACCGGGATGATTCAGGCGCACGCAAGGCGGCGTGAGGTGCAGCGATGGACCCGCATGTCGTCTTCGATTGCCAGAAGGTTCTACCGAACCGGTTCGTTGACGCTTGCTGCTGCCGCCCGAAGCCGGGCGCTCGGCCGGGGTGCCGAGCCGCGGCTCGATCCGAACCATGCCAGCGTGAGCGACCTCGCGCTGCATGAGATCGCAGCGGGCATGTTCACGCGAACCGAGCTTGCACCGTTCCTGCCCGGAGAGGGCGGAAGGCCGTCTCTTCCGCCACCCGATCCGGATTCCAGGCTTCGCGACGGCGGTTGCGAAATCGCCGTCGCACCCGCCTCCCGCTCCCGGAAGACGGTTCATTGATGACGCAACCCAACTGACAAGGAGAAATGAACGATGCTGAAATCTCTGTCTTCCAATAACCGGACAGCGTTCGATTTCGTCAATATCGTCGCCGGTCTCGGTCTGCTGCTGTCGCCCTGGTATCTCGGCTACGCGACTGAAGCCTATGCTGCATGGAATGCCTGGATCGTCGGCGCTGCCGTGGCGCTGATTGCGGTTGCCGCGCTCTCGGCGTTCCATCAGGTCGAGGAATGGGCCAACGCCGCGCTCGGCCTCTGGGCCGTGATCGCTCCGTGGGTCCTCGGCTTTTCTGCCGTCACGTTCGCGACGTGGGCGCATGTGATCGCCGGTCTTGTCGTCGCCGTCCTCGCGGCGGTTAGCCTCTGGTTCACGACAAACCGTCCTCTCTCGACAGCGTAACGTCGTATCTGGCCCGGCCTCCGGCAGGGCCAGATTTACACCCTCCGTCTGACCTCAGGCGGAAAGGAGGAAATAACGTCTGGTCAAAACGGAGATCGCTTATGTTCAGGAACATTACAGCCCTGCGTCCAGCCATAATCACGTTCTGCGTAACCCTTGCCTTCGCGGGAGGATTGCCGCCCGTCGCAATCGGACAGACCGCTCCGGGCATTGCAGGAGAGCTTCCCACCCTTGCCCCTGTGCTTGAACGGGTGACGCCGGCCGTCGTCAACATCTCCGTCGTCTCGGAAACGCCCGCGACGTCCAATCCACTCTACAATGATCCGTACTTCCGGCGGTTCTTCGATCTTCCAGAAGCGCCGCCAGCGCGGCAGCGCATGAGCGCCGGTTCAGGCGTGATCGTCGACGCGGCCAAAGGCCATGTGCTCACCAACCATCACGTGGTTGCCAATGCCCGCGAAATCACCGTCACGCTGAAGGATGGGCGCCATATGCGCGCCGAGCTTGTCGGCTCGGACCAGGCAACGGACATCGCCCTTCTTAAAATCGAAGGCAGCAATCTCGTCGCGCTGGAGATCGGCGATTCGAACCGACTCAAGGTCGGCGACTATGTGGTCGCCATCGGCAATCCCTTCGGCCTCGGGCAGACGGTGACCTCCGGCATCGTCAGCGCGCTCGGCCGCAGCGGCATCAGCAATGACGGCTATGAGGATTTCATCCAGACGGACGCTTCCATTAACCCCGGAAACTCCGGCGGCGCCCTGGTGACGCTGGACGGCAGGCTCATCGGCATCAATACGGCGATCCTCACCCCCGCAGGCGGCAACATTGGCATCGGCTTCGCAGTGCCCAGCAACATGGCGGTTTCCGTCATGAACCAGTTGATCGAGCACGGTGAGGTCCGGCGCGGTAGGCTGGGTGTCGGTATCCAGGACCTCACGCCCGACCTCGCGGAGGCGCTCCAGCTCGGGGAACTTCGCGGAGCGGTAATAGCCAATATCGAACCCGGCTCGCCGGCCGAACGAGCCGGACTGCAAGTCGGCGATGTGATCACCGCCGTCGACGGGCACCCCGTTCAGGGCGCGACCGACCTCAGAAACCGCATCGGCCTCACCCCTGCCGGCAGCGCAATCAGCCTGACGCTCAAACGTGGTGATACCGAGCAGACCATTAGCGTTACGATCGCTGCGGAGACTGGCGCATCTGCTGACTTATCCGGAACGCCGTTCGATGGCGCCCGGATGCGGGATGCTTCCCGGTCCGAGGCACATCAAGCCGGAGCCGATGGCATCGTGATCGAGAGCATCCTTCCCGGCAGTCCGGCAGCACGGGCCGGCCTTCGAGCGGGCGACATGATCGTGGCGGTCAACCGATCGCCGGTTTCGTCCGTGGCGGATTTGCGCAGCGCGATCGCAGGCCAGCGCACGATACTGGCGCTGGAGATGATCCGCGACGGCGGCAGACTTCTTCTGGTCGTGAGATAACCGGGAGCGGCCACGATGGAAATGAACAAGAAAACGCAGTTCAACATCTGGTACTGGATCGCCGCCTTCTTCATCATGTTGGCCTTCCAGTACCTGTTCACGACCGCCACGCAGGTGGCGCAGATTCCCTACAGCCAGTTCGAGACTTATCTCGACCAGAACCGGATCGCGGAAGTGGCCGTATCGGACCGCTTCATCCAGGGCCGCTTCACGGAGCCGGTGGATGGCCGTCCGATGTTCGTCACCACCCGCGTCGAGCCCGACCTCGCGCGGCGGCTCCAGGAGCACGGCGTCGTCGTCACCGGGCAGATCGAGAGCACCTTCCTGCGTGACTTGCTCTCTTGGGTGCTGCCGGTGGCGCTCTTCGTCGGCATCTGGATGTTCATGCTCAGGCGCATGGGTGGCGGCCTCGGCGGCGGACTGATGCAGATCGGCAAGTCCAAGGCCAAGGTTTACGTCCAGTCCGACACCGGCGTGACCTTCGCGGATGTGGCGGGCGTCGACGAAGCCAAGGACGAACTCAAGGAGATCGTCGACTTCCTGAAGGACCCGCAGGGCTACGGCCGCTTGGGCGGGCGCATGCCGAAAGGCATCCTGCTCGTCGGCCCGCCCGGCACGGGCAAGACCCTGCTCGCGAGGGCCGTGGCGGGCGAGGCGGGCGTACCATTCTTTTCGATCTCCGGTTCCGAGTTCGTGGAGATGTTCGTCGGTGTCGGCGCCGCGCGCGTGCGCGACCTCTTCGAGCAGGCCCGCGCCAAGGCCCCGGCCATCATCTTCATCGACGAACTCGACGCGCTTGGCCGCGCCCGCGGCATCGGCCCGATGGCTGGCGGCCACGACGAGAAGGAGCAGACGCTCAACCAACTCCTCGTCGAGCTGGACGGGTTCGATTCCTCGACCGGTCTCGTGCTGCTTGCCGCCACCAACCGCCCGGAAATCCTCGACCCGGCGCTGCTGCGCGCCGGCCGCTTCGACCGGCAGGTGCTGGTCGACCGGCCTGACAAGGCTGGCCGCGTGCAGATCCTGAACGTGCATCTCAAGAAGGCCAGGCTCGCCCCGGATGTCGAGCCGGAGAAGATCGCGGCGCTCACCCCCGGCTTCACCGGCGCCGACCTCGCCAATCTGGTCAACGAGGCGACGCTGCTTGCGACCCGCCGCAAGGCCGACGCCGTGACGATGGACGACTTCAACAATGCGGTGGAGCGCATCGTCGCCGGCCTTGAAAAGCGCAACCGGCTGCTCAATCCGAAGGAGCGCGAGATCGTCGCCTATCACGAGATGGGGCATGCCCTGGTGGCGATGGCGCTGCCGGGCGTCGATCCGGTCCACAAGGTCTCGATCATCCCGCGCGGCATCGGCGCGCTGGGCTACACCATCCAGCGGCCGACCGAGGACCGCTTCCTGATGACGCTCGAAGAATTGCAGGACAAGATGGCGGTGCTGCTCGGCGGCCGGGCAGCGGAGAAGATCGTGTTCGGCCATCTCTCGACCGGCGCGGCGGATGACCTCGCAAAGGTCACCGACATCGCCCGCGCCATCGTCACCCGCTACGGCATGTCGGAAAAACTCGGCCATGTCGCGCTTGAGAAGGACCGGCGATCCTTCCTTGCCACCGACCAGCCCTATTACGGGCCGCAGGAGCGCAGCTATTCCGACAAGACGGCTGCGGCCGTAGACGAGGAGGTACGCCGGGTGGTCGACGAGACGTTCGACCGGACCGTCGACCTGTTGACGCAACGCCGGGACCTGCTTGAACGAACCGCCCGCCGGCTGCTGGAAAAGGAAACGCTCGACGAGCGGGAGATACGGGAGCTTGTCGGCGAGGCGGACGACCCCGCCCCGTTGGATGAAAATGAGCAGGTTACAGTCTAGTCCTGTATGCCCCGTGTCGTTGCCAGCGGCTGCGTAAGGAACCGCACTCGACTGAGCACCGTGATTTGGTCGGGAATTCCACTGTCATTTCAGTGAGTTCCGGACGATTTTCCGGCGCCATTTAGAGGGCTATAGCGTAAACGTAGTTATTATCTGCGCCCGGTGCGGTGCGCCATTTCAATATTGTAAGGCCGAAGACATAGGTAATAGATCGTACCTAGGACATGGGTGACACCTCGTGCCGAATGGGTTGTCGATGGTTTGCAGTGTTCTCTGGTCCAGGTCGATATATCCCAGATCGCAGTACATGAAGCTCACGATCCAAATGGCATCGTACCGGGCTTGACCTTACAGCGTCGATCTCTGCGATCCCAGCCGTCTGCAAGCGCCTTGAGGACAGCCTTCCCGCGAGCAGGCCGCTCGTCATTCGTCACACCTCCGGATGCCGCTTCAGCAGGTCCTCGAGCCAGGCGGCGAAAATCTGCGCCCGGCGAGGGAGACCCTGCCTGTGTGGATAGAGCAATGTCATCGGCATGGGCTCGGCGCGATAGTCGGGCATGACCTCGACCAGATCGCCGGCATCGATGTAGCCTCGCACGTCGTAAGCCGGAATCTGGATCAGGCCGAGGCCGGCAAGGCAGCACGCGATATATGCTTCTGCGCTGTTCACCGTGACACGCCCGCGCAGCGGCGCCGTGCGCAGGGCGCCGTCTTCCACCCATTCCCAAGCCTCCACTCGGCCGCTTGAGGGAGAAGCATAGTTAACCGCCCAATGCTGCCCGAGATCGCCCGGCGCCAGGGGTGTTCCATGGCGCGCCAGGTAAGCGGGGCTTGCAACATTGGTCAGCGCCAATGTGCCGATCGGGCGGGCAACCAGCGCGGAATCGCTCAACGGACCGACCCGAAGCACGCAATCCATACCATCTTCCATCAGGTTCACCGCGCGATCGGTAACTCCAAGGTCGATGTCTATCTGTGGGTAGAGGTCAAGAAACTCCGCAAGCGCCGGTGCGATAACCAGGCGTCCGATCCGACCGGGAACATCGATGCGCAGCCGTCCCGAAGGTTGCGACGACGCCTGTCGAAACAGATTTTCCGTGTCCTCCACATCCGCGATCACCCGCTGGCACCGTTCGTAGAAGGCCGCTCCGTCCTGCGTGGGTGCGACCTTGCGTGTGGTGCGATGCAGCAGGCGCGCGCCCACACGCCCTTCCAGCTCCTGCACAGCCGCCGAGACGGACGAGCGAGGCATGCCGAGCGTGTCGGCCGCGCGCGTGAAGCTCGCACATTCGACGACGCGGCTGAAGATACGGAAAAGGTCGATGCGGTCCACGAGGGCAGCGCCTCCATTGTGCAGCGTTTCTGACAACTCATGTCAGAATGATCGTCTTTATCGTCCAATGCCAGACGGTATCGTCCTGCCCGGGAAGCGGCCGCCGGTCTGGCCGCACCGGGCAAAGGAGACGACCCATGGCCGATCACAGCATCAAGGGTAAAACCGTCATCATCGCCGGCGGGGCAAAGAACCTGGGCGGGTTGATCGCACGCGATCTTGCCGCGCATGGCGCGAAAGCCATCGCCATCCATTACAACAGCGCGGCCACGAAGGCCGATGCCGACGCAACGGTGGCCGCGGTCAAGGCAGCCGGAGCCGAAGCCGTCGCCATCCCGGCAGACCTGACGACAGCGGGCGCCGTCGAGACATTGTTCAGCGATGCCGTCGCCGCGATCGGCAGGCCGGACATCGCCATCAACACGGTCGGCAAGGTCTTGAAGAAGCCGATCGCCGAGACGACCGAAGCAGAGTACGACGAGATGAGCGCGGTGAACGCCAAGAGCGCATTCTTCTTCATCAAGGAAGCCGGCAAGCACCTCAATGACAACGGCAAGCTCGTGACGCTCGTCACCTCGCTGCTTGGGGCCTTCACGCCCTTCTATGCGACCTACGCCGGCACGAAGGCCCCCGTCGAACATTTCACGCGCGCAGCTTCGAAGGAGTTCGGCGAGCGCGGGATTTCAGTAACGGCGATCGGCCCCGGCCCGATGGATACTCCCTTCTTTTACGGTCAGGAAAGCGCCGATGCGCAGGCCTATCACAAGACCGCGGCGGCGCTCTCGCCCTTCTCGAAGACGGGCCTGACCGATATCGAGGACATCGTTCCCTATATCCGCTTCCTGGTCTCGGACGGGTGGTGGATGACCGGCCAGACCATCCTGGTCAATGGCGGCTATACGACCAAGTAGGCGTGACGCAGCGGTTGCCTACCGGCAGCCGCCGCTCATGAGTGACTTCACAGCCGCGTGAACAGCGCCAGACCCCGTTGACGTAATGTAATAACATAACATAGTCATGCGCCCAGCCGCGAAGTCGAGGGGTTGGAGCGCATGGCCATTTCAAGACGGATAATCGGTGCCCTCGCCTTTGCGGCCGTGATTGCATCGCCCGGCGGGAATGCCTTCGCCGAGCCGCTTCGCGTCGTTGCCAGCTTCTCGATCATCGGCGATTTCGCCGCACAGGTGGGCGGCGACCTTATCGAACTTCAAACGCTTGTCGGCCCGAATGGCGACGCCCATGCCTATGAGCCACGCCCAGGGGACGCCGCGGCCCTTGCACGGGCGGATGTGGTCCTTACCAACGGGCTGGAGCTGGAAGGCTTTCTGGATCGGCTGATCACCGCCAGCGGCACGAAGGGGCAGATCGTGACGCTGACCGATGGCGTGCCGGCGATCGATGAACCGGGTGGCGGCCACTACCATTTCGTCAACGGTAAAGCGATCTTCCATGCCGGCGCGGTGAATGCCCATGCGTGGCAGTCGGTACCCAATGCCAAGCTCTATGTGGGCAATATCCGCGACGCCTTCTGCCGGGCCGACGCAGCCGGATGCCACTCCTACACGGACAGGGCCGACGCCTGTCTTGCGGCGCTGGACAGCCTGGATCGCGATATTCGCGATACACTGGCAACGCTGCCGGAAGGACGCCGCACCGTCGTCGTGGGGCATGACGCCTTCGGCTACTTCGAACAGGAATATGGAATCCGCTTCCTGTCTCCGCAGGGTATCTCCACGGCGTCCGAAGCCTCCGCCGCCGACGTGGCTGGGCTGATCGAGGAGATGCGCACAGCCGACGTCCGGGCGATCTTTGCCGAGAACATCAGCGACTCCAGACTTGTCGAAAGGATTGCATCGGAGGTGGGTGTGCAGCTCTCCGGCACGCTCTATTCCGATGCCCTGTCGCCGGCCGACGGCCCCGCGCCGGGCTACATCGCCATGATGCGGCACAATTTGGCCCTCCTGGCGAAAGCCCTGTCCGCCGGTTGAGGCCGGGCGCCCTGTCCGGCGCCACACTTCCCCCCTTTCCCTACCACGCACATCAAGGATGCGAATTATGTTGCGAAGACTGAGCTGCGCGACGGGCATCGTGCTCGTCCTGGCAGGTACCGGCATGGTGCAAGCAGAGGATGGGCACGACGACGTTACCCTGTACCGCGTTTTCGTTGCCGACCATGCGGAGCCCCGTATCACGGCGTTCGATCTGACCGAACCCGCCAATCGCTGGAGCTTCGAGACGACCGGGCAGAGCCGGCTTTATCCCATCGACGATGGTGCGGCCATCGCCGCCGTCCAGTCCGGGTCCGATGTGGTGCATTTCCTGCGCAGCGGCGTCACGCTGAGCGCGCATGGAGATCATGCCGACATCCAGATAACGAATCCGTCCAGCCTGCCGGAAACCCTCTCCGGGCCGCGACCCTTCCACCTGATCGACCATGGCGGCAAGGTCGCCATCAACTTCGACGATGGGGGATATGCCGGCATTCTCGACACTCATGCCCTGACCGCAGGCACGGTGGCGGAACGACGCCTGCCGCAGGGGCGCGCCCATCACGGCTATGTCGCGCCGATCGGTGATGGCTGGCTCACCACCCTCGCATCGGATGCGCCGGTCGATGGCGATACCGCGCCGTCGCGCATCGGCCTCCAGCCCGTGGATCTGGACGGCAATCCGACCGGCGAGGCCGCGGCCTGCACGGCCATCCATGGCGAGGCATTTTCCGGCGCCTATCTGGCAACCGGCTGCAAGGAAGGCATCCTGACGGTGACGGCGGGCGAAAGCGGGCCGGTCTTCAAAATGCTGGACTATCCGGCCGGCCTGCCTTCCGGGCAAAGCACCGGAACGCTGCTCGGCTCGACGGCGATGCAGGTATTCCTCGGCAACTACGGTGCCAAGGGCCTGTTGGTGGTCGACCCCGTCGATGCACCGCACCTGCGCTATGTCGAACTGCCGTTCCGCCGTATCGACTTTACGCTCGACCCGGCCAATGCCCGCTTCGCCTACGTCTTGACGGAGGATGGAACCCTGCACCGGTTCGACATGCTGGAGGCGAAGGTGACGGCCAGCGCGCGCGTTACCGAGCCCTATTCGATGGACGGACACTGGAGCGATCCCCGCCCGCGCCTTGTCATGGCGGGCGACGAAGTGGTGATGAGCGATCCGAAGGCCGGCCTGGTCCGGCGCATCGCCAAGGCCGATTTTGCGGAAATCGGCACGGTTGCCGTCGACGGCATGCCCTTCAACATCGCCGTCGTCGGCGGAAGCGGCGTCGTTCACGATCACGCGGGCCAAGATCACGCAGGACATGCGCACAGCCACGGCGACCCTCGGATCTACCAGGGGTATTTCGAGGATGCCGAGGTTGCGGACCGCCCCCTGTCGGACTACGCCGGGGACTGGCAGTCGGTCTATCCCTACCTGCAGGACGGAACCCTCGACCCCGTCTGGGCGCATAAGGCGGAAGGCGGCTCGATGAGCGCCGACGCGTACCGCGCCGAGTACGAAACCGGCTATCGCACCGATGTCGAACGCGTCACGATCGAGGGCGATACGGTGACCTTCTACCGCAACGGCAAGCCGACTGGCGGCACCTACGCGTATGACGGACGCGAAATCCTGACCTACAAGAAGGGCAATCGCGGCGTGCGCTTCGTTTTCGAGAAGACCGGTGGCGATGACGACGCACCGCAATTCATCCAGTTCAGTGACCACAAGATCGCTCCGGAAAAGACCGATCACTTCCACCTGTACTGGGGCGACGACAGGGCCGCACTGCTGGAAGAGGTCACCAACTGGCCGACCTACTATCCCTCGGCGCTCGATGCCGACCAGATCGTAGAGGAAATGCTGGCTCACTAAGGCCAGCACCTTCTGCGCGCCCGGCCCGCATCGCAGGACAATACACGCCGGGCGCGACAAATATATACTCGTCATACCAGTTGACGGAATGATGACATGCCGTGGTATAGAGACCCTGCTGGGAGGCAGGGTCGCGCGGTAGCCGCCGCGCTGGCCGGGAAATCTCTTCGGCCCGCAACGCGCAAGCGCATGGCGGGCCAATCCTTTGCCTCTCCGCAGTTCTGCTTGGCGGCCAACGCGCCGCGACGCTGCCAGAGGAAAGGAATTCAGCATGACTTCGATCGCCCTGTTCGGCGCCGGTGGCAAGATGGGCTACCGTTTGGCCAGCAACCTCAAAGGCTCGCGCTTCGACGTGCGCCATGTCGAGCCCAGCGAAGCCGGCGCAAAGCGCCTCAAGGACGGTCTGGGCTTCGATTGCGTGCCTGCGGAAGCCGCGCTCGAAGGCGCCGAAGTCGTCGTGCTGGCCGTACCGGACACGCTGATCGGCAAGGTTGCCAGTGGCATCGAGAAAAACCTGAAGCCCGGCACCATCGTCGTCGTGCTCGATGCGGCCGCCCCCTTCGCCGGCCACCTGCCCGACCGCCCGGACCTGACCTATTTCGTGACCCATCCGTGCCATCCGCCGATCTTCAACGACGAGACGGACATGGATGCCAAGCGTGACTTCTTCGGTGGCATCGCCGCCAAGCAGCATATCACTTCCGCCCTGATGCAGGGCCCCGAAGAGCATTATGCGCTGGGTGAGGAAGTTGCCAAGGTGATCTGGGCGCCGGTCATGCGCTCGCACCGCGTTACCGTCGAGCAGATGGCCCTTTTGGAGCCGGGCTTGTCCGAAACCGTGTGCGCCAGCCTGTTGGTAGCGATGAAGGAAGCCATGGACGAGGTCGTGGCGCGCGGCGTGCCGAAGGAGGCCGCCCGCGACTTCCTACTGGGCCACATGAACGTGCTCGGCTCCGTGATCTTCGAGGAGACCCCCGGCGTGTTCTCCGATGCCTGCAACAAGGCCATCGAGTTCGGCAAGCCGATGCTGATGCGCGACGACTGGAAGCGCGTCTTCGAACCGGAAGAGCTGGCCGCCTCCATCCGGCGCATCACCTGATTCCGGTTGTCTCAAGGCCCTGCCGGCTCGCCGGCAGGGTCGTTTTTGCGCGGAGGACGTAAGAATGGGAAATGCCGGAGACAGGCTCCAGGGCGCGCTGATCGGATGCGGCTTCTTCGCCGTCAACCAGATGCACGGATGGGCCGATATCGCCGATGTCGACATCGTGGCCGTCTGCGACCGCGATTCCGGCCGCGCGAAGGCCATGGCCGAACGCTTCGCCGTGGCCAGGGTCTATGACGATGCCGCGGCGATGATGAAGGCGGAATCGCTCGATTTCGTCGACATCGCGACGACGCCGCCCAGCCACCGCGCCCTGGTGGAGCTTGCCGCGGCCCACCGCATTCCCGCCATCTGCCAGAAGCCCTTCGCCCCCCGGCTGGACGATGCACGCGCAATGGTGGCCGCCACGCAGGAAGCCGGCACCGCGCTGATGGTGCACGAGAATTTTCGCTGGCAATCGGCCATTCGGGCGGCAGCCGCCGCCCTGCGATCCGGCAGCATCGGCCGGCCATTCTTCGGCCGCGTCTCCTTTCGCTCGGCATTCGATGTCTACGCCGCGCAACCCTACCTTGCCACGGGCGAGCGATTCATCATCGAGGATCTCGGCATCCACGCGCTGGATGTCGCACGCTATGTGTTCGGCGACGTTTCCGGCATCACCGCGCGGATCGCCCGCGTCAATCCGGCGATCCGGGGCGAGGACGTCGCCACGATGATGCTCGACCACGCGAGCGGCGTCACCAGCATCGTCGACTGCTCCTACGCCACGCGGCTGGCCGAGGAGCATTTCCCCGAAACGCTGATCGAGATCGACGGCGCCGAAGGCACGATTCGTCTGGATGCGGGCTATCGCCTGACGGTCACCACGGCCGCCGGCAGCCGCGTCGAAGACGTATCGCCGACGCTTCTGCCATGGGCCGAGCGGCCCTGGCACAACATCCAGGAAAGCGTTCTTGCGATCCAGCGGCACTGGGTGGACTGCCTGCGCGGCGGCGTCGAGCCGGAGACATCCGGGACCGACAATCTGAAGACGCTGGCGCTCGTCGAGGCGGCCTATCTCAGCGCCGCCGAGGGCCGCAGCATCGATCCGGATACGCTGTGACGACGCGCGCCGACATGGCCCTCCACGGCACGCCCGATGCGACGGCCGAAGCCCGCACGCTGCTTGCCGGCCGCCTGTCGGCGGAACTCGTATCCGGTGGCCTGCGGGACATTCGCTACGACGGACATGAGGTCTTGCGCGCCATAGACTATGTCGTCCGCGACCGCGACTGGGGCACCTGCGACCTAGCCGTAACCGACCTGGAGATCGATGAGACGCAGGCAGGGTTTTGCATCCGCTATGCCGCCGGGTGCACCGCTGCGGATGGGACGTCGCTGCATCTTCGCGCGCACATCGAGGGGGCCGCAGACGGCACCCTGTCCTTCACCGTCGACGCCACGCCGCACGGCGCGTTCGAGACCAACCGCACGGGGTTCTGTGTCCTGCACCCCATTGAGGGTGTCGCCGGCGCGCCGGTGCGGGTCACCCATACGGACGGGACCACGCAAGAAGCCCGCTTCCCCGACCTGATCGAGCCATGGCAGCCATTCAAGGACATAAGGGCGCTTGGCCATTCTCCGGCTCCCGGCCTGTGGGCCACCTGCCGTATGGAGGGCGATACGTTCGAGATGGAAGACCAGCGGGCCTGGTCAGACGCATCGTACAAAACCTATGTGCGGCCGCTCAGCCTGCCGTGGCCCTACCGCCTGACGCCGGACCTGCCCCTGCGGCAGAGCGTGACGTTGACCGTCCGCCGGTCGGTGGAGGCGGTACCGAAGAGCCGACCGGACGTCGTGTCGATACGGCTGGGCGAGCGTCTGCCGACATACATGCCGCCCATCGGCGTCGCCATCTCGCCCGGCGAAATCGGCCATATGGACGCCGCGCGCGACGCTCTGGCAGGGCTGAACCCGCAATCCCTGCTCCTGACATACGAGCCCGGGATCGGCCATGGCGCAGCCGAGCTGGCACGGCTTGCCATGCTGGCGGAGGCCGTTCCGGAGGCCGAGCGCGTGCTGGAATTCGTCGTCCCGACATCCGGCCCCCTGGGTCGCGCTTTCGACGCCGCCGCGGCGGCCGTCCGGCAATGCGGGCTTGCGCCGCATGCCGTCGCGGCGCTGGCGGATGTCGACCGCCAATCGACCCCTCCCGGCAGCGCATGGCCACCCTGCCCGCCGCTGGAAGACATTTATGCAGAGGCGCGCCGGGCCTTCCCGGGCGTCCTTATCGGCGGCGGCATGTTCAGCTATTTCACGGAGTTTAACCGCAAGCGCGTACCGGCCGCACTTCTGGATTTCGTCACGCATGCCACCTGCCCCATCGTCCATGCGGCGGACGACCGCAGCGTGATGCAGACGCTGGAGGCGATCCCCTACATCACACGGTCCACACGCAGCTTCATCGGCACCGCGGCCTATCGCCTGGGCCCCACCACCATCGGGATGCGCCAGAACCCCTATGGCTCGCGCACCATGCCCAATCCCGACGGCAGGCGCATTGCGATGGCGTATGACGATCCGCGCGGACGCACTGCATTCGGCGCGGCCTGGCTGGTGGGCTATGCCGCACGGCTTGCCGGCACGAGCCTGCAATGCTGGACGGCGGGCTCCCTTGGCGGACCGCGTGGCGCGATCCTGCCGGATGGCGGCAAGACGCCTGCTTTCGCGGTGCTCGCGACGCTGGCAAGCCTTGCCGGCCGGCCACGCATCGCGCTCAAGAGCGATGCGCCCGAACGGGTCGACGGCTTCGCCGTGCCGAATACCGATGGCTCCACGGTGCTGTGGCTCGCCAATCTGACCGCCGACGTCCAGCAGGTGGACCTGGAGGGCGAAACGGCGACCCTTGCCCCCTACGCTCTTCTGAACCGGGTCGACCCATGAAGCCGCGGTCAACCGGCCTGGTGGACGTAAAGCTCGCGCGATCGCTCGAGGTGGCGTACCAGCGCCGCTTCCGCCGCCTCCGGATTGCGGTCTGCCAGCGCATCCAGCAGTTCCTGATGCTCGACCAGCGTCACGTTCTCGCGGCCGGACCAGATCAGAAGTTCCGTGTGGTACTGTTTGAGCCAACCCAGCATGGAATGCGACACCGCCTCCAGGATCGGGTTGCCGCAGATGGCCGCGATGCGCGTATGAAACTGCATGTCGGCCGCGATGAAGGCGTCGGGCCGGCCCAGTACGGCGCGCTGCGCTTCGAGAAGAGCGCCAAGCGCGGCGATGTCGGCGTCCCGGGCGCGCTCGGCGGCCTGCCGCACCACGCCGCGCTCGAACAGGATGCGCGCTTCCTTCAGATGATCCAGCGCTGCCGGAGACGTCGACAGCATGATCTCGGCCGCACGGTCCACCTGCCGCACGACGGATTGCGGCGTCATGGCCAGCACCCGTGCACGCTCGCCATGGCTGATCGCGATCAATCCCATGCCGGCCAGCGCCTGCATCGCCTCTCGTATGGCAGGGCGCCCGACGCCGAAGCGCGCCATCAGGTCTCGCTCGGCCGGCATCGCATCGCCGGGGGCAAGCTCGCCCGACACGATCATGCCCTTGAGACGGTCGAAGACCTCGTCCGACAGCTTGCGGCGAACGATCGGCTCCGGGGTCGTGTCCATGAATCTGGTCCTGCACGGCGCGGCGCACGGTGCCCCGCTGGTGTGATCACCATACCACTATCGGTTTCCGTCTGGAAACGCTCCAGTCTTGAAGGCATGGCGCCATGAGCGACAGGATCGTCGTCACCTACCGTATCGAAACGCCGGGCAGCGTCGAAAGGCTCGCCGCCAAGATCGCCAGCGACCAATCCACCGGCACCTTCGTTCCGCTTCCGGGCGAAACGCCCGAGCTGAAGGCGCGCGTGGCAGCCGACGTCGTTGCGGTGCGCGCGCTACCGCCGGTTTCCGAACCGTCCTTCGGGCGCGACCATGCCGATCTGGCTGCGCCGCACGTCTTCAACCGGGGCGAGGCCGACATCGCCTTCCCGCTCGAGGCCGTCGGCACGGACCTTGCCGCCCTGATGACCATCGCGATCGGCGGTGTCTATTCCATCAAGGGGTTCAGCGGCATCCGCATCACCGGGCTGAAGCTGCCGGAGGCCTTCGCCAAGGCATGGCCCGGCCCGCAATTCGGCATCGCAGGCAGCAAGCGGCTAACCGGCGTCGAGGGGCGCCCCATCATCGGCACCATCGTCAAGCCGGCACTCGGGCTTCGGCCGCATGAATCGGCGGCGATGGTAAAGGAGCTGGTGGAGGCCGGAGTGGACTTCATCAAGGACGACGAGAAATTGATGAGCCCGGCCTATTCGTCGCTGGACGAGCGGATCGCCGCCATCATGCCGGTGGTGCTGGACCATGAGCAGAAGACCGGCAAGAAGGTGATGGTTGCCTTCGGCATCACCGCCACCGACCCCGATACCATGATGCGCAACCACGACCGCGTGGTTCAGGCGGGCGGCAACGCCGCCGTGGTCAACATCAACTCCATCGGCATGGGCGCCATGGCGTTCCTGCGCCGCCGGTCGTCCATCGTGCTGCACGCCCATCGCAACGGCTGGGATATCCTGACCCGGCATTCCGGCCTCGGCATGGATTTCTCCGTCTACGAGACCTTCTGGCGGCTGCTCGGCGTCGACCAGTTCCAGATCAACGGCATCGGCGCAAAGTACTGGGAGCCGGACGACAGTTTCATCCGCTCGTTCCGCGCGCTCGACACCGCGCTCTTCAAGCCGGAGGACAGGCCTTTGCCGGTGGTCTGCTCCGGCCAGTGGGGCGGGCAGGCTCCGGCCACCTGGCAGGCCGTGGCCACGACGGACCTTCTTTATCTCTGCGGCGGCGGCGTCGTCAGCCATCCCGGCGGACCGGCCGCCGGGGTCCGCGCGGTCCAGCAGGCCTGGCAGGCCACGGTGGCCGGCATCGACCTCGACACCTACGCCAGAGACCACAGCGAACTCGCACAATCCATCGCCAGATTCGGTTCGGGCGATGGCGCCTGAGCGCACAAGGATAGGCCCGACCATGACTTCTCCCCTGCTGATGACCTGGTATGGCGACGATCTCACCGGCTCGACCGACGTCATGGAGGCGCTGGCGCTGTCCGGTATCGAGGCCGTGCTTTTCCTCGATATCCCGGACCCCGACCAGCGGGCGCGCTTCCCCGGCGTCCGGGCACTCGGCATCGCCGGCACCAGCCGCAGCGAGACACCGGAATGGATGGACGCGAACCTGCCGCCCGCATTCGCCGCGCTGGCCGCCGAAGGCGCCGAGATCTGCCATTACAAGGTCTGCTCGACCTTCGATTCCGCGCCGCATGCCGGCAGCATCGGTCGGGCGCTCGAGCTTGGGCGCAAGGCCTTTGGCGACAGGCCCGTTCCCATCCTCGTCGGCGCGCCGCAGCTGAAGCGCTACACCGCCTTTGCAACGCTGTTCGCGGCCTATCGCGGCGAAGTCTTCCGCATAGACCGCCATCCCGTCATGAGCCGCCATCCGGTGACGCCGATGCACGAGGCCGACCTGATCCGTCATCTCGCCGGGCAGACGACCCTGTCCATTGCCCTCGTCGACCCCGTTGCGCTGACCGGCAATGACCCGGATTCCGCTATCGATACCGCCATCGCGGAGGCGCCGGGCGGCCTGTTCATCGACGTCATGGACCTGCGCGGCCAGGCTGCGGCGGGCATCCAGTTGCGCAGGCTCGCCAGGGCCGGATGCCGGTTCGTCGTCGGCTCGTCCGGCGTGGAATACGCGCTCGCCCATGCCTTCACCGCAGCGGGCGAGGCGTCGGGCGCCGGGCATTTCGATCCGCTGCCGGCGGTGGAACGCCTGTCCGTCGTATCGGGTAGCTGCTCGCCCACCACCGCGCGCCAGATCGCCTATGCGGAGAGCCAGGGCTTCACGGCCATCGCGCTGGACCCCCGTGCCCTCGTCGCCGGCGACGAAGCGGCGGTGGACGCGGTGGCCGCCAGTGCCCATGCGACGCTGGCCGGGGGCGGCAGCGTGATCGTCCATACCGCAATGGGGCCGGAAAGCGATCTTGGCGACGAGATCGCCGAGGCGCCGGGCGCGCGCCACGCCATCGGCCGTGGCCTCGGCCGCCTGCAGGCCGAGCTTGTCCGCCGCGCCGGCCTGACGCGTGCCGTCATCGCCGGTGGCGACACGTCCAGCCACGCGCTGCGCCAGCTTGCGGTCTATGCGCTGACGCCCCGCCTGCCGATGGCGGACACGCCCGGCTCTCCATTGTCTACCGCTTACAGCACCGACCCCGCATTCGATGGGCTGGAGGTGGCCCTGAAAGGCGGGCAGGTCGGCAACGACGACTATTTCGTGCGCATCCGGGACGGCGGCTGACGCGGATACGACAGGCCGGGACGAGGGGACCGGCCCCAAAGACAGTCTTTTTCCTCATTGGGGGGTTCGACACACAATGCAAACGACCAATTCCATCGAGACATCGGCGATCGGCAAGATCACCTGGCGTCTCGTGCCGTTTCTGGGGTTGATGTTCTTCATCAACTTCCTCGACCGCACGGCCATCGGCTTTGCCGGGCCAAACGGCATGACGCAGGATCTGGGGCTGACGGCGGCACAGTTCGGCTTTGCCGCCGGCATCTTCTTCGTCGGCTACATCGCTCTGGAGATCCCCAGCAACCTTGCCTTGCACAAGTTCGGCGCCCGCAAATGGCTGGCCCGCATCATGGTGACCTGGGGCATCGTCTCGCTGCTTTTCACCTTCGTGCAAAGCGCGACGCAGCTTTACTGGCTGCGCTTCCTGCTCGGAGTCGCGGAAGCCGGCTTCTTTCCCGGCGCGATCCTGTTCCTGTCCATGTGGGTGCCGGCGCGCCATCGCGCCAAGGTGCTGGCCGTCTTCTACGTGGCGCAGCCACTGACGACGGTGATCGGCGCGCCCATCGCCTCCGCGCTGATCGAAGCGCATGGCGCCTTCGGCCTCGAGGGATGGCGCATCATGTTCTTCGGCGTCTCCGTACCGGCCATCATCGTCGGCATCATCACCTTCTTCTACCTGCCGGACACGCCGAACGACGCGCGCTGGCTGACGCGGGAAGAGCGGGACTGGCTGAATGGCGAACTCGCAAAGGAAGACAAGGCCAAGGCGGCAAGCCATGGCCGCAATACCGGCAAGGCGCTCATGAGCGGCCGGGTATGGCTGCTGTCGCTGATCTACTTCGGCTTCATCTACGGGCTCTACGCGTTGGGCTTCTTCCTGCCCACCATCATCGGCGGCTTCGAAGCCGATTTCGGCACCAAGTTTTCCGTCATGGAACGCGGCCTCATCACGGCGATCCCCTATCTGCCGGCCGCCATCGCCCTTGTCCTGTGGAGCCGCGATGCCTCCCGCCGGGGCGTGCGCCCCTGGCATATCGGCATTCCCGCCCTTCTGGGCGCGGTATCCATTCCGTTGGCCCTGGCCATGCCGACACCCACCACGACCATCGCAGTCATCACGCTGACGGCCTGCGCCATCTTCTCTGCGCTGCCGAACTTCTGGTCCTTCCCGGCCCGGTTCCTGACCGGGGCGGCGGCTGCCGCCGGCATCGCCCTCATCAACACGATGGGCAACATCGCCGGATTCGCAGCGCCCTACATCACCGGTGCGGTCAAGGACTGGACCGGCGGTTACGCCGTGCCGATGACCATCGTGGGCGGCTTCATGCTGCTGTCCGCCATCCTCTCCTTCGCGGTGCTGTCGCGCCTGGAAGAGCCTCGGAACGGGGCCTGACGACGGTGGGCGATCACGCCGGCCTCACAGAACCGTTGGTTGATCGCCCCTATGCGTAACTGAAATACCCCCCGTGGTCCCATTGTTGGACCACGGGGGAGGCATATTGGGACGGACGACAGCCGTACAAAGCGTGGTCGACACGCTGCGGGCCGAAATAACGGCCAGTCACAGGCCGGGAGACCTGCTCGCCAACGAGCGGGCATTGGCCGAACGATTCGGCGTCGGCCGCAACACCGCGCGCGAGGCGCTGGTAACGCTTCAGGTCTACGGCCTCATCAGGATCACGCGGCGCGGCCCCATGGTGACGGAGCCCGATTTCGACGCCGTCTTCTCCATCTTCAGCCATTACTTCGCCAGCGACCTGCGCACCTGCCGCGATCTCCTGGACATGCGCACCATGCTGGAAACGGGGGTCCTGCCCGCCGCACTCGCCAATGCCGGGCCGGACGACGTCGCGGCCCTGACGGCGATCCTCGATCGGATGGACGCGGCCCTGACGGTGCGGGAAAACGCCGTCGCCGACCATGCCTTCCACGCGCGCATCGTCCAGATGGCGGGCAATACGGTGATCGCCCGGCTCTACGCCGTGATGCGCGATCCCATCATCTTCTACATGGAGATCGGCAAGAACGTGCCCCGGCACGACGCCGCCTCCATGGGCAACCACCGTCGCATGGTGGAGGCCATCGGCCGGCAGGATCTTGCCGGCCTGACAGAGGCGGCGGCCGCCCACTACGCATACAGCCGGGCAGTGCTGGAAGAGACGCTGTCCCGCGAGGCCGTCGCACGAAACCCCACGCAAAACGGCTCGGGAGGCCAACAGACATGACATCGACGCTCAAGCGCCTGGCAGCTTCGCTGCTTGTGGCAGGCCTTGCCCTGTCCATCCACGGGCATGCCGGCGCCCAGGAAGTCACCATCCGCGTCGCCTACGAGAACAATCCCGGCGAGCCGCTGGACCAGGTGATGAAGCACTGGCAGGAGTTGATCGCCGAGCGGTCCGGCGGCGAGATCGCGCTGGAGCTCTACCCGAGCTCGCAGCTCGGCTCCAAGCAGGACGTGACAGACCAGGCCATTATGGGTCTCAACGTCGTCACCATCACCGATGTCGGCTTCCTGGCCGATTACGAGCCGGATGTCGGGGTGCTGTTCGGCCCCTATCTGACCGACGACATGGACAAGCTTTTCGCCATCTATGACGGCGAATGGTTTGCGGAAAAGCGCGAGTCGCTGCGCCAGAAGGGCGTCCACATCGTCATCCCCAACCTGCTCTACGGTACGCGCCACCTGATCTCCAAGCGTCCCGTGCGCACGCCCGAGGATATGCGCGGCCTGAAGGTGCGCGTGCCCAACAACATCATGCAGATCCGCTCCTTCGAGGCGATGGGCGCAACGCCGACGCCGATGCCGCTGGGCGAAACCTTCTCGGCGCTGGCGCAGGGCGTCATCGACGGCGTGGAAAACCCCGTCTCGGTGCTCTACGGCCAGCGCTTCCACGAAGAGGCGAAGTATCTGAACAAGATCGGCTACATCACCAACACGGCGATGTTCGTCGGCGGCGAAGCCTTTTTCTCGACCCTCAGCGAGCCGCATCTGCAGATCGTGCATGAAACCGGCTACGAGGCCGGCCTCTACAGCCAGCAGTTGATGACCTCGCTGGACGACGAGCTGATCGGCAAGATGCAGGCCGAGGGCGTCGAGGTTGTCGAGGTGGATACCGAGCCGTTCCGTGCGCTGACGCAGCCGGTCTACGAAAGCTTCCCCGAATGGTCCGACGGTCTCTACGAAGAGATCCAGGGCCAGCTTCAGTAAGCCGGTGGGTGAAGACCGATGAGATACCTGAAAAGGCCGGTCGACTGGCTGGTCGCATCCGCGCTGCTGGTTCTGGTGGGCATCACCAATTACGGCGTCTTCATGCGCTATGTCATGGGCCAGCCCGTGCACTGGGGTGAAGAGATGAGCGCCATGCTGCTCGTCTGGATCGTGATGGTGGGGGCCATCGCGGCGGAGCGCGATGGCCAGCACCTGACCATATCGATCTTCACCGACCT
The DNA here is from genome assembly GCF_014844055.1 of Aureimonas sp. OT7. Classification (NCBI taxonomy): domain Bacteria; kingdom Pseudomonadati; phylum Pseudomonadota; class Alphaproteobacteria; order Hyphomicrobiales; family Aurantimonadaceae; genus Aureimonas; species Aureimonas sp. OT7. The sequence continues at coordinate 4,003,323 of NZ_CP062167.1, forward strand.
CCTGCCGGAAGGCGTGCGCCGCGGGCTCGACCTCGCGGTCACGCTGGCCTCCGCGGCGCTTCTCTTCTACCTCGCCTGGCTGGGCTGGCAGTTGGCCATGTCGACGCAGTTCCGCGTCACGGCCATCCTGCGGATTCCGCAGATGTACCTGAACCTCGCTTTGCCCGTCGGCTTTGCCGGCACCGGCATCTACATGCTGCATGCCGCCTATGCCGGCCTGAAGCGGCCCAAGGCAGGAGCGGACCGTTGAGCCTGTCCACCATCATCCTGTTCATGCTGGCGCTGATCGCGCTCAACATGCGGCTTTACCTTGCCATCATCGCGGCAACGCTCTGCTACTTCCTGTTCATCGCACCGTTGCCCCTCGGCATTGCGGTGCAGCGGCTCGTCGGCCCGACGCAGAACGCCTCGCTGCTGGCGATCCCCTTCTTCATCCTGCTCGGCACCCTGATGGCGCATACCGGCATTGCCGAGCGCATGCTGAAGATCGCCGATCTCATCGTCGGGCGGGTGCGCGGCGGCATGGCACTGGCAAACGTGATGCTGTCCACCCTGATGGGCGGGCTCAGCGCATCCAATCTCGCCGACGCCGCCATGACGGCGCGCATGATGGTGCCGGAAATGGAAAAGCGCGGATACGACCGCGCCTTTTCGTCGGCCCTGACGGCGGCGAGTTCGCTGATTACGCCCATCATACCGCCCGGCATCGCGCTCATCATCTATGCGCTTTTGGCGAACGTCTCCGTCGGGCGCATGTTCATGGCCGGCATCCTGCCGGGCCTGCTCCTGGCCGCCCTCCTGATGCTGACGACCTACATCGTGTCGGTGCGCCGCGGCTACAAGCCATCGCGGCAAACGGCGCCGAGCGTACAGGAGGTCGGCTCCACCCTGTTCGGGGCCTGGCCGGCGATCTTCCTGGTCGTGGCGGTCATCGGCGGCATCCGCGCCAATATCTTCACGCCGACGGAGGCCGGCGCCTTCGCGGTGCTGTTCACCATCTTCATCGGCTTCATCGTCTCGCGCGAGATGCGCCTGTCGCATGTGGGCGATGCGCTGGTGGAAACCGGCAAGTCCACCGCGTCGATCATGCTGGTCATCATGGCGTCGTCGGCGCTGGCCTGGGTGTTCTCGCTGGAGCAGGTCGGACAGCAACTGGCCTCGGTCATCACGGCGACGACGAGCAACCCCTGGGTTTTCCTCCTGATCATGAACGGGGTGTTCCTGGGGCTCGGTCTCCTGATCGAGGGCACGGCGCTGATGATCGTGCTGGTTCCGATCCTGCTGCCGACTGTCCTGGAACTGGGTATCGACCCCGTTCACTTCGGCATCGTCATGATCGTCAACCTGTCGATCGGCACGATGACGCCGCCGGTCGGCACGGTGATGCTGGTGGTCTGCAACATCACCAGGGTTTCCGTGGGCGCCTTCACGCGGGAGGCCACCAGCCTCTATGTCGCGCTGCTGGCGGCGCTGCTGCTGGTGACGTTCGTGCCGGCCATCTCGCTTGCGCTGGCGGGGTAGCATCGAAGCGAGGGGGCGGAAGCGCGGACGTTGCCGTCGGCAACCGCTTGGGCCATGATGCTTAAAACCGGTTCGGGTTCGGGCCGGCGCTCCGCCCCCTCTTTCCGGACATGCCGATCATGGCCAATCGTACTCGCGCCCTCCGCTTCCTCCTGACGAGCGGACTGGCGCTCGCCACGCTGGCGGTTCCGCCTGCGGCTTTCGCCTGCACGCGCTTTGTCTATATTGGTGCCGAGGATGCCGTCGTGACCGCGCGTTCGATGGACTGGAAGGCCGAGATCGGAACCAACCTCTACATCCTTCCACGCGGCATCGCGCGCACCGGCGAGGCGGGGGAAAACTCGATTGAGTGGACGGCGAAGTACGGTTCCGTCGTCGCGACGGGCTTCGACGTGTCGACGACCGACGGGGTCAACGAACAGGGGCTCATGGCCAACCTTCTGTGGTTGACGGAATCGGAGTATCCGGCCTTCGACGCTTCGTCCAAACCGGGCCTGACCATCGCCGCATGGGCGCAGTATGCGCTGGACAATTTCGCGACGGTGGCCGAGGCCGTGGAGGTGATGGGCGATCCGCCCTTCACCATCGTCACCGCTTCCGTCCCGGGCGAGGACCGGCTGACGACGCTGCATCTTTCCCTGTCGGATTCGACGGGCGACAGCGCCATCTTCGAATATATCGATGGGCGGCTGGTGGTGCATCACGGGCGCCAATATCAGGTGATGACGAACTCGCCCACCTATGACGAGCAGCTTGCGCTCGCCGCCTACTGGTCGCAGATCGGCGGTACGGTGATGCTGCCGGGCACCAACCGGGCATCGGATCGCTTTGCGCGGGCCGATTTCTACGTCAAGGCAATTCCGCCGGCGGCCCCGCAAAAGGAAACGCTGGCCAGCGTCTTCGGTATCATCCGCAACGCGTCGGTACCGCTGGGTATCTCGACGCCCGACCGGCCTGAAATCTCGTCGACGCGCTGGCGGACGGTCTACGACCACAAGGCGCAGCTGTACTTTTTCGAATCCGCCATGACGCCCAACACGTTCTGGGTCGATCTGAAGGCGGTGGATTTCGCGGAAGGGGCAAAGGTCAAGCGGCTGGACCTCGGCCCGCAGCAGGACCACACGTTTTCAGGCGATGCGACGGCCGACTTCCAGCCGGCCGCGCCATTTCACTTTCTTGGGCTGCACCAGGGCGGCTAGCGCGCCGGCTGAATGCCCGCCGCCTTTTCCAGGCCGAGATCGCGGAACCGGAAGTCGAACTCGTCTTCGGCCTTCAGCGTCTTGCCGGGGAAGGCGCCACCGGCCTGCAGAAGGTCGATCGTCTCCTGTTGAATGGGGACGAGGGCCTGAAGGCCCGGCGCACGGGTTTCATCGCCCTCGCTGATCCACACCTCTTCGGCATCGTCCTGCGACAGCCGCTGGTCCCTGACGAGATAATCGGCAATCCATGTTTCCCGATTGCCGTTCTTCCAGGCGTGGGCGCGATACCAGGCCTCGACGAAATCGGCGATGGCCGCGGCCTGGGCCGGATCGTCCAACGCGGTTTTGGCCGCGTAGAGATATTTAAGGTTGGTTGCGGTTCCCGGCGCGTTGTCGAGGGCTCGCGCCCCCTGCCCCTCCACCGAGGCCAGATAGCGCGCCCGGTCCGGCTGCTTGAGCACGGCGGCGTCGATCTGGCCGCCGCGCAGGGCATCGGCAAACTCCGAAAGACCGAGATTGACCGGCTCGATATCGGCGATGCCCAATCCAGCCGCATCGAGATTGCGCAGGACCGTGGCCTGCTGGGCCGTACCGACATTGATGCCGATGCGCTTGCCCTTCAGGTCCTGAAGCGTCTCGATGCCGCTGCCCGGCGCCGTGGTTAACAGGTTGCCCGGCCCGGAGGTGATAACGGCGCCCACCACGACAACGCCGGCATCGGAATAATGCGCCAGGATGGGCGGCACGTCGCCCACCGCGCCCACCTGGGCGGCGCCGGCGCGGATGGCTTCAAGACGCAGCGGACCGCTGCTGAAATTGGCGTAGGTGACGTCCGCGGCGAGTTTTTCCTGCTCGCCCGACAGCTTGAGAAGGCTGGCGACGTAGTTGGCGTCGTCGGCGATCACGAGGCTCGTGCCGGGCGGCACATCGCGCGGCAGAAGCTGGTCGGCCGACGCTTCGATCGGCAAAAGAAGGGTCGCGGCAAGCAGCAGTCCGGAAAGTCGTTTCATGGGTTCGCACTCCTGTGGGCATGGCCGGCGGGGACGCCGAGTTCGGTGAGGATCCGGTTGCGCGCCTGCAGGAAGGCGTCGGCGGACAGGCGTACGTTGGAGACGTCTTCGTCGTAGGCGATGTGCCCATCGGCGATCATCACGACCCTGTCTGCCAGGCTGAGCGCCTCTTCCACATCGTGGGTCACGAAAAGTACCGCCGGACGATGGCGCGCGCACAGGTCCAGCAGCAGACGCTGCATACGGATCCGCGTCAGCGCGTCGAGCGCGCTGAACGGTTCGTCGGCAAGGATGAGTTCCGGGTCGCGGACAAGCGAGCGCGCCAGCGCAACCCGCTGCTGCTCCCCGCCCGACAGCATCCTCGGCCAGGCATCCTCGCGGCCGGCCAGCCCCACTTCCGCAAGGGCGGCGGAGGCACGCTCGCGGATGCCGGGGCGCCATGCCCCCAGAACGACGTTGTCGACCACGCTCGCCCAGGGCAGCAGACGCGAATCCTGGAACAGAACCGCGCGGCGGCCGGGCACGGAGACCCGTCCCGTTCCTTCCGCGCCGTCGTCCAGTTTCGCCACCGCCCGCAGCAGCGTGCTCTTGCCGCAGCCGCTCTTGCCGAGCAGGGCAACGAACTCTCCGCGCCGTATGGACAGGTCGATGCCGGACAGGACCTCGCGTCCGTCGAAGGCGCGCCGCAGGCGCTGGACGCGGACGACCTCCGGTTCCGGCGACGGGTTCAGGCTATGGAGCTGCGCCATGACAATGCCCTCCTTTCGGCAAGGCGGACGATGGCATCGGAGCCGAACCCCAGCGCGCCGTAGAGCACCAGCCCCACCAGCACCACCTCGGTCTGGCCGTAGATCCGCGCCTGCGTGATCATGAAGCCGATGCCGCTCGTTGCATTGATGGTTTCCACCACCACAAGGGCCGTCCACGAATGGGTGACGGCAAGGCGAAGGCCGGTGAAGAAGCCCGGCAGCGACGCGGGAAACACCACGTGGCGCAGGAAGCGCGCGCGGCTCAGCGATACCGCCTGCCCCAGTTCCACGTAGCGCCGGTCGATGCCGCGCAGGGCGGCATGGGTGTTGATATAGATGGGCACGAGGGTTCCGAGCGCGATGATGCTGATCTTCATCGTTTCGTCGATGCCGAGCCAGATGATGAACAGCGGGATCAGCGCGAGGTTCGGAATGGATCGCTTGACCTGCACCAGCCCGTCGATCAACGCGTCGCCCAGCCGGGTCAGCCCGGCCACGACCGCCAGTGCGAAACCGGCGGCCACGCCGATGCCCAGCCCCAGCCCTGCACGGTGCAGCGAGGCCGCGATATCGCTGGCCAGCGTGCCGCTGGCGACCATGTCGAAGAAGCTGTCCACCACCGCGTCGGGGCCCGGCATCTTGGCCGGCGGCAACCAGCCCGCGCCCGAGGCGACATACCACGCGGCCAGCACCAGCAGCGGCCCTGCCAGCCGTTGCAACGGCCACGGGCGAGGCGGCACAAGGCGTGTAGCCCCGGCCTGCGCCACGACGCGCGGCGCGGGGATCGGACCGGCCTTGTCCACAACGGCGCTCATTCCGCCGCAACCTGCTGCGCGCCGTGCGCACGCCATTCGGGCCGAGGCAGGCCCAGATGCTCGCGCAGAGTGCTGCCCTCGTACTCTTCCCGGAAAAGCCCCTGCCGCTGCAGGATCGGTACGACCGCCTCCACGAAGGCGGACAGGGAGGCCGGAAGCGACGGCGGGATCAGGTTGAAGCCGTCGGCGGCGCCGCCATCAAACCATTCGACGATCGTCGCGGCGACCTGCTCCGGCGTCCCGGTGGCGATGCGGTGCCCGCGCCCCGCGCTTAAGCGCCGCAAGAGCTGGCGAAGCGTCAGATGTTCGTTGTCCGTCAGCCGGTGGACCAGATCGTGCCGGCTCTTCTGGTGGCTGCTTGTCGTCTCCCGGGCGGGGATGCGGACCGCGTCATCCAGATCGTGGCCGGAGAAGTCGATGCCCGTCACGCGCTTCAACTGCGCCAGCCCGTAGGAGGGCAGGGTCAGGTCCTCGAAGGTCTCGCGCCGGGCCCATGCCTCCTCTTCCGTGCCGCCGATGAAGAAGGAAAGGCCAGGCAGGATGTGGACATGCGCGGGGTTGCGGCCGTGCCGCGCGATGCGCGATTTCACGTCGGCATAGAAGCGCCGCGCTTCGTCGAAATCCGGCTGGGCTGTGAAGATCGCTTCGGCGTGCCGGGCGGCAAGCTCCTTGCCTGGCTCGGACGAGCCGGCCTGGAAGATGACCGGCCGCCCCTGCGGCGAACGGGGGATTTCCAGCGGCCCGGCGACGCGGAAGTGCTCCCCCTCATGATGCAGGCGATGGATTCGATCGGGATCGACGAACAGACCGGCCTGCTTGTCCCCGACGATCGCGCCGTCTTCCCAACTGTCCCAAAGGCCCGTCGTGACGCGCAGGAACTCGTCCGCACGGGCATAACGCTCGTCCGGATCGGGATGGCTGCCAAAGCTGAAATTGGCGGAGGCCTCGTCATTGGCGGTCGTCACGACGTTCCACGCGGCGCGCCCCTGGCTCACATGGTCCAGTGTGGCGAAGCGGCGCGCGAGGCCATAGGGGTCGTTGTAGGTGGTGGAGGCCGTCGCCACCAGCCCGATGCGGCTGGTCACGCCCGACAGGGCGGCAATCAGCGTGAAGGGGTCCAGGCTGTCCCAGGGGCGGTCCTGCGGCCTGTCCTTCAGCACCGGGTGGTCTGCAAAGAAGATCGCGTCCAGTTTGCCCGCCTCGGCTATGCGGGCCAACCGGCGATAGTGCTCGATGTCGGTAACGGCGCGGACGTCCGTCTCCGGCAAGCGCCATGCGGCCTCGTGCTGGCCGACATTGCGCAGGAATGCGTTGAGATGAAGCTGGCGGCGTCGAGCGGACATCTGTCCCTCCAATTTCTGGATACGCCCTATAAGTCTATAAATTTTGTATATTTATAAGCGACGCTTTTGCGCATTTGGGCTGCTCTGAGGAAATTCTGTTCCAGCGTGCCGGGCCTTGCGCTAATTGGCACGCCGCCACAGGCACAGATCCGCCAGGAAGCAGGTTGGGCATTCCGGCGCACGGGCGTGGCACACCGCCTTGCCGAACTGGATCAGCCAGAAATGCCCGTCCCGCAGTGCCCAGCGGGGCGCCCGCGCCGCAAGCTCGTCGGCCGTGCAGTCGGCAGTTGGGGCGCGGGTCAGGCCGAGCCGGTTGGCGACGCGAAAGACATGGGTATCGACGGCGATCACAGGCCGGTCGTAGACGAAGGACAGCATGATGTCGGCGCATTTACGCCCGACGCCGGGCAGCGCCGTCAGCCCGTCGCGCGTTGTCGGCACGGCCCCGCCATGCCTGTCCAGCAGGGCCGCTGCCATGCGCAGGATGTTGCGTGCCTTGGCATTGTAGAGGCCGCAGGGGCGGATCGCTCTAGCGATCACGGCCTCGTCCAGCGCCAGCGTCGCCTGCGGCGTATCGGCAAGGCGAAACAGGGCATCGGCAGCCAGCCGCGTGTTGGCGTCGCGGCTTTGCGCCGACAGCATGCAGGCCACCAAAGCGCGAAACGGGTCCGCTTCGCCCTTCGGCCCCTTGGCGCCCTCGACCCGCCCCGGCATATGTGCCCGCAGCCGGCGGAAGCAGTCCTGTACTTCCGCCGAAGGCAGACGTTCAGAGTGCGCCTTCATCGTCCTTCTCGGGCGGGTCGTTCACCTGTCGCTCGGCGCTGACGCTCAGCAGTTGATAAGCCCCGAGCCCGACGAACAGCAGCATGCCGACAAACAGAAGGATGGTCGGGTAGATCATGCGGGAGAAGTCTTCCTTGCCTGCCTGGAATACCGTGACGACCGCCTCCAGCAGCACCGCGATGACGATGGTGGAGATGAATTTGGTCAGGCTGCGGCGCGCCTCGGCGGCCTGCCGCATCTCGCGGCCCCGGATCGCCTCCTCCTCGAGCAGGTATTTGCCGACATCGAAGACGGCGATGGCGATGACCGTGTAGCCGACGGCTTCAAGCAATGCCGGCCCGACATCCTGGTCGGGCACGGTCCAGCTTTGCCAGACATCCGCCAGCGCATAGGCGATCAACCCGCCGGCGAGCAGCATGAGAACGATGCTTGCAACGCCGAATGCAGCGCGCGTCAGAAACTCGAACAAGGGATCCACCCGGAAATGCGTGGCAACGCGAGGTAAGTGCGCGCCGCGCGTCGCTTGGCAAGGTCAGACGATGCCCGGATAGGTGCCGCCATCGATCAGCAAGCTCTGACCGGTAATATAGCCGGCCTGCGCCGAGCACAGGAAGGCGCAGGCCGCGCCGAATTCTTCCGGCGTGCCGAAACGGCCTGCCGGAATGCCCTTACGGCGCTCTTCCGCCAATTGCGCCTTATCGACGCCGCGTGCCGCGCTCTCCCGCTCCATCGAGCCGTTCAGCCTGTCGGTATCGAAGGCGCCGGGCAGCAGGAAGTTGATGGTCACGTTGGCCCCCGCCACCTGCCGCGCCACGCCGCCCAGAAAGCCTGTCAGGCCGGCGCGTGCTCCGCTCGACAGGTCCAGCATGGGAAGCGGCATCTTCACCGAGGCGGAGGTAATGTTGACGATGCGCCCGAACCGCCGTTCCACCATGCCGTTGATGACGCGCTGCACGAGGTCGACCGGCGCGATCATGTTGGCCTGCAGTCCGGCCAGCATCGCCGCCTCGTCCACCTGCCGGAAATCGCGCAGGGGTGGGCCGCCATTATTGTTGACGAGAATGTCGACCGCACCGCCGGCAGCCGCAACCAGCTCGGCCCGCAGGCCGGCATCGTCCAGATTGCCGCCGATGGCCACGATGTCGGCTCCCGTCTCGTCGGCGATGGCGCGCGCCACGGGCCCGATCGATTCGGGCGTGCGGCCGTTCATCACCACGCGCGCACCCTCGTGCGCCAGCGCCGTTGCGCAGGCCCGGCCAAGGCCCCGGCTCGATGCGCAGACGATGGCCGTACGGCCGGCAATTCCAAGATCCATGAGACGGTCCCCTTCCCTCGTTGCAACCATTGATCGTAAGTTCGACTTGGGAATCAAGCCGGCTCCAGCCGGCACCATCCGCGCCGAGGGAGGGAAAGCGAGGATGAGCAGCAGCTTCTATCGCGATATGAAGGGCACGACGCACCGGCTTGCCCCGCACGAGATCGTCGTGCCGGCGGTGCCGGACGACGAGCGCGTCTGGGTGCCGCAGGCGCCGGACGTCTGGTTTCGTCCATTGATGCTGAACACGCTGGCCGGGCAATGGTGCAACCTGTTGCGCGTGCGCAAGTCGGGCATCCTGTCGCGGCATCTTCACCCCAACCCCGTGCATGGCTTCGTGCTGAAGGGCAGATGGCACTACCTGGAGCATGACTGGGTAGCCACGGAGGGCTCCTACGTCATGGAGCCGCCGGGCGAGATCCACACGCTGACGGTGCCGGAAGACGTGCCGGAAATGATCACATTCTTCAACATCACCGGCTGCATGGTCTATCTGGACCAGGACGACCGGCATGTCGGCTTCGAGGACGTCTTCACCAAGATCGACATGTGTCGCGCCCATTACGAAAAGGTCGGCCTGGGGAGCGACTATGTCGACCAGTTCGTCCGCTGAGGCCCTGCGCGCGGCGCATGGCTGGGCCTCCGGCTGGGCCGGCGGGCGGCATGTGCTCGTATCCGGCGGCACGTCCGGCATCGGCGCCGCGATTGCCCGGGCCTTCCTGTCGGCCGGCGCGCACGTCACCTGCACCGGCGCGGGCGCGGCCGACATTGCCCGCGCCACCGCCGATCCGGCATTGCAAGGAGCCGACCTGAAGGCGCTCGACGTGCGCGACAAGGATGCCGTCGCCGCCTTCTTCGTCGGGCTCGATGCCCTGGACATCCTGGTCAATTGCGCGGGCGTCATCCGGCGTGGCGCGGAGCTGGACCCCGAAATCTTCGCCGAGGTGGTGGACATCAACCTCAATGGCAGCATGCGGATGGCGGCCGGTGCGCGGCCGCTTCTGGCCCGGCAGGGCGGGTCCATCGTCAATACCGCATCGATGCTGTCCTTCTTCGGCGGCGGGCTGGTGCCGGGCTATTCGGCCAGCAAGGGCGGCATCGCCCAGTTGACGCGCTCGCTCGCCATCGCCTACGCGCCGGATGCGATCCGTGTGAACGCGATTGCCCCGGGCTGGATCCGCACGCCCCTGACCGAGGGGCTGACCGCCGACAAGGCGCGCAGCGCCGCAATCGAGCAGCGCACCCCGCTTGGGCGCTGGGGCGAGCCGGAAGATCTCGTCGGCGGCGTCTTCTACCTCGCCTCGCCCCTCGCCGCCTATGTCACGGGCACGATCCTGCCCATCGACGGCGGCTATCTCTGCGTCTGAGCGGCAGGCTTACCGCCGGCGCAGAAGATTGGCGGCGGCCAGTTCCAGCACCTCGTCGCCGCGCCCGCTCAGCACGGCCTTCAGCGCATAAAGGCTGAACCCCTTTGCCTGCTCCGCCTTGATCTTCGGCGGGATCACCAGCTCCTGCGGCTCGATGGGCACGTCCACCAGCACCGGCCCGGGGTGGGCGAGGGCTTCCGCAAGGATGCTCTCCAGCGAGGCCGAATCGCGCACGCGAAGCCCGCGTATGCCCACCGCCTCGGCCAGCGCCGCGAAGTCGGCCCCGTGCAGCGACGTGTTGGCATCGAGATATCCCGCCGCCTTCATCTCCATTGCCACGAAGCCGAGCTGACCGTTGTTGAACAGGATGATCTTTACCGGCAGGTCGTGCTGCGACAGTGTCAACACGTCGCCCATCAGCATGGTGAAGCCACCGTCACCCGACAGGGAGATCACCTGCCGGTCGGGAAAGGCCGCCTGCGCGCCGATGGCCTGCGGCATGGCGTTAGCCATGGAGCCATGGTTGAACGAGCCGATCAGCCGCCTTTTGCCGTTCATGCGCAGATAGCGCGCCGCCCAGACGACGGGCGTTCCCACATCGGCGGTGAAGATGGCGTCGTCGGCGGCCAGCCGGTCCAGCACCTTGGTGACGTATTGTGGATGCAGCGGCTTGCCCGCCGGTGCCGCCGTCGCCAGATCGTCGAGCCCTTCGCGGGCCTTCCGGTAATGGGCTTTGGCCGAGTCGAGAAAAGCCGCATCGCGATGCGGCTCGATCATGCCGCGCAGGCGCCGAGCCGTCTCGCCCACATCGCCCAGCACCGCGACGTCGAGCGGTACGCGGCGGCCGAGAGCCTGCGGGTCGATATCGACCTGGCCGATCCGGGCGTCCGTCGGATAGAAGTTGCGGTAGGGGAAATCCGTCCCGAGCATCAGCAGCGCGTCGCATTCCATCATGGCGTGATAGCCGGAGGAAAAGCCGATCAGCCCCGTCATGCCGACATCGTACGGATTATCCCATTCGATATGCTCCTTGCCGCGAAAGGCATGGACGATGGGCGCCTGCAGTGCCTCGGCCAGGGCGACGACGTCCGAATGCGCGCCGGCGCAGCCGCTGCCGCACAGAAGGGTCACGGCAGGAGCTGCGTTGAGCATCAGCGCCAGCCGGCGCAAGGTCGCCTCGTCGGGCGTTGCCACCGGAGGCTCCATCGCGGCGAAGGGCGGCGTGCGGCCGCCGGCTGCGGGTTTAAGGGAGACATCGCCCGGCAGCACGATCACCGCGACGCCGCGCTGGCCGATGGCCGCGCGCATGGCCCGGTGCAGGACTTCCGGCATCTGGCGCGGGTCGGTGACCAGTTCGACATAGTGGCTGCACTCGCGGAAGAGGTCGGTCGGATGCGTTTCCTGGAAGTAGTTCAGCCCGATCTCCGAGGACGGGATATGCGAGGCGATGGCCAGCACCGGCACCCGGTTGCGGTGGCAATCGTAGAGGCCGTTGATCAGATGGAGATTGCCAGGCCCGCAGCTGCCGGCGCACACGGCCAGCTTGCCCGTGGCGTGGGCCTCCGCGCCGGCGGCGAACGCGCCCGCCTCTTCATTGCGGACATGCATCCATGCAATGGATCCGATTCGCTGCAGGCTGTCGTTGATGGCGTTCAGGCTGTCGCCCGTAACGCCCCAGATGCGCGACACCCCTGCCGATACCAGCGTTTCGACCACGAGGTCCGCTATAGACTTGGCCATGATGCACCCTCCTTCATGGGAATGAGGGAGGAACTGGCGCGCCATGGAAAGATGAAAAGCCTCGCGGCGTGTCGGTTTCACCCGTCAGGCATGCAGAAGTGGAATAACAGATGGTGCTGCGAGAGAGGATTGAACTCTCGACCTCTCCCTTACCAAGGGAGTGCTCTACCACTGAGCTACCGCAGCCGCTGTCGACGGCGGCTCTATTACACAGCCCGGCGTCTTGCGCAAGGCGCTGTCGCCAAGAATGCGTCGGGCATGCAAAAGGGGCTGGACAGCCCGATATGCGTCACCTATAAGCCGCCCATCCTGAAGAGGGGTCGTCGCACAAGACACCTCGCAATCGGGGCATGCCTAGGTAGCTCAGTTGGTAGAGCATGCGACTGAAAATCGCAGTGTCGGCGGTTCGATCCCGTCCCTAGGCACCACCACCCACCGCAGTTCAAGTATCGCTTGCCTGACCGCTATCCACGATTGCGGACGGTGGTTTCAAACGCCGTTTTGAAGGGGCGGCCGGACGGGTCACCGCAGCGAGATCGTGCCGACACCCGGCAGTTTCACCCCCAATCGCCTGAAATCGAGCCCGGCCACTAGGCCGAGAATATTGACCTCGAACCCGCTGGCCAGGCCGACGGTAATGCCGGCATAGCCGCCGAGAGAGGCGCGAAAGTCGCGTCCGTCCGGCGTCGGGCCGAAGCGGCCCCATCCCGGCGCATAATCGCGGCCGACCGCATGCGGCGGAAGCCGCCCGCCGAAGTCCGGGACGGCATCCAGGACGTAGGCCACGAAACTGTTCGAGTTCGGCCCCGGCCATATGTGATAGCCGCCGGCCTGCGCGTAGGGATAGGCGGCGATCGCCGCATCGAACTGCGGCAGCAAGGCCGCCGCGGCCTGTCCTTCGACCGCGTGAACGATGAAGGGTTCGTTCGAGTACCAGTAGCCGTCGGCGTCGCGGTGGTTGCGCCGCACCGGCTGGCCCCAGCCAACCTTGTCATACCGCTCGTAGCGCGCCTCGCCCGGCCGCTTCAGCACGATCCAGCTATGCAGCGAAATCGCCCCCTTCATGCCGCCGGTCCGCGCCGCCAGGATATAGACGGCCGCCTTCTCCCTGTCCGCCGGCGGCAGTGTGCCGGCCGACGTCCAGACGGCGCGGTTCCATTGCGAGGGCCGCTCCGTCAAGGCCCACCAGACCGAACTGGCCAGCACCGGTATCAGGAAGAAGATCGCGAATGCCGCGATAAGGCTGCGCGTCAGCGTCATGCGGCACTGGCCCTTTCGATATGACGTTGCATAGCCACGACCGGATTGCTTTCATGGTTCTGTTTGCAACTTCGGATATGCATTTTAATCAAAGATAGTTCTTTCGACGGAGGCGAGCATCCTGGGCGAACCGGCATCTTATGCGGATAGCGAGGTGGCGAGGCTCGCCGCGCTCGAATCCTATGCGATTCTGGATACGCCCCCCGAGCCTGACTTCGACGAAATCGCCGCCATCGCTGCGGAGTTGTGCGAAGCCCCCGCCGCCCTCGTCAATCTGGTCGCGGCCGAACGCCAGTTCACCAAGGCGGCAGTCGGCCTGGCCGGCGCGACGGCTGCTTCGGTCCTGCCCTTCTGCCGCCATACGGTACGCCATGACGGCTTCCTTCAGATTTCCGACACGGCGGCCGATCCGCGTTTCCGCAACCATCCGGCCGTGACGGAGATGCTCGCGATCCGCTTCTATGCCGGCGCCGTGATGCGTACCCCGGCCGGCTATCCGATCGGCACGATCTGCGTGCTCGACACCGTGCCCCGCAGCTTGAGCGACCATCAGGTCCGCAGCCTGCAGCTTCTGGCGCGCCAGGCCATGGCCCAGATCGAGATGCGCAAGCTCATTGCCGAGCGTGACGCCAGCATCGACGACCTGCGCGAGGCCAACCAACGCCGCCTCGTGCTGGCGCACGAACTGTCGCACCGCATGAAGAACACCCTGGCGGTGGTGCAATCCATCGTCGGTCAGACATTTCGTATTTCGTCCAACCTGGAAGAGGCCCGCGAGGCCATTTCCGCGCGGCTGGCCGCCCTTGCGCGCGCCCAGGACCTTCTGATCGGATCCGTGTCGGCCAGCACGCCCATCGCCGACACCATCGCGTCCGCGCTTGTGCCGCATCGGGAAAGCAACGACAGGATCAGCGTGTCCGGCCCTGTCGCCTATCTGAACCAGCAGCAGACGCTGGGCCTGACGCTGGCAATCCACGAACTGGCGACGAATGCGTGGAAATACGGTTCCCTGGCAAGCCCGGCCGGGCGTGTCGATATCGTGTGGGCACTCGGCCATGAAAGGGAGTTCACCTTTCATTGGCTGGAGTCGGGCGGGCCGCCGGCCTCGGCACCGGTGCGGCGCGGCTTCGGATCCCGGCTTCTGGAACGGGTCGTCGCCGGCTATTTTTCCGGAACGGCGCAATTGACCTTCGCGCCGGCCGGCGCGGAGTTCCAGATGCGCGGTACGCTGGATGAAATCGACTGACCGAATGGTCCTCGTCTATTGCACCGCAAGGACCAGGAGGTCCTCGTAGCGATAGGGCTTTGTCAGGAATACGGCGCCGTCGGGCAGAGCTGCCCGCTCGGGATGTTGCCGGCCCGACAGGATGACGATGCGCGTTGCCTCGCATTCCCTGTGAAGGCGGTGTGCAAGGTCGAGCCCATCCAGTTCGCCAGGCATGTTGACATCGGTATAGACGATGTCGAACCGCTCGCCGGCCTCTATGAGGCGCCATGCGTCGTCCGCGGTGCCCGCTTCGCGGACATCCAACCCGTTGTCGGACAGGAAATCCACCAGAGCCATGCGGACCATGGGCTCGTCTTCGACGACCAATGCCAGCAATTCATGCACCAATTCGATATGCCGTTCGACGAAAATATAGGTCAGCGGCTGAGGGAGTAAAGATTCGTAACCGGGCGAAGCTATAGACGAGTGAGAACGCAGATGGAACTGCATCGGCATGGCCGATCGAGACTCTATGGAGCGCGACAATGGCGACGGGCAAACGCAGGCGCAGACCGGCAAGCAAGAAATCGGGTATCGGACCGGGCTGGTGGCTGGCGGGCCTGCTCGGCGTGGGCTGGATCGTCCATGGGTCGAACCCCGCCCTCATGACGGGGCTGTACGACAGGGTCTCGACCCTGACCGGCCTGACCGAGCAGAAAACCGCACCCACGCGCACGGCACCCGTGACGCGCACGACTGCAGCGCAGCCGGCTGCGACAGCGCCGCGCCCGACGGCGTCGACGCCGACGCCCGAACGCAGGGCAGCCGTGGCGTCCATCGCCAAGCCGGCCACGCCCGCGACACGACCGTCGGTCGCAAGCCGACCGGTTCTGAAAAGCGGGCAGCTTCGCCTCCTGTCGGAGCCGAAGGACGGCTCGACCGTCCGCGCGACCGTGGAGCCGGGCAAGGTGTTGCGGATCGTTGAAAGCAAGGGAGAGTGGCGCCGCGTGGAAGCCGGGATATTCACCGGCTGGGTCCGTGCGGCCAGCCTCGGCCGGACTGCACCGGCCGCGATGCCGACGGCCATGCGGCCGCCGTCCATGCAGGTGGAGCGGGCGGACCGCCGCATCGTGCCGCCCGCTTCGGTCAGCGGGCGGAACTGACGGCGGGAGACGGCCAACGCCGCTCCCGCCTGTCGATGTCAGCTACGGACGCTATTGCCCCGAAGCGCGCGCGCTATCGCTATGAGAATGCAGGCTCCGATGAAGCCCGCGACCAGATAGCCGAGCCAGCCGCCGAACGATACGCCCAGCAGCCCGAACAGGAAGCTTGCCACCGAAGCGCCGATGATACCCAGTATGATATTCATGAAGACGCCGGTGTCGCTCTTCATGAAGATCGTCGCCAACCATCCCGCAATGCCACCGATGATGATGGCCGCAATCCAACCTACGCCGTCCATAACTCGTCTCCTGAAACACGGTCTATGCGATGGAAGGTGAAGCGGCACACCGTTCGGTCAAGCAGGTCCGGTGAAAAAACGCCGCCCCAGGCGCACAACGGCTTCGGGGCGGCATTTTTTGCAGCCATGCGGCTTTGTGGCCTCTTTTCACGTATGGTCGCCCAATGGCGACTCGCAACGCCCGAATGACCACCCAGGATTGCACCGCATGAAAAGCCTGTCCCGGCTGCTCGGCTCCCACCGACCGGAACGTCGCCCGCTGAAACGCATCGCGTTGCCCGAGCCGACAGGCCCGGTCTACGCCGTCGGCGACGTCCACGGGTGCCTCGACGCGTTGGTGGCATTGGAAGACGAGATCTTCGCCGATGCCGCCCACTTTCCGGAGCCGCGCCTGCTGATCATGCTGGGCGACTATGTCGACCGGGGCCCGGCCTCCGCCCACATTATCGACCATCTCATGCAGCCGATGCCGAATGGCTTTACCCGCCTGTGCCTGGCGGGCAACCACGAGTTGGTCATGCTCGATTATCTCGAGGGGCGCGGCAGCCTGGAGGACTGGCTGCGGTACGGCGCGGAGGAAACGCTCGCTTCCTATGGCGTCGACACGGCCTACATCGCGGCATTGGGGCACGGTAATGCCGAACGGGACATGCTGATCCGTCAGGCGATTCCCGTTGCACATCTGCAGTTCCTGCGCCAGTTGGCGATCGTCGTCGAAATGCCGGGCTTCGCCTTCGTCCACGCCGGGATCATGCCCGACATGCCGCTGGACCGCCAATCCGACTGGCAACTGGCCACGGTGCGCAAGTCTTTCGAGGACAAGGCCCATCTGGCGGGGCGCGTCGTGGTGCACGGTCATACGCCGGTGGAGCAGCCCCTGCATGTGAAAGGCCGCGTCAATCTGGATACCGGCGCCTGCTTCACCGGTCGGCTGACGGGGCTCCGGCTATGGCACAATACCGGCCGCTTCCTGTCCAACCGGCCGGACGGCAGTGTGCGCCCGGCGCTCAGGGCCTGACGAAATCAGCTCTTGTCGTTGTAGTAGGCGCCGTAATGGCCGGCATATTGTTCCGGCCCGGCCACGGAGCCATAGAGGCCGAGCTTCTGCATGTCGGTCTTCGTCAGGATGACGCCGGCTGCCTTCGAGCCGATCTCGCGGTGCGATTCCAGCGCGCTGCGCAGCAACTCGCGCGGGGTGCGCCCCCATTCGGCGACAATGATGAAGGCATCGCAGATCGGTTCGAACGCCCTGGCATCCAGCAGCGCGCCGAGCGGCGGAAGATCGACCACGATATAGTCGAAATGCTCCCGTGCCTCGCGGATCAGCGTCGCCGACTCCGCGCCCGCCAGAAGTTCCGCCGTCGGGGTGAAGTTCCGGCGCAGAACGGACGGTAGCAGGATCGTCTGCGTGTACTTGTCCTGCAGCAGCGCACCGTGCCACGCGGTCGTGCCTGCCAGGACGTCGACCAGCCCCGTCTCCGGCGGTCGCAGAAGCGCGCGGCTGAGGCCGGGGTTGCGCATGTCGGCATCGATCAGCAGCGTCCGCCGCCCCGAGGCGGCAAGCAGCGCCGCGAAATTGGACGCGGTGGTGGACTTGCCCTCACCCGGCAGCACGGAGGCAAAGCCGATCACGCGGGACGCCTTGTCCGGCAACGCCGCATCCACCATCATGCGCGCATGGCGCAGGCTTTCGGCCGTGCTGGAGCCGGGCGCCATCGCGGCGAAGCGCATTTCGGGCGGCATCAGGGCCTCGCCCTCGCCGTTCGCCGCCGATTGGGCCGCCGCGGCGGCGACGATGCGCCGGTCGAAATAGGGCAGGTAGCCCAGGAACTTCAAACCGAGTTCCGGTGCGATCTGGGCCCCGGTGCGGAAGGACCGCTCGCGGAACTCGCGCAGACCGGCGACCGCCGCCCCGCCCATCAGCCCCAGCACCAGCGAAAGGGCCATGGTCATGGACTTTCGCGGGCTTGATGGGCTGACCGGATTGCCGGCCGGCGAAATGACACGTGCCTTGGCGATGGGGAAGGATTGGTGCTGCGAAGCTTCCTCGTAGCGCGTCAGGAAGGCCTGGTAGAGCGTCGACAGCGTGTTGGCCTGCTGCTCAAGCTCACGCAGGCGCACCATCGCGGTGTTGGTCTCGGGCACCTGCCCGGTCAGGATATCCAGATTGGCGCGCAGCGATTGCTCACGCGACTGCGCAACCTCGAATTCGTTGCGATAGCTGTTCGTCAATTGCTGCAGCTCGCGGAAGATCTGCTGCGTCAGCTCGGCTTCCTGGCGCCCCAGTGCAACCGCCTGGGGATGCTCGGCGCCGAACTGCT
Organism: Aureimonas sp. OT7; assembly: GCF_014844055.1. Lineage (NCBI taxonomy): Bacteria > Pseudomonadati > Pseudomonadota > Alphaproteobacteria > Hyphomicrobiales > Aurantimonadaceae > Aureimonas > Aureimonas sp. OT7. The sequence continues at coordinate 4,021,415 of NZ_CP062167.1, forward strand.
CCTCGATGGCGGTCTTGCGCTGCGCCACCTGCAGGTAACGCTGGCGCAGATCGACGATGGCCTCGGTGCCGGGCTGCTCCGCGTTGGAGATGGTAGAGTTCTGTACCGCGTTCTCGGGGCCGGAATCGACGATGGACTGAAACTGGCGGTAGCGCGCCGAGGCGCGCGCCGTCTCGGCCTGCGCCAGGATCAGCTGGCCGTTCAGTTCGCTGAGTTGCTGCTCGGAGATCAGCTCGCCGCGCGCCGACGTCAGGCCATTCTCGGCCCGGAAACGCTCCACGGCCAGCGCCGCGGACTGGGAGCTGGTGCGCAACTCCTCCAGCCGTCCCTGCAACCACGCGGTGGCCTGCTGGGTCGCCTCGAAATTGGCGTCGAGCTGGTCCGACAGGTAGGCGGCGGCGTAGGCGCGTGTGATGTCGCCGGCAAGGATGCGGTCGTTGGTGCGGTACGATACCTCGATGACGAAGCTGCGCCCGACGCGTTCGGCGGTCAGTCCGGACTGCAGGAGATACTGGGCCTTGCCGAGCCGGGCGTTGGCGGCCTCCGCCTCGGTCAGTTCGGGCGGGGGCGAGACGATGGAGACGATCGAGCGCAGGCCCGACTTGACCCAGCCGAAGAAGGATTCCGGCGGGTTCAGGAAGGCGTCGTTCTCGTCCAGGCCCATGTTTTGCGCGACGGTGCGGGCAAGCCGCGACGAGCCGAGGATCTCCACCTCGTTCATCACCACGGAATCCATCTGCAGCGGATTGCGCGACTGGGGTTCGTCTTCGGCGAACCGGCTGAGATTCTGGTCCAGCAGGATGCGGGTGGAGGCGGTATAGACCGATGGCGCGCTCAGGAGATAGAGACCGCCCAGCACGAGCCCGACCGCGCCGCCGATGGCTGCCAGCTTCCAATTGCGCCGGACCATGCCGACGAGCCGGTCCAGGTCGATGAATTCGTCTCTGCGGTCATCCATTCCAGACAGCGCCTGCACTTTGCCGTGCATCGGAAAATGGTTCTGGTTCATGATTCCGCCAGCGCCTTCTTATCGTTCTGTTTCATCCGCGCCTCAGCCGGCTGCCGGACGCGCCAGCCGTTGCAGGCGCGCGGCGATGGGCATGCGCAGATGAGCCAGCGCCATGGGGTTCGCCAGGCCCTGACGAAGGGCTCCGACGATAGATCTATCCTTGATGTGCCGCACGACTTCAAGGAAGGCGGCCGCATCGTCGAGGCTCTTGCGATGCGCCGCCATTGCGGCACGGTCGGGGCCGGACAGCCGATGCCCCGCAAGAAAGGCCGCGTCGGCGGCAATCAGCGCCTTTACGTGATGGGCGTGCAGGACACGCGAGATCGAGCCCTGGCGCACGGCGTAGACATAGCCGGCCTGGGGCTCCACGACGCAGCGTCCGCCATGCGCCATGGCGCTGGCCAGGAAGATGAAATCCTCGCCGATCCGCAAGCCGTCCGGATACCGGATGTCGTGCTGCCGTACGAAATCATGGCGCACGATCGGCTTCATGTACCCGAAATTGAAGCGGCTGCGGAACATGCGGTTGGACAGGATGAACGCTTCCAGCGAGATGTCCGGCGTGCGTTGTAGAAGTGCTTCGGGGAACATCGGATGGGAGCGGCCGTTCTCGGCGATCTCGATGTTGTCGACCACGATGGCCGCGTCCAACCTTTCGCCCCTGGCGATCATGCGGGCCAGCCTGTCCGGGCGGACACTGTCGTCGCAATCCAGGACCGCCAGCCAACGTCCCGTCGCCAGCCGCATCGCGGCGTTGCGCGCTGCGCCGGGACCACCGTTCCTGTCGAGCGAGACGACCTTGATCCGCGCGTCGTTCAAGGCACGCGCCGCATCGGCCGTACCGTCGCCGGAGCAGTCGTCCGCGACGACGCACTCGACGTCGACACCCTGCTGCGCCAGCGCCGAATGCAGTGCGGCGGGCAGTGTGTCGGCAGCCTTCCACGCGGCGATGATAAAGGTGACGTCAGGCCGCATCGGGCGTCTCCCCGCCATGCTGCGCCGTTCCGTAATGCTCGCGCTCGCGCACGCCCAGAAGGCCGACCACCGCGCCCGCGTGCAATGTGCCGCGCAGGGCATGCCGGCGGCTCGACGCCGTAGCCGGAAACGTCGCGGCGGCCATCGCCCAGCACCACCCGGCCTTGGCTGCGGCACGCGCCATCTGGCCGGCCTGGCGGGCCGCGGAGCCCGGCCCGATGACGATACGCGCATGGGTCTGCCCCATGCGGAACCGGCGACGCGCAAGCCATCCGAAAGTTGCGCGCGCTTTCGGCACCGCTTCCCGGACGAGGGCTTCCGGCGCATAGGCGATGCGCCCGCCGTCGCGGGTGAGGCCGGTGAAGAAGTCGGTATCCTCGCCGCCCGTCCGGCCGAGGGAAAGATCGAAGCGTCGTCCTGCCACGCAGGCGGCCTCGCGGTCCAGGAGGACGTTGCAGGTGTAGCCGGTCACGATCCGTCCATCGACATAGACGGGCAGGGTCGAATGGAGATCGGCTTGCCGCATCCAGCGCGGCGCATCCTCGCCGTAGATCGCTTCCACGGGCCCCAGAACGGCCGCCGCGCGCTGCCGGCGCGCCACATTCAGTAGTGCCGCGATCCAGCCGGGATGGGCCGTTTCGTCATCGTCGATAAAGGCGATGTAGCGTCCCGACGCCGTATCGAGGCAGGCATTGCGTGCGATGGATATGTTTGCGGCCGGCGCATGGACGTAACTGACGCGGTGACGGGATGCCTGCGCGAAGGCTTCGACGATGGGGCGCGCGGTAGGCTCCGTGTCGTTGTCCGCCACGATGACATGCAGCTCCACGCCATCCGGGATGGTAAGCCCTTGCAGGGATGCCAGCGCCTCGGCCAGTTCGGGCCGGCGGAACGTGCACATGCCGATATCGACAACGGTCCGATCCTCGATCATGCCGGCACCTCCCGGCGACGCGCAGGCCGGACCAGCGCCGCCCAGAAACCGGCGGACCATGCCGCGTGCATAATGACGGCCGAAAGGCCGGCAAGCACGCCTTCGCCCGGGCGGCCCTGCCGGAAGCCCAAAGCCGCACCATAGCCGATGCAGAGCAGCAGATAGCAAAGCGCCGGCAGTGCAAATACCCATGCTACCGGGGCCAGCAAGGCCATGGCCAGCACCGGCGCAACGAAAACCGGCACCAGTTGGCGCAGGCGCGGTCGGCCACGATGCTTCATCAGGTTCATTGCGCGGCCCCTGCCGTAGCCGAAGTATTGCCGCGCAAGGGCCCGAAGGCTGGCGCGCGGATAATAGGTCATTCGCGTCCGGTCCGTCATCCAGATGCGATAGCCGGCCGCCCGCAGGCGGTGATCCAGCTCGGCATCCTCATTGTGGCTGAAGCTTTCGTCGTAGCCGCCGACGGCCCGGAAGGCGGATATGCGCATGGCGGCATGATGCCCATGGTCCACGAAGGCCCCGCCGCCGCCGGCCCGGTGCGCCGACCCGCCATTGCCCAGGCGCGAATTCTGCGCCAGTGCGGCCGCGCGCTGACGGGTGCCCTTGCCCTGCGTCACCATGGCGACGACGACGGAATCCGCCCCGGTCGCCTCGGCATCGGCCAGCACGCTGTCGACGAAATCGTCGGGATAGTCGCCGTGGGCGTCGATCCTCATCAGCCAGTCGAAACCGTCGCCATAGCGTGCCACGGCTTCGTTGATCCCGGCGCTCTGGATGCGCCGGGCGTTGTGGAAGAACGCGATGCGCCCTCCGGCGCGCGCCTGGAGACTATCGAGCGTGCCATCCGTACTACCGCCGTCGGCCACGACGATCCGCGCGTCGAGGCGCGCCGCTGCCGCATCCAGGCGGTCGAGCAGCGGGCCGATATGGGCCTGTTCGTTCAGGCACGGCACGACGATCAGGCAGCGCATCAGCCGGCGGCCTCCATCATTGCGCGCCCCTTGCGCCGCGCTTCGCCGGGCAGCGCCGCCAGGCGCGCCACCAGTGCCGTGCATTCGCGCGGGCCGCATACCCAGAAAGAGCGTGGACTTGCAGTCACCCGGGCCCGCTCCGCCGCGTAGCCTTCCTCATTCAGCGGCAATGCCGCCAGCAAGGCCTCCGGCGTCGCCGCGTCGATACGGATGCCGATGTCCCGGCGTGCCAGCGTACGCCCGGTTTCCGTGGCCGACAGGGCTATCGGCACCACGCCATGCAGGCAGCTTTCGTACAGGCGGTTGGGCAGCAGCCAATCGGAATTCAGCCCGGCTTCGAAGTAATCGATCGCCCAGGCAAAGTGTACCTCGCCGTAAATGGCGGACAGGTCGTCGGGGTTGCGATAAGGGCCTTCGAAGCGGATGAAGGGTTCCTTGGCGACGCGGCCGTGGAAATCGTCGAACTCGCGCAGGGCCGGCCTGCCGCGCAGCACGACTTCGATGCGCCCTTCGGCCATCCGTGTCAGGCGCGACAGGATATCGAGCGAGTTGCGGCAGCGCAGGGCGCCGAACCAGCCGATGGTCCACGGCTGGCCCGACGGTGGGCAACGCGGTTCAGTGCCGGCCGGCACTTCGTCCCCGCCAAGGTCCAGGACCTTGTTCTCAAGCAGAAGGGTCGGCAGCGTCATGCCCTGTCGCAGCTCGAAATACTCGCGCACGAAGGCGGGCGAACTGGTCATCAGCAGCGCCGCATCGCTGACGAGCGCGCGTTCGACGGCCCGCATCGCCCGGCTTTTCAGCCCGTCGCCCAGAAGCAGGCGGTGGATATCGAGGCTCTCATACACCAGCGCGGGCCGCGGCCGGTAAAACCCGGTTGCACGACGGGCAAGGGCCAGCATTTCCAGAGTGCGGGCAACGATCACGTCCGGGCGCGAAACATCGCCGAGCATGCGGCGCAGGCCCAGCGCGGCGGTCGCCACCATGGCAAGTCGTTGCCGGAAGTCGCCATCGGCCGTCGCCCCCAGCATTATCGGGCGGCCCGCCCCGATCCGCTCCGGAACCTCCGCCCGGCAGAATCCGGCCGTCTGGACGCGGGCGCCGCCGGCTTCCAGCATGGTCACGCGCCGCGCGACAGCCGGATCGGAAAGATCGTGGACGAGATAAAGGATCGTAGGCATGCCGTGCGAACCCCGTGCAACCAGCGGATTTGGAGGCTAAGTCGAATAATGTGGCATTGCAACAAAATTGCTGCACCACAGCAATCATCGCTGGCGCCTATTGCGTGCCCGCTTCCTCGATCCGGCAGACTATGGATTGGGGGTACTGGCAGGCGTCTCCCTGTGCGGTAAAGGATACCCTGTCGACTTCCATGACCTTGCGCCCCTCATCCTGGAAGGCGCCCATCCACCCCGTCAGCGTGTCGCTTCCCCAGAGTGCGAGATAGATCTTCTGGGCATTCTGCGGCAGCTTTGCTGGGTCATCCGCGGTGTGGACGAGCTCGCCATTGATGAACCAGCGGATACGCTCGGGCTCCCAGATGAAGGCATAGTCATTGAAGGCGCTGTCCGCGCCGCCGGCTACATCCACCAGTTTCTCGTTGTTGCCGACGCCATCGACATACTGGTTGAGCTGGACCTGCGAGGGATCCTTGCCGAGAAACTCGAAGTCGATCTCGTCGTGGGGCTTGCCGTGCGTCGGGCCGATATAGGTGAACAGCGACGAGTTGAGGCCGGAGCCGGCAACCGGCTTCATGCGAACTTCATAGGCGCCGTACTTGAATTCACCGCGGGTCTGGATTTCTCCGCAGGCGTAATCCCTGTCGCCGGCCCGGCGCTGCTCGAAGGCGAGCCGCAACGTGCCGTTTGAAATGCCAACCTGGCGTTTGGACCACGTACAATTCTGGTGATCGCCGTTGGCCCAGCCGTCGGAAACATACCAGCGCTTCAGGTCCAGCCGGTCGAAATCCTCCACGAAGGAGGCACCGTTGCCGTCCGCCCCGGCCGCCAGAGCGGCAGTCGGAGCGGCGAAGATCAATGCTGCGAGCGTCAGGATGCGCATAGCGCAGGCTCCTTGTCTGGCAGGAACGCTCACCCCTCCCCGGTCGGGCCGACCGCTCCGACGGCAAATCCCATGCCGTGGAAATATGCGGGGTAGGCCTTTCCCTCGGGCGTGCCTGCTGCCTCGTCAAGATGCAGCCGCGAGCTGTCCTCGGCCTGCGGATTCGTATCGAAAGACTGCGCCTTGTGGTTTATGTGCGTTTTCATCACGCCACCTTATCGTTTGCAGTCCGCCGTCCGTCCGTGCAGGCAAAAATCGCTCGCCATGCTGCGGCGCGGCGGACATCACTCGCCCGCGAATGCGGGCAGATTGTGACAGGAGCTGTCACGGCGAAGCGTCGTGCGGTGCGGAAGATCGTTATATTCTCGGGCGGATGCAACCCTTGATTTCGCCGACATTGCCATCCGGGACCAGGCCTGCGACAGTTTGGTGCGCTGCAACACAAGCCGGCGAAGATTAGCATGGAAAGGGTTGGACGTGCCATCGGTAACCGTCGTCATACCGTTCTACCAGAAACAGACGGGCATCCTGTCCCGGGCTCTCGATTCCGTTTTCGGGCAGTCCGGCGTCCTGCCGTCCGTGATCGTCGTGGACGACGCCTCGCCCGTTCCGGCCGAGCCCGAAATCCTCAGCCGGGTGCCATCGGAGCAGGCGCGGGTGACACTGGTGCGACAAGCCAATGCCGGGCCCGGCGGCGCACGCAACACCGGCCTGGACCGGGTTCCGGACGATACTACCCATGTCGCATTCCTCGATTCGGACGATGTCTGGCATTCCGGGCATCTCGCAGCCGCACTCGACGCCATGGACCGGTTCGAGGCTGATTGCTGCTTCGCCACCATCGCCGGTGGAGAGGGCTTCGATTATCATTCGACGGTCGACGCCCTGGAGGGCAAGCCCGGTTTCACCGCCCTGTCGCATGAACCGCTGACGCTTGCTGCGGATGGGCTTGCCTCACGCATGCTGGAAGACTGGTCCTACCTGCATCTGTCCTGCATGGTCATGACCCCGCTTGTGTTTCGCACCGTCCGGTTCGATCCGGAGTTGAGACTGGCCGCCGAAGATATCCTCTTCATGAACGAAAGCGTCTCGATGGCGCGGCGCACCATACTGTCGGGACATTCGGGTGCCATCAGAGGCGAGGGCGCGAACATTTTCCACGGGATCACGAACACCGCGCCGTCGTACCTGGCGCAGCAGTACAACACCGTGCGCGCATTGAAGCTCCTGTCCCGGCGCGCCACGGCCGACGATGCCGGCTCGGCAGCCCTGGCCGAACGCTCGGAACGGGCGCGCCGCGAGGCCTTGTGGGGACAGGTCGCGCGATCGAGACGCGGAAAGGCGCCGCAGCTTGGGCTCCTGGCACGCTGGGCCCGGACCGACCCCGCCATCCTGCGCAGCGCCGCCCGGCTTTGCCTTTCGAAATTCCGCAAGCAGTGACCGACGGTCGTCAGCCGACGCGCCATCCCTCGGATAGCTGTCTGTGGCGCGGCAGTTCGGCGGGGCGACGGTCCAGGCGGCGAAGAAGCGTTTCCAGCTTGTCCGAGGCGATTCCGGAGGCGATGCCCGGCAGTGTCCTGGGCCGGGAAAGACCGGCAATTCCCGCCCGCACGAGGCCATCCGCGGCCTTTTCGTCGAGGAACCGTCGAAGCTCGTAGCGCTTGCGGATATGGCCGGCATGACGCTCGAGGGCACCGCGTACATCCGGGTCCATCGGCAGGGCAAGCAACGCAAGATCGGCCTGCCACAGAAGCCGAAGATCCTCCGTCCGATGCCGACCGCTCAGCGAATCGGCCCGCACGACCGCAGCGTAGCCGCAATGATGGACCACCTTGTACCGAGCCCCGGCCAGCAGCGCCCGCACATAGAACTCGTAATCTTCACCGAGGCGCAATTGCTCCCGGTAGCGCAGCCCATGGGCCTCCAGGAAGCTTCGCCGCATGACCGGCTTGAGGAAGCCGATTTCCCCGCGAGAGCGGCCGCGGCGGGATATGTTGCCGTCGATGAACCCGGCCGCACCGAGGGTGCTTGCCGGGCGCTTGTCGGCCGTGATCGTGGGCAAGGGATCGAGGGCGCGGTCCGCCGGCACGAACAGGATGTCGTCGGCGGCAAAATCCCACTCGTCTTCGGCAAGAAGGGCATCGAAGCGGCCCGGCAACAGGAAATCATCCGCATCCAGAACTGCGATCAACGGCGAGGATGAGGCATCTACCGCCCTGTTGCGGGCTGCGGCCGGCCCGGCATTAACGGGCTGCACAAGCACGGTCAGCCGGTTGGACCCGTCATCCGCCGCACGCGCAACGGCGGCCGTATCGTCCGACGACGCGTCGTCGACAACGATGACTTCTGCGACGTTCTGGTCTGCCAATGCCGAGATTATGGCCCGGGTGATTGTCGCGGAAGCGTTCATCGCAGCGATAATCACTGCGACCTTCAACTTGTGATCCATAAACGGATTCCGCCTTCAGCTTTTCCGATCGTGTTCGACCAAAAGGCTGACCCGGAAACGTGGCGACTTCAAGTACCCTTGCCGACCAGGCGCACGCGGCAATCAGAAATGATTGTGAAAGACGTCGGACCTGACCTTATGGGCGTCGGCCTGCGGATCGAGACGGTGCCCGTCCTTGGCGACGTTGCCTGACCGCCATACAAGGAACAATACGCCTACGAAGTAACCAACCTGGATGATGAGCGCGCAAACAAGCGTCTGAACCAGCGCCGTCCATGCAGAGCCCGTCAACCAGTACATCGCGATGGCGAAGGCCGAAAGAGCCAGCAACATGCCACGTAGAAATAGAACGAACGACATGATTAGAATACCATCATCGTGGCGAAGAACGATGCAGGTTCAACATTTGCGCCGCTTTCCTTGGGCCGGTAAGGCCCTGGCTGCTCCCGGCAGCGCGGCTGTCTTTCCTCAACAGCGGTCTTCTAAGGTTAGTAAAGAAACACAAGTTTTATCTCAATATGCTCCATCCGTAAGGCCAAACGCGCCATAGATCAATATGGATGCGCCCTCATAATCAATTTTCGGTAGCATTTTTTTCGCAGCGCACGCTAACCGATTTAATATGCAGTCATTCGCATTCGTGATCGTTGCGTGAGAGTCATGTATCGCTCCTCGCCATCGAAGTATTTTTCTAGAATATACTTACACTGCGTTTACACATGGAATTCAGTTTTGATACGTGACAAAAAAATGTCAAATTCATCGGCCTATACGGTGCGCCTTGACTGATTTTTAGCCATTCCAACAGAGGCGAAACGGTTGTTTCAACTGCCCGGACGCCCTCGCGGGCCACTGTGAACGCCAATAAAATTATGGTCTTCCTGAAAAATTCGATAGAAAGCGCGAAAGTCTGGTTGCACTGCAACATGTTTCGCGTATGCTTCCGGTGTTCGTCATCCTCGGTTCGGAGTTTGCAACATGCGAACGGCTGATAGGCTCCTTAGCAAGCCCGCACGTCTTTTTGCGCGGTCGGAGGGGCAGACACCGCCGATCGGCGGGGTTATCAAGCGCACATTCGATCTTACCGCTGCAATCATCGCGCTCATCCTGCTTGCGCCCCTGTTCCTGATGATCGGGGCGCTCGTGAAGGCGAGCGACGGGGGAAGCATTCTCTACGGTCACAAGCGGATCGGCCGAAACGGCGAAACCTTCCGGTGCCTGAAGTTCCGCACCATGGTCGAGGACGGCGACGAGGTGCTGCAGCGGCATCTTCGCGCCGATCCCCAGGCGCTGGAAGAGTGGACGGCGACGCGCAAGCTGCAGAACGACCCGCGCGTAACGCGTGTCGGACAGGTCCTGCGCAAGCTCAGCCTGGACGAGCTGCCGCAGATCCTGAACATCGTGCGCGGCGAAATGTCGGTTGTCGGTCCGCGGCCTGTCGTATCCGAAGAGCTCGATTACTATGGCCCGGCGGCGGAGTTCTACCTTGCGTCCCGGCCCGGGCTGACTGGCCTCTGGCAGGTCAGCGGCCGCAACGACGTGTCCTACGCCGCACGTGTGGCCTTCGACACGCATTACGTTCAGAACTGGTCCCTTGCGACCGATCTGGCAATCATCATCAAGACGGTTCCGGCCGTCGTTGCCTCGCGCGGCAGCTACTGACCGCGCCACGCGCGGCATCGGCCGGCCTGCCAACGGGCATGCGCCGGCACTGGAGGCTTTCTTGACGCTCCGTCCCTCATTCTTCCGCCTTGCCGGCGCGCTGGTCGTTGCCGGCTTCTGCTTTCCGGGCAGCGCCCAGGACAGCGGCGACGGCTACAAGCTCGGCGCCATGGACAAGCTGCGCATCCGCGTCGTCGAATGGCAGAGCGCGGAGGGTGCGGTCCGCGACTGGAGCGCCCTCGGCGGCGACTACCTTGTCGGTCCGGACGGATCGATCTCCCTGCCCTTCATCGGCCAGATCGAGGCCGCAGGCCGAACCCCGGCCGAAATCGCAACCGTGATCGGCGAAGACCTCCAGCAGACATTGGGCCTGATGGACCGGCCGAACGCATCGGTGGAACTGGCCGAGTTCCGCCCGGTCTTCGTGGCCGGCGACGCGCAGAATCCCGGCCGCTACCCATACGATCCCGATCTGACGGTCCTGAAGGCCGTCAGCATCGCCGGCGGCCTGCGCCGCGCCACCGACAGCAATATGCGCCTCGAACGCGACGTCATCCGCGCCACGGGCGAGCATGACGTGGTCGAGGCGAACCGGAACCGATTGATCGTCAAGCGCGCACGCCTGGAGGCGGAAGCGGCCAGCCGCACCGACTTCGATGCGCCCACCGAACTGAAGAGCCTGCCGGACTTCGCGTCCATGATCTCCGACGAGACGGCGATCATGGAAACGCGGCGCAAGCGGCTGGATCTGCAGCTCGAGGCGCTGGACGACCTGAAGCAGCTTCTGGCCAATGAAGTCGAGGCCCTGGAAAAGAAGATCGTGGCGCAGAACCGCCAGATAGAGCTGACCCGCAAGGAGCTCAGCGGCATCGGCGACCTGTCCAATCAGGGCCTCGTGGTCAACTCGCGCCTCCTGGCCGTCGAGCGGACGATGGCGGACCTGGAAACGCGCCTGCTCGACTACGAGACGGCGTTGCTGCAGGCGCGCCAGGAAATCACCAAGGCGCAGCAATCGGCAACCGACCTGGAAAACGACCGCGCCGCGGAAATCGCCCGCGAACGCCAGCAGGTCGAAGCCGACATCCGCGCCGCCGACCTGCAGCTCGCCACCAACCAGAACCTGGTGTCCGAGGCGATGGCGCAGGCCCCCGTCGCCAATGTCGGCCTGTTCAACGAGAATGTCCGGATCGATTACAAGATCGTCCGTACGGTCGAAGGCGAACCGCGCGAAATCGCGGCGGAAGAGAACACGCCCGTGCTGCCGGGCGACGTGGTCAAGGTCGCGCTTGCGGCGATCCCCGTGAACTGACGGCAACGCCATGCGCATTGCCAGGGCATGGCTGATCGACCCGGAGCATAACCGCCTCTACGGCGTCGCCGCGATGACGCTGTCGGTCTTCGTGTTCGCCTACTCGACCATTTTCGGGCCGGTTTCGATCCTGGCCTATTATGCCTTATGGCTGCCGCTGATCTTCGTGGACTATCGCAAGGTCCTGGGCTCCGTCGTCCTGGCGCCGTGGATCGTGGCCTTCGTGGCCGTCGCGCTGCTGTCCACCTTCTGGTCCGATGCCTTCTCCACCACGGCGCGCGCCAGCATCCAGTTCGCGACGCACGCCCTGTGCGCCCTGATCGCCGTCAATACGCTTTCCGTCCGCACCCTGACGCGCGGCGTCGTCATCGGCGTCGTGCTGGTGCTGGTCTATTCGTTCCTGTTCGGCCACTACAGCTACGACGCGCTCGACGGAACCTACAGCTTCGTGGGCTCCTTCTCGTCCAAGAACCAGCTGGGCCTCTATGCCTCGCTCGGCGTCTATTTCGGCCTCGCGGCCGTGTTCATTCTGGGAGAACGGGGCCTCTGGCGCATCGGATGCCTCGCATGCGTCCTGCTTTCGGCCTATGGAATGGTCGCTTCGCAGTCCGCGACATCCATCCTCGCAACGGCCGCCACGATCCTGGTAACCTTCGGCCTGCGTATTCTGCTGGCCTTTCGCCCCCGTCACCGCCGGGTCATCCTGATCGTCGCCATCCTTGCCGTCGCGGCGCTCGTCCCGGTCCTGGCCGGAGCAGGGCTTGCCGACGCCGTGCTGGGGATATTCGGCAAGGATTCCACCCTGACGGGCCGAACCTATCTCTGGGCGCAAGGCATTGCGGCCGGCAACGAGAACCCTTTGGGGGGCACGGGCTACTACGCCTACTGGGTCCAGGGATTTCCGGAGGCGGAACGCCTCTGGTACGAGTTCTACATCGCCACACGCACCGGCTTCCATTTCCACAACACCTATATCGAGCTGTATGTGGAACTCGGTTTCATCGGCCTTCTGGTCATGACGTTCTTCCTGTACCGGACGCTGTTCGGGCATCTGGCGGCACTGACGCGGGATGCCCGCAATCCCTCCGCGCACCTGATGTTCGGGCTCGTCACGATGTTCGCGATCCGCTCCTTCGTGGAGATCGACATCATCACGCCCTATACGGTCGGCGCGTTCCTCATGTTCTATGCCGCCGGGCTTCTGGTGAAACGGCGGCGCGCTTCTGCGGCCGCTCCAGTTGCGGTGGCCATGACGGCACGGCGCGGCCCGCATTCAGCAGATACAGAAGCGGCGACACCCGCCCGATGATCTGCAGCGCGACGACCGAGGTCGCCAGCGCCGCGAAGGGCAGCCCGAAAAACGTGATCGGGAAGAGGTCCGACCCGTAGTTGCCGAAAGCCCGCCGCAGCAGAATCTGCCCATAGTCGAACAGGATGGCGTGGCTGCAGAAGGCGAAGAAGACATAAGGCTCCAGTTCGCGGCACAGCTTGCCGAACCGCAGCGTGGCCAGAAGGCCTGTCAGGCGCCAGATCGCGGCAGCCATGGAGAACCGGAGTGCGATGTCGAGCGCGGTCGACGCATCTTCGCTCCAGCTGACGATCGAGCCCTGGTTCATGCGGACGACCAGGAAAACGGCGACGATCGGCAGCAGCGCCAGCGACAGCGGAGCAGCGATCCTGTCGAGGTCGTCGCGTGCCAGCCCCCTCTCCCGCAGCCAGAGCCCGGCTGCAAAGAACAGCATCAGGGGCGGCCTCTGCAGCAGATGGAGCGGTTCGCCGAAGAACGCGAAGAGAAGCAGGGCGCCCGCCGTCGCCAGAGGCGCCCGCCGCAGGCCCGCCAGAAGGATCGGCGTGAACAGGCAGCAGACAAACAGATCGCGCAGGAACCACAGCGGTACGACCATCGGCCATTCCGTTATGGCCAGGAAGGCGTTGGCGAGGCCCATGGCATCGAGCGCCGGAAGCTTGTCCCATTTGCCGGACAAGAGGCCGTAACCCACGATGCAGGCCAGCATGACCGCATTCCAGGCGACAAGCGGCACCAGCAGCGTCTGCGCCTTGGACCGGTACAGCCGCAATGGGCCTATCTTGGCGATGGTGCTGACGATGAGATAGCCGGAAACGATGCTGAGCAGCGCGACGGAACTCAGCCCCATGACGCGCGTCAGCAGAAAATAGACGATATCGAACACACCTTCCGCCGGGCGGGCATTCACGTTATCCGCGACACCGGGCTGAACGTGCACGAACATCATCATGAAGATGCAGACGGTCCGGCCTATGCGGATGCGGTCTGAATCCTGCGGGTCCAGGCGCACTGCGCCCGATGCGTGTGTTGCCGGGAACGCCATCCCACGGTCCCTCCTGTTCGGAACATGCGTCCTCGGCGCTCGATCGACGATACGCGGAGGGAAGGCTGGTTCGTCAGTTGGGGCGGCCCTGATCGATGCGAGGCCGCGCGAGACGATCGGTCATCGACCGTCTTTCGTAAGGTCGGCAAATTATGCCCGATGGAATGTGGCATCGCAATGCACAATCACTAATTGATACCGCAAGCTTTGATTTTGTCGCGGCCACACGCTCGAAGACAGAACGGTTCCAATTCGCACGCGCATGTTCTAACCCTTGGACAAGCGCGCCGGGCCGGTCTGTCGGCGGCGCTCCAATGGAATGGAAAGCCCTTGCCCGAGATGTCCGAAGGCCAGAACCGTCCTGCTGGCGATACACCCCGCGTTGCGCTGTTCGTCACATGCCTCGTGAACGTCATGCGCCCCGGCATCGCGGAGTGCACGATCGACCTCCTGGAAGCGGCCGGCGCGCGCGTCGAGGTGCCTTTGGCGCAGACCTGCTGCGGCCAGCCCGCCTTCAATTCAGGCGATGCGGACGGCGGAGCACGCATGGCCAAGCACCAGATTCCGCTTCTGGAAGACTATGATTATGTCGTGGTGCCTTCCGGCTCCTGCGGCGCGACGATGAAGCACGAATGGCCGAAGGCGCTGGCCTCGGAGCCGCAATGGGCGGCGCGGGCGGAGGCGCTGGCGGGGCGCACCTACGAGGTGCTCACTTTCCTCAGCGACGTGATGGACTTCGTGCCCAGGACGCCGCCGCTGGCGACAAGCGCCACCTATCACGATACCTGCTCCGGCCTGCGCGAACTCGGCATCCATGACCAGCCCCGCCGCCTTCTGGCCGCCGTCGAGGGGTTGGAGATGCGCCCGCTGCCGGGGGCGGACGTCTGCTGCGGTTTCGGCGGGACCTTTTGCGTGAAATATCCCGCAATCTCCAACGCCATCGTCGGCGAGAAGGCGGACGCGATCGAGGGTACGGGGGCCGCGATGCTGCTCGGCGGTGATCTCGGCTGCCTGATGAACATGGCGGGCAAGCTGCAGCGGCGCGGCTCTTCCGTGCGGGTCTTCCATACGGTGGAGGTTCTGGCGGGCGCGGCGGGCGGACCGGCCATCGGCGAAAAGGGAGACGGGCGATGAGCGAACTGGCGACGCTTCCGCCATTCAAGACGCGCGCCGGGGAGGCCCTGGCCGACGGCTGGCTCAAGACGGCCATCGACCGCACCACGGGCACGGCGCGCGCCAAGCGTGCGGCCATCGTAGGCCAATGGCCGGATTTCCAGGTGGCGCGCCAGCGTGGCAAGGCCATCAAGGATCACGTCGTCGCCAATCTCGGCCACTACCTTGCCGAGTTCGAGCGGAATGCGGTCGCCAGCGGTGCGCATGTCCATTACGCGTCCACCGCGGACGAGGCCGCCGACCTGGTCGTGCGCCTGTGCAAGGAGGCCGGCGCCCGCAGCGTCACGCGCTCCAAATCCATGCTCGGCGAGGAGATCGGGCTGCCGCATGCGCTGGCGGAAGCCGGCATCGAGCGGGTCGAGACCGACCTTGCCGAACATATCGTGCAACTGGCCGGCGAGCGCCCCAGCCACATCATCTGGCCGGCGCTGCACAAGACGCGCGAGCAGATTTCGGAGCTGTTCAAGGCCACCCACGACGACCCGCACGGGGAGGAGACCCCCGAGGCGATGGCCGCGTCCGCCCGTCGCTTCCTGCGCGTCAAGTTCCTCGAGGCCGACATCGGCATATCGGGCGCCAATTTCCTCGTCGCCGACAGCGGCTCCGTCTGCACGGTCACCAACGAGGGCAACGCGGAAATGACCACGACGCCGCCGCGCGTGCATATCGTGACGGCCGGCATCGAAAAGCTCATCCCCTCCGCCGCCCATGCGGCTACCATGCTGCGCCTGCTCGTCCGCTCCGCCACCGGCGCGGCGCTGACCCAGTACACGACCTTCCATACCGGACCGAAACGGCCGGGCGACCTCGACGGTCCGGACGCCTTCCACATCGTTCTCGTGGATAACGGCCGGACCCGCATGCTGGCCGACCCGGAGTTGAGGGACATGCTTCGCTGCATCCGGTGCGGTGCGTGCATGAACCATTGCCCGGTCTTCAACCAGATCGGCGGCCATGCCTATGGCGGCACCTATCCCGGGCCCATGGGCGCCGTCCTGACGCCCATCTTCGACGGGCTCGAGAAATCGCGCGATCTCGTCGGAGCCTGCACCCTCAACGGACGCTGCCGCGAGGTGTGCCCCGTCGACATCCCGCTTCCGACGCTCATCAAGGGGTGGCGCGACCGCAGCTGGCGCGAGGGGCTGGAACCCGCAACCATGCGTAGCGGCGTCAAGGCATGGGTATTCCTGTCCACCCATCCGCGCCTGTATCGTGCGGTCGGACGCCTCGGATCGCTCGCCTTGCGTATCCTCGGGCGCGGCAACGGGCGCATCCGGCGTCTTCCGCTGGCTGGCGGCTGGACGCAGTTCCGCGACATGCCCGCGCCCGATGGCCCATCCTTCCTGGCGAGCCAGGCCGCGCGCCGGAGGAAAAAGCCATGAGTGCGCGGCAGGCCATTTTCAAGCGCATCGCAGGGGCGATCGGCCCGGCCCGTCCGGCAGAAGAGATCGCCGCCGAAGCTCGCGCCCTCCTTGCCGACCCGGAGGCCGTGCGGCCTCCCACTCCGCGCGGTGACGTCGGGACACGGTTCATGGATGCCGTCGCGCGCCTGCCGCCCGGTGCGTCGGTGGAGCGGATCGACGACATGTCCACCCTGCCCGTCGCCGTCGCCCGGCGGCTTGCCGCGATGAGCCTCGAGCCGGCGCTGAAGATACAGCCCACCCCGGATTTTCAGGCGCTGGATTTCGAAGCCGCCGGCATTGGCCTGCGGGATACGGTCAACGACCGCACCGCCCTGTCGCTGGCAGAAGCCGCCATTGCCGAAACGGCAAGCCTCGTCATCCGGTCGGGCCCGCACATGCCGGTCCTGGATGCCTTCTTGCCGCTACACCATCTGGTGGCCGTCCGGCGGCGCGACATCCTTCCCTATCTGGACGATTTCCTCGACCATGCCGATCTCGGCCGCAGCCGCAACGTGGTGATCGTGACCGGGCCCAGCGGCACCACCGACATCGAAGGCAGCCTCGTTATCGGCGTGCACGGCCCGGCGACGCTGCATATCTTCGTCGTGGACGAGGGCTGAGCCACCGCCATGTGGACACGCCGCTTGTTCGGGACAGACCCGTTCGAGGCCGCGCGGCGTCTTCGTCCGCTGGGCGGCCTCGCCTTTCTGGACAGCGCCGCCGCCGGACCGCCGCTCGGTAGGCGATCCTACGTCGCAGCCGCGCCCTTCCGGCGCTACGAGATCGATTCGCTGGACGGCGACCTTGCAGCCCTGCGCGCGCTCCTGGCGCGATACCGGATCGAGGCAGAGGACGGGGGCGCCTTGGCCGGTGCGGCGATCGGCGCTTTTTCGTACGATTTCGCGCATCGCCTCGAAAGGCTCCGAAAGCCGGCCGACTGGGACGATCGCGCGCGCCTCGCCGCATTCGGGCTGTACGGCACGGTGCTGACCTTCGACCATGTATCGGGCCATGCCGTCATGGCGAGCGCCGGCTTCTCGCAGGCGTACGACAGGCAAACGCCCGCCACCCTGCGCCGCGACGAGGCGGAGCGACAGTTCGATCGCATCGAGGTCGCCTTGGCGGCGGAGACGCGGCCGCTGCCAGGCAATCCACCGGTGACAGGTTTTCGGTCCGACTTCACGCGTGCCGAGTACCAACGGGCCATCGAACGCGTGCGCGCCTATATCCACGAAGGCGACATCTATCAGGCGAATATCGCACAGAGCTTCTCCGCCGACCTGCCGGACGGCTTCGACGCGCTCGCCTTCCATGGCGCCCTGCGACAACGCAACCCGGCGCCCTTCGCCGCCTATCTGGAACTGCCGGGAGAGACCGTCGTCTCCTCGTCGCCGGAGCGGTTCATGGCGCTGACCGGCGATGCGGTCGAGACGCGGCCCATCAAGGGTACGGCGCGCCGGTTGCCGGACCCCGGGGAGGACAGGCAGCAGGCCGAGGCGCTTCTGGCATCGGTGAAGGATCGGGCGGAGAACGTCATGATCGTCGATCTGCTGCGCAACGACCTGTCCCGCGTGGCGATCGCCGATACGGTCGATGCCCCGGTGCTGTGCGGCCTCGAAACCTTTGCTTCCGTCCACCATCTGGTGTCCGTCGTCACGGCGCGCCTGCGTCCGGGCTTCGATGCGCTCGACATCGTGGCGGCCTGCTTTCCCGGCGGATCCATCACCGGCGCCCCGAAAATCCGCGCCATGGACATCATCACGGAGCTGGAGCGGCGGCGGCGCGGCATCTATTGCGGCTGCATCGGCTATCTGGGGTTCGATGGATCGATGGATTTCAACATCGCCATCCGCACCGTAAGCCTTGCCGCCGGCCGGGCGCGCCTGTCGGCGGGCGGCGGCATCACCATCCTTTCGGACCCGCAGGCTGAGTACGACGAAAGCCTGGCCAAGGCGTCCCGCCTTCTCGAAACCTTCGAGGCCGGCTCATGATCGTGATGATCGACAACTACGACAGCTTCGTCTTCAACGTGGCGCGCTACTTCGAGCGGCTTGGGCTGGACATGCGCGTCCTGCGCAACGATGCCGCCAGCGTCGAAGCCATCGTCGACATGGCGCCGAGCGCGGTGGTGATTTCGCCCGGTCCCTGCACGCCGGCGCAAGCCGGCATCTCCACCGAGGTCGTGCGGCGCCTGTCGGGGCACCTGCCGATTCTCGGCGTCTGCCTTGGCCACCAGGTCATCGGAGAGGCGTTCGGTGGCCGGGTCACGCATGCGCGGATGCCGCTGCATGGGCAGGCTTCGGACATTCTGCACAATGGCGAGCGGCTGTTCGTGGGGTTGCCCAATCCGGCGCGCGCAGGGCGCTACCATTCCCTCATCGTCGAGGAAACGCCGGAAATGGCGTCGGCGCTGACGGTCGATGCGCGATCGCCGGAGGGCGAGATCATGGCGCTCTCGCACCGCATCCATCCGACCTATGGCATCCAGTTCCACCCGGAATCGGTGCTGACGCCGGATGGCCTCGGCCTTATCGCCAACTTCATCGCCCTTGCCCGCCGGCAATGAGCCACGCCGGAACGAACCATCGGTCGGCCGGACCGTCATAGGGTACACGGTTGATGTCCCAATGCCGGATCAGCGGTGCATAGACGTCCCAGACCGACGGGCCGCCGCCGATATAGACGACCCGATCCGCAAAGCGGGACAGGACATGCGCCGGATCGTCACTGGAGCGGATTTCCACGATGGTCCTGTCGGCTCTCGCGAAATCGGGAAATGAGGCCACCGTGCGCGGCCCGGCAACGAGGACATGGCCGCGCGTGATCTCGAAGAAGCGTTCGACATCCTCGACGAACGGCCGCTCGCGGGCACCCTCCCAAGGCAGGACGCCGTTCAACCCAAGCTGCCCGCTACGGCCGATCGCGCAGATCGCGCGGACGTCAGCCATTCCTCACCTCCCCCATCCTGGACCCGGTCAGGCCACGGCCCGGTCGGGAAACCAGCTGCAGTCTATCTCATAGTCGCGGTCGGTGAAGTCCACCTCGGCGGCCAGGCGCTCGTAAGTCTTCAGGGACATCATCCGTCCCTCCCGGGCGAGGTGCCCCTGGTCTTCCAGGACACGCAAGGCGCGGTTGACGGACACGATGGACAGGCCGACGACATTGCCGATCAGTTGCTGGGACAGCGGCATCAGGAACCATTCGTTCTTCAGCCTGCCGGTTATGGACTGGCGCGCCCGCGTCTGCAGAAGGAAGAGCGCGACCCTGTCGCGCGGGTTCATGCTCGTCGAGGCGCGAAGCCTGTCCAGCATGGACATGCGTTCCAGCGTGACGAAGGTGAAGAACAGCGCCGCCAGCCGCGGGTGGTAGGCAAAGGCATCGCGCAGCCCCTCCTTGGGGAAGGGGCACAACTCCAGGTCGGTTGCGGCGGTATAGACGAGCGTAGACAGCTCGCAGCCGAGCTGGCTGATACCGACGACGTCTCCCGGGTGGAAAAGCTCGGTTATGATCTGCTGCCCCTCGACGTCCGTCGTGTGCGCGTAGAGCCATCCTTCCCGGACGACGAAGACGTTTCCGATGCGGGTTCGCCCGCCGATCACCGTGCTGCGGCGCGGCAGGCTCAGCTGGGTTCCCTCCATATGCGCCAGAAATGCCCGTTCCTCATCGGTTAGCGACAGATAGTGGGATAGCTTCGCAACCAGACAACTCGACATTCCCCCATCGCCTTCCCAACGGTTCGCTCAAACTGCGGCCATATAAGCGGGTTTCCACCTCAGATTGCTGAGAAATTGTCCCGTAATTAGCTGGACGGCAATGCTTTATTCGTTTGGAGCAATTTTTCGAAGGTTTAAAGCGGTTTAATGCAACTGTTGGTTGGGACGCTATAGATCGCGTATGGATGAGTTCTCGTTTCCGATATCTGGTAGCGGCGGCCCGCGTGATACCCGCGGGGAGGACGTCGAAGATCCGCTTCCGCTCGTCCGGGCACTTTTGTCGATCTCGAAGTCGACCCGTGCCTTCCTGGCGCTTCTTCTGTCCGATATCGGGCTGCATCTGGGCCAGGACCAGTTGATCGCCTGTCTTCGGCACGGCGAGCCGATGAGCGTCTCGACGCTGGCCGACCGAATCGCGGTACGCCCATCCACGGTTTCCAAGATGCTGGACCGGTTGGTCGAGAAGGGGGCGGTCCGCCGGGTCGTCAGCGAGGAAGACGCCCGCCGCACGATGGTTCTTCTGACGGAGGAAGGCGCCGCGCTGAAGCCGCGTGTCGCGCAGGTCTGGGCACGGCTCGAAAGCGAGTTGTCGGGCGGCATGACGCCGGAAGAGGCGCATGCTGTCAAGGACGCCATGGCGCGCATGGACCTCTTGCTGGCGGCGCGCCTGCGCCGCCATCGGTAAATCTTCTAAGAAATATCGGTTGAATCGGTTCAGAAGCCGTTCATCGCTTCTATGTATGGTCCGCGCGTGCACTCCACCGGGTGCTGGATTTGTCGGGTTTTTTGCGTATGCTCACACCACGCTCAGGCTCCAGGAAAAAGTCAGCCGATACATTGAGTTCCTCATTCAAGACCACAAGACGCACCGCCATGGGCTACGGCCTAGGCGGTATCATGACGGCCATCCTGGCGGGCCGCGCCTATGCCCAGGACGCTCAGCCTGCCCCCACCCAGCCGACCGAGGCGCCGCAGCCGCCCGCCGCACCTGCGCCGCCACCGGTCGAGCCGACCATGGTGGACCTGAACGCTTTCAGCTTCGACGCCCTTTCGGAAGCCATGCGGAACCGCGCGGCGCAGGCCTATGTCGAACCGGCCAACGATCTGCCGCAGCCGATCCAGGATCTCGATTACGACGGCTATCGGCGTATCCTGTTCCGCCGCGAGCGGACCGTCTGGGCCAACGACCCCTTCAACTTTCACCTGCAGGCCTATTTCCCGGGCTTCCTCTACAAGGTCACGACGCGCGTCCATATCGGCGACGGATCGCGCTTCGCGCCCTATCCGTTCTCGGGCGCGGATTTCGAGTTTCTCGCCCCGCTCGATCCGAACGTCTACCAGAACTTGCAATTGCCCGGCGTCGCCGGCTTCCGCCTGAACTACCCGCTGGATCGTCCCGACCGGTTCGACGAGCTGGTATCGTTTCTGGGGGCAAGCTATTTCCGCGCGCTCGGGATGGGCAATCGCTACGGCTTGTCGGCGCGCGGCCTTGCGCTGAACACCGCCACCAGCGTCGCCGAGGAGTTTCCCCGTTTCACGGCCTTCTACATCGTCCAGCCCAAGGAGGGCGACCGGACGATCCAGATCTACGCCGAAATGGACAGCCCAAGCGTTACCGGCGCCTATTCCTTCCTGATCCGGCCCGGCGCCGAAACGGTGATCGACGTCAACAAGCGGCTTTACTTCCGCCAGTCCGTCGAGCGGCTGGGTGTGGCGCCGCTGACGTCGATGTACTTCTTCGGCGAGAACGACCATCCCGAGCGGGAGGATTTCCGCCCCGAAGTCCACGATAGCGATGGCCTGTTCATCGAGCGGGTCAATGGCGAGCGCCTGTGGCGCCCCTTGAAGAACCCGACCGAGCTTGCGCTCAGCTATTTCGGCGAAAGCTCGCCGCGCCGCTTCGGCCTGCTGCAGCGCGACCGCGAGTTCGACCATTACCAGGATGTGGAGGCGCGCTACGAAGTCCGCCCCTCCCTCATCATCGAGCCGCAGGGAGACTGGGGCCGGGGTGTCGTCCAGCTGGTGGAGATTCCGACGGAGTCGGAAGCCAACGACAATATCGTCGCCTTCTGGGTGCCGGAAGAACGGCCCGAGGCGGGCAGCCAGTACGAATTCCGCTACCGCATGCGCTGGGGCCTGATCGAGGAGATGCGCAGCGACGTGGCCGTGGTCCTCGGCACCTTTGCCGGGCTCGGCGGCAACGCCGCCCATACGGGCGACATCAACACCCGCCGCTTCGAGATCAATTTCGACGGCGGCACGGCCGCCAACCTGCCCGGCGGATCGGTGGTCGAGCCCATCGTGGACATTCCGCAGAATGCCCGCATCGAGCATATCGGCGTCAACCGTCTGCCCGGCGGCGGCTGGCGCCTGTCGATCGAGTTGGAAAAGCTCGATAGCGCGCCTGTGGAACTGCGGGCCAAGCTGGCGGTCGGCGGTCGCGTGGTCAGCGAAACCTGGCTGTACCAATGGATCGGCCAATGACCGTAGACCTCACCGCGCCATCGGTGCCGCATCACAGGCACGAGGTGCCCCTGCCGAAGGTGCCGGCCGGCGTTCTCGTCGGGCGGCCGGACCTGTCGGAGGACGAGGTTCGCCGCGCCATCGCCGAGCGTCTGGCCTTCGAGGGTCGCAGCGGGCCCGAGCCGGACGTGGTGCTTCTGGCGGCGCGCATCGGCAAGCGCAAGGCCCTCGCATTCCTGCGCAAGCTGGTCCTGCCGCCGCCGCGAGGCAGCCTCGACATGCCGGAGCGCCCGATACTGCGATCTCAATATGGCGTGACTCAGGGTCACTGAACGGGCATAAGGCAGCGCTGCAGACGCATTGCCGCTTGAATGGACGGGATTGGCTTGGTCATTTTCGGAAGATTCCTATTCGCGCTCGTGGCGCTGGCGCTGGCTGTCGTGGCAGGGTTCCTGTTCGCCACCATCATCACGGCCAATGGTGCGACCTGGCTGCACTTCGCCCAGGTATGCCTGCTGATCGTCTGCTGCATGTGGCTGGCATGGGGATTCAACACCGCCGTTGCCGGCATCTTCTTCTCCAGGGGCAAGCCGAACCGGCGGGGTGGCGTACTGGCGCCGGCCTCCGTCAACCGCTCGGCCGTGCTGGTGCCCGTCTACAATGAGGACGCGGATGCCGTCATGGCGCGCGTCGCCGCCATGATCGAGGGCCTGAGGCGAATTCGCCGGCTCGAGGCGTTCGACTTCTTCGTCCTCTCGGACTCCACCAAGGCGGAATCCGTCGCGGCCGAACGCCGCGCCGTCTTCGAGATCGCCGGCGCACTGGAAACGGGGACGCATCTCTATTATCGCCACCGCGAGAAGAACACCAACCGCAAGGCCGGCAATATCGGCGAGTTCGTCACCCAGCAGGGCGGCGCCTATACCTACATGATCGTGCTGGACGCGGACAGCCTGATGCGGCCCGAGACGCTGGTGGAGATGGTCGCGCGGATGGACGACGACGACGAGCTGGCCCTGCTGCAGACGCAGCCGCTCATCATCAACCGGCGCAGCCTGTTCGGCCGTGCGCTGCAGTTCTCCGCGGCCCTCTACTCACCCTTCTTTTCGCGCGGGATCGCGGCCCTGCAAGGCCGCGAAGGGCCCTTCTGGGGCCATAACGCGATCATCCGCACCCGCGCCTTCGCGCAAAGCTGCGGATTGCCGCATCTGTCGGGCCGGCCCCCCTTCGGCGGCCATATCTTGAGCCACGACTTCGTCGAGGCCGCGCTGCTGGCGCGCGACGGCTGGAAGGTACGCGTCGATCCGGATCTGGAAGGCTCTTTCGAAGAGGCCCCGTCGAACCTGATCGAGTATGCCAAGCGCGACAGGCGCTGGTGCCAGGGCAATCTGCAGCACGGGCGGTTGATCCCCGCCCCGCGCCTGCGCTTCTGGAGCCGCGTCGCCATGGTGTCCGGCATCATGGCCTACGCCGCCTCGCCGATCTGGCTGCTGTTCCTCATCGTCTCGATGCTGGATCCGATCCTGGCGCCCGCGCCGAACTACTTCCCGGGTGACAGCCTGTTCCCCGTCTTCCCCCGCCCCGAAACCACCAAGGCCCTGCTGCTTCTGATCGGCATCTTCACGCTGCTGCTCCTGCCTAAGACGCTCATAGCATTTCGCACCGCGCTGTCGCACCGGGCGGCGCGCTTCGGCGGCTCGATCGCGGTTCTGGCGGGCGCCACCTGCGAGCTTATCCTGACCAGCGCGCTCGCGCCGATCATGATGCTATTCCAGTCCAAGGCCGTTGCCGAAATCTTGATGGCGCGTGACAGCGGCTGGCCGTCCACCGACCGCGAGGATGAAGGCGTCCCCCTGTCGGCCGCCTTTGCGGCAAGCTGGTGGATGGTCATCGTGGGCGCCATCCTGATGGTGACGAGCTACATATACACCCTGACGCTGTTCCTGTGGGTGCTGCCGATCGCCCTGCCGCTCGTCGTTGCGCCACTGTTCATCTCGCTCACGGCGGATCCTGTGCTGGGAGACAAGGCGCGGGCGCTTTCCATCTTCGCCACACCCTTCGAGATCGCTCCCGAACCCGTGATCCGCGCTTCCGAAGCGTGGCACAAACGCCTTGCCGGCGCACAAAAAACACTATCTCAACCGCGAAGGGATCAGAGGACGGGTACGTCGGACCCTATAGAGACGCCCGCCAGAGGCTGAAGGTCGAACAGCCATGAGCGCATATGACAGCGTCTTTCTCCGCCCGGAGCGAGACTACAGGATCGATTTTTTCCGCGGCGTAGCCCTGGTGATGATCTTCATCAACCACATACCCGGCGTGCTGTGGGAGAATTTCACGAGCCGGAATTTCGGCTTTTCCGATTCAGCGGAAGTCTTCGTCTTCCTGGCCGGCGTCGCCAGCGCCTTCGCCTATGGGCGGCTCTTCCTGGAGGGCTCGCCGCTGATCGCATCGTTGAAGGCGGCCCGGCGCGCCGGCGTTCTCTACCTCGTGCACATCGCCCTCACCATGGCGGTCATCTCGCTGTTCATCTGGTTCGCGCTGGCGCTCGGCAAGGGGGACATTCTCCGCCAGATCGGCCTGGGCCCCCTTCTGACGCAGCCGCTGGATGCGCTTTACGGTATCGCGACCCTCGGCAACCAACTCGGCTACCTGAACATCCTGCCGCTCTACGCCGCGCTGCTGCTCATGCTGCCGCTGATGTTGCTCGGCATACGGTGGATCGGGCTGAAGGGGTTTCTTGTCGCCTCGCTTGCCGTCTGGCTGGTCTTCGGCCTCGCGCGGCTTAACATTCCCAACTATCCCAATGCCGGCGGATGGTTCTTCAATCCGTTCTCCTGGCAACTCATCTTCGCCCTTGGGCTGTATACCGGCTTCCAGAAGCTGCGCGGCCAGCCGGCGCTTCCCTACTCGCCGAGGCTCTACGTGATGGCGCTCGGCTTCCTGGCTTTCGCCTGGGCTTTCGTCGGCTTCGGCTGGTGGTCGGTGGAGCGGATGATCCCGCTGCCGTCGCTCTTCGTCGGTTTCGACAAAACCTACGCGTCCATTCCGCGCCTTCTGCACCTCGTCGCGCTGGTCTACGTGTTCGCCCATGCGCCGAAGATGTCGCCGTTCAGCCGCGTTGGTGCCGCCAATCCGCTGACCATGCTCGGACGCCACTCGCTTCCGGTCTTCGCCTTGGGGACGTTCCTGTCGCTGCTGGCGCAGGCGCTGCGCTTCGGCAACGAAACGACACTGGCCTACGATACGGCGCTCGTTACCGGCGGCCTCGCCATCCAGTTCGCACTGGCGCGCTATCTCGATTGGTGGCACGTCGCCTCGAAACCGCAGAAGGCCGTGCGTGCCAACGCGACCACGCGGGAGGAGCAGCCGCGCGACGCCCAGCGCGCCCAGGCCATGGCGCCGGCCGCACGGCGCACCCCATGACCCTAGCCGGATAAGCAAGCCAGATGTACAGCGATTCCAACCATCCGTTCTTCAAGCCGCTGTGGCGTCGCGTGCTGATCGTCGGCTCGTGCCTGGTCTGGTCCGGCTTCGAGTGGTGGAACGGCGAACAGCTCTGGGGCGCGATCACCCTGGCGATCGCCGCCTATGGCATCTTCGCCTTGTTCATAAACTACAAGGCGCCGCCCGAAAGCGAGTAGCGGCGCCGGCTCAGTCGGCGGCGCGGTCCGAAACGCCGGCCTGTGCAAAAGTCGCCATGCCGTTGTGGCAGGCCACCGCCGCTTTCACCATCGCGGCGGCCAGTGCCGCACCTGTGCCCTCGCCCAGCCGCATGCCGAGCGCCAGCAGCGGCACCTTGCCCATTGCCTGGAGGGCGCGCTGGTGACCGGGTTCGGCGGACACATGGCCGAACAGGCAATGATCGAGCGTATCGGGAGACAGCTTGTGCAGGACGGCCGCAGCCGCCGTCGCGACGAAGCCGTCCACGACAACCGGCACGCGCTGCATCCGGGCCGCCAGTATGGCGCCCGCCATGGCGGCGATCTCGCGGCCGCCAAGCCGGCGCAACGCCTCGAGCGGATCGGTGGCGTGGCGTCCATGGAGGTCTATCGCCTCCTGCACGAGGGCGGTCTTGCGGGCCATGCCGGCGCTGTCATGGCCGGTGCCCGGCCCGACCCAGTCGCGCGCGGTGCCGCCGAACAGGGCCGCGAACAGCGCACTGGCCACAGCCGTATTTCCGATACCCATCTCGCCGATGCACAGGAGGTCGGGTTCTCCCGCAAGGCATTCCATGCCGTAGGCCATGGTGGCGGCGCAATCGCGCTCCGACAATGCCGGCTCCGACGTGATGTCGCCGGTGGGGTAATCGAGCGCGAGGTCGAAAATCTTGAGGCCGAGGTCGAAGGTGGCGCAGATCTGGTTGATCGCGGCACCGCCGGCGGCGAAGTTTTCCACCATCTGGCGCGTCACCTCGGGCGGGAAGGCCGAAGCGCCCCGGGCCGCAATCCCGTGGTTGGCGGCGAAGACCGCCACCACGGGTCGGTTTACGGTGGGGGCACGTCCCTGCCAGGCGGCCATCCATTCGGCGATATCCTCCAGCCGGCCGAGCGAGCCGGACGGTTTGGTCAGTTCTTCCTGGCGGTGGCGCGCATCATGCCGGGCGCGGCCGTCCTGCTGCGGCATCTGCCGGACAAGGGCGCGGATATCGTCGAAGGGAAGGCCGGTTGCGGACATGGAACGAGACTTTCGGATAGGCATGATCTGAAGGGCCGGTGATAGGCAATCGCGCCGGGTGAAGCAAACGGCTTGCATGCGGGCGCCGGCGCGGCGAAAGCTGGCGCCATGATCCAGCCTGTCGCCAGCCTCCTGCGTGCCCTCTCCTTTCTCAGCCGCTTTCCGGCGCTACCGGAAGCCTTTCGCGGCGGGCCCCATCCGCTGGCAGCGGATGCGCCGGCCTTTCCGGTGGTGGGGCTGATCGTCGGGCTTCTGCCCGCCCTGCTCCTGCTGCTGGCGATGGCGGCCGGCCTTGCACCCTTTATCGCCGCCCTCCTTGCACTGGCGCTGATGGTGGCTTCCACCGGCGCCCTGCACGAAGACGGGCTGGGTGATACGGCGGATGGCCTGTTCGGCCATGCCGGGAAAGACCGAGCGCTCGCCATCATGAAGGACAGCCGCATCGGAACCTATGGTTTGCTGGCGCTGGCCTTCGCGCTTCTGCTGCGCATCGCGCTTCTGGCGGAGGTGGCCACCGCCAGTCCGCTCGCGGCAGCGTGCGCCCTGCTGGCGGCGGCATCGGCCAGCCGCGGCGGCATGGGCCTGTTGTGGTCTTCCCTACCCTCGGCGCGCCCCGACGGCATCGCCGACAGCCTCGGCAGGCCGACGCGGCGGCAGGGACTCTGGTCCCTTGCGCTGGGCACGGCATCGGGCGTCCTCTTGGGCCTGCCGACGGCCGGGTTTGGCGGGGTTGCCCTTGCGGCCGCGATCTCGGCGGGCGTTTATCTGTGGTTCCGGTCTGTCCTGCGCCGTCGCCTCGGCGGCCAGACGGGCGACACGTTGGGCGCATGCCAGCAATTGCTGGACATCGCGATACTGCTGGGCCTGGCGCTCGGCTCAGGCTGAGGCCAGCGCCAGAAGGACGGCGATGGCCCCGAGTGCGCTGCACGTGCGGCCATAAAGCACCAAGGCCCGGTCGATATCGCCGGTCCCGGCCTCTCGTCGGCCCTCTGCATTGAGGCAGGGAGCATCGACCGCAAGGTCGCCATAGCGACGCGGCCCACCGAGCGACAGGCCCAGCGCCGCCGCCATGGCCGCCTCCGGCCAACCCGCGTTGGGTGAGCGGTGCAACGGCGCGTCCCGCCGTGAGATGCGCCAGGCCCGCCGGTCCGCGGCGACGAGCGCGAACAAAAGCGCGGTCAACCGCGCAGCCGGCCAGTTGGCCAGGTCGTCCAGCCGCGCCGCCCCCCTGCCGAATGCCCGGTGGCGCGCGCTCATATGGCCGATCATCGAATCTGCAGTGTTGATCATCTTGTAGGCGAACAGGCCCGGCAGGCCGAACAGCGCCGCATAGAAAAACGGGGCGATCACGCCGTCGGACGTGTTTTCCGCAAGGCTTTCGATTGCCGCCCGGCAGACGCCGGCATCGTCCAGCTGGTCCGGGTCCCGCCCGACGATCATCGATACCGCATGGCGGCCATCGGCAAGCGAATGGGACAGCCCGGTAGCCACCGCCTCGACGTGCTGGCGCAGGCTGCCTTGCGCCAGGAATATCGCGATGGTGCAGGCTTGCAGTACGATGCCGGCCGGCCCCAGAAGAGAAAGGCCCCATTGCAGGGCAAGCCCGAGCAGGGCCGCCGCCACCGTCAGCAGCCCAATGGCGACGAGCCCGGCACGGCGTCTGCGCCGCTCCGGCAGGGACGCGTCGTTCCAGGCGCGGTCGAGCCGATCGATCGCCCCGCCGAACAGGGCCACCGGATGCGGCAGATGGCGCCACAGCCAGGGCGGATCGCCCACCAGCCTGTCCAGAAGCAGTCCTGCAAGCAGGGCGATGGCCGAGCCGCCTAGCAGCATAGCGCCCCGGCAAGACGTTCGGCCTCGATGTCGTCCCGGATGTTTCCGAAGCGAAGCCACGCCGGTTCGTAGGCGAAGGGGCGTGTCAGGATATGGCGTGTCGCGAGCCGCTCGAAAATCGCCGCGGCTCCCTCATCCCGGATAAGGGTGAACATCGCCGTGCCCCCGGCGATGGCAAGCCCGGCCGTGGACAGAGTTTCCCGCGTCATGCGCGCCTGCGCCTCCAGGCGTGCCCGCACCGCGCCCGTTGCCGCCTCGGCCCGCAGCGCGGCCGCACCCACGGCCATGGCCGGCCCCGACACGGCCCAGGGCCCGAGGCGGGCTGCGATCCGCCCGGCAAGCACGTCGCCGCACAGGGCGAAACCGAGCCGAAGGCCCGCATATCCGAAATATTTGCCGAAGGATTTGAGCACGAGAATCGGCAGCGGCCCCGCCGTGTCACCCGCGAGGCTGCAGGCGGGGTCGGCATCGGCGAAGGCTTCATCCACGACGAGAAGTCCGTCCCGCTCCAGAAGGCGCTCGGCCAGGGCCAGCAGTGCCGGCCTGTCGTGTTTCCGCCCGTCCGGGTTGTTGGGATTGACGACGACGACCAGCGACGCGTCGGCGGGGATATCGTCCAGACCGGCGCATGCGACGGCGTCATGGCCAGCCAGGACAAGCGCGTGCCTGTGTTCCTCATAGGTCGGAGACAGGATCGCCGCGCGGCGCGGCGTGAAGAGGTACGGCCACAATCCGATGAGCGCCTGCGTTCCCGGCGCCGCCACGATGCTGCCGGCGACCCCGTAGAAGGCGCGGGCCGCATCCGCCAGCGTGGCCTCGTCCGCCGCCTCCGGAAGCCGCGTCCACGCGTCCGGCCGCAGTTGCGGCAGGGGCAGCGGTTGCGGGTTGATGCCGGTGGACAGGTCCAGCCAGTCGGCTCGCTGTCCGCCCCAGCGGGCGATGGCTGCGTCCAGGGCTCCGCCGTGTTTCAACGCGGCGTCCATCAGGCGGCGCCATCGATCACGTGCAGGAAAGAGCCCATGACCCGGCCACGATACAGGCCGAGGGCGCCCAGGGCTTGTCCTGTCGCGTCGGTGGCGCGGAAAAGCCGTCCTGCATCGCCCTCGGACAGGATCGAGGCATAGTGGAACTCGTGGGCGGTCACGGCAGCGGCCCAGAAGGGCGCATCGTCGGTGGGCACCGCCTGCCTGTAGCCAAGATGCCGGCGTGGCACCTCGAAACTGGTTTCCAACGGCAGCATGCCCAGCATCGCATGCCGGGTGCCTTCGCCGTCCACCAAGCCGTCGCCAAGCACCATATAGCCTCCGCATTCGCCGTAGACGAGGGCGCCCCGCATCGCAGAATTGGTCATTCCGGCACGAAACGCGGACGCGCCGGCGATCCGCCCCGCATGGAGTTCCGGATACCCGCCCGGCAGGTAGACGGCGTCCGCGCCGATATCCGGCGCTTCGTCGGCCAGCGGCGAAAAGAACGAAATGTCCGCACCGGCCTCCCGCCAGCCGCCCAGGAGATGCGGATAGGCGAAGGCGAAGGCATCGTCCCGCGCCACGGCAACGCGCCCGCCGGGTGGCGGCAGGCGGGGTGCCCGCCCATCGCCGGCCGGCATTGAGGCGCGGCGGGAGACGTCCAGCAGGCCATCGAGGTCCAGCGCCACCTCCAGCCAGTCGGCCGCACGGTCGCACAGGCGCTCGTCCGCATCCAGCTCCTGCGCGCGGACGAGGCCAAGATGCCGGGACGGGATCGCCAGCGACGGCTCTGCGGGAAGCGCCGCCAGAACGGGGATCGCCAGGGGCTCCAGCGCCGTGCGCAACATCGCCTCGTGGCGCTGGCTGCCAACGCGGTTGAGGATGAGCCCCCCGATCCCGATCGACGGGTCGTGGGTGGCGAAGCCGCGCACCAGCGCCGCCACGGACTGCGCCTGGCGGGCGCAATCGACCACAAGGATAACGGGCAGACCCAGCATCTGCGCCAGTGCCGCCGCAGAGCCCCGGCCGTTCGCCGCACCGTCGAAGAGGCCCATGGCGCCCTCGACGGCAAGCAGGCCGTCGCCCTGCCCCGCAAGGCGCAGGATCGTCGACGGCTGCATGGCATACGCGTCGAGATTGACGCTGTCGTGTCCGCTGGCGAGGCGGTGGAAACCGGGGTCGATATAGTCCGGGCCCGACTTGGCGGGCGTCACGGGAATGCCGCGCCGGGCAAGCAGGCGCAGCAGCGCCAGCGTCACCAGCGTCTTGCCGCATCCCGAAGCCGGGGCCGATATGAGAATACCCTGTCGCGCCATGATCCCCGACGCTTATAATGATCGCGATGCACAACGCCAGCCAGACAATATTGCTGATTGCCGGAACGAGCGAGGCGCGCGCTTTGTCGGAAGCGATCGCGCGGGACATGCCGAAGGCGCGCCTGATCGTGTCGCTTCTGGGCGCGACCGAAAAACCGGCCGCCTATGCAGGCTCTGTGCGGACAGGCGGCTTCGGCGGTGTTGCTGGCCTGGGCGATTTTCTCCGCGCCGAGAATGTCACGCATCTTGTCGATGCGGCGCACCCCTTCGCCACCGGCATGCACCGCAATGCGACGGCGGCGGCGGCCCGCGCGGGCGTGCCCTGTCTGGCGATGATCCGCCCCGAATGGCCGCCAAGACCGAACTGGCAGGAGGTCGCCTGCCTGCGCGCGGCAAGTGTGGCGCTACCACACGGCGCAAAGCCCTTCCTGGCGCTCGGGCAGCGCCATCTTGCGCCCTTTCGCCACCGCGCGGACCTGGGGCCCGTTCTGCGCATGGCCGAGGGGCCGCGCACGCCTCTGCCCTTTCCAGCAGAGATCGTCATCGGCCCGCCCTTGCGGACGGCAGACGAAGAGCAGGCGCTTTTCCGACGTTACGGCGTGACGCATCTCGTCTGCCGCAATTCGGGCGGGCAGGCCGGCATCGCAAAGCTCGACGCCGCAGAGGCGCTGGGCCTGCCCGTCCTGATGATCCGGCGGCCGGCGATGGCATCGAATGGCCATGCCACCGACCCGCAGGCGGCCCTGGATTGGCTGCGTTCGCACTCCGCCTTCCGGGCCGAGGCCGATATCGCCGTCGAGCGCCAGGGTTAACCGCCGCCCGGAGCGGCGGCTTTGGGCCGCAGCACGTGGACGTGCGAAGGATCGTACAGGGCCGAGTCGCGGAAGGCCGATGCGCCGAGTGCCCTGCCGACGAGAACCAGCGCCGTGCGCGTCAATTTGGCGTCGCGCGCCAGGCGACGCATCGTGGACACCGTGCCGTGCAGGAAGCTCTCGTCCGGCCAGCCGACGCGATAGGCGATGATGGCCGGGCAGTCGGGCCCATAAGCGGCAAGCGGCGTCAGCACCCGTTCGATATGCGCGAGGTTGCGGACCGACAGGTGGATGGCGAGCGTGGCGCCGCTGCGCGCCAGCGTTTCCAGTTCCTCGCCTTCAGGCATGGAAGACGACTTCATGGCCGTGCGCGTCAGGATGATGCTCTGGCACAGCTCCGGTATGGTCAGTTCCAGCTTCAGGGCGGCAGCCGCCGCTGCGAAGGCCGGAACACCCGGCGTCACGTCATAGGGAATGCCCATCGCATCCAGCCGCCGCATCTGCTCCGCCGTCGCGCCATAGATCGACGGAT
The DNA here is from genome assembly GCF_014844055.1 of Aureimonas sp. OT7. Classification (NCBI taxonomy): domain Bacteria; kingdom Pseudomonadati; phylum Pseudomonadota; class Alphaproteobacteria; order Hyphomicrobiales; family Aurantimonadaceae; genus Aureimonas; species Aureimonas sp. OT7. The sequence continues at coordinate 4,054,020 of NZ_CP062167.1, forward strand.
CGCCGGAATGCACACGCGCCACGTCCAGGCCCTTGGCATGGGCATCGGCGATTTCGGCGACGATGTCGTCGAGCGTCATCGCCGCCGTATCCAGGACGCGGGCCCCGTCAGGCGCGGCGCGGACGATGTCCTCGGGCACCAGCGACCCGGCGTAAAGACAGACCGGGCAGGACTGGATCAACCGCAGGCCGCGCACGGTGATGAGATCGGGTGCGCCCGGCCCGGCCCCGATGAAATGAACCGTCATGTCCGCTCCCTTGTGGCATTGGCCGTCAACGCGCTGCCCGCCTTGCCGGCATAGCCGCGCGGCGTATAGGCGTGCTCGCGCCCGTCGCCGGTCCGCATGCGCCGCGTCTGCGACGAACCGACGATGACGACGGTCAGCATGTCGACGTCGTCCACCCGCAGGTCCGCCAGCGATACGATACGGACCGTTTCACCCCGCCGGCCGAGATTGGTGGCCAGCACCACCGGCGTTTCCGCCGGGCGATGCTCCAGCAGGATGGCGCGCGCGTCGGCCAGCTGGCTGCGCCGCCGCCGCGAAACCGGATTGTAGAAGGCGATCACGAAGTCACCCGCCGCCGCCGCCCGCACCCGCCGCTCGATATCGGGCCAGGGCGTCAGCAGATCGGATAGCGATATGGTGCAGAAATCGTGCCCGAGCGGCGCTCCGGCCCGCGCCGCGGCCGCCTGCAGGGCCGATATGCCCGGGCAGACCACCACCTCCACCCGGCGGGCGGCGGCGGGCAGCTCGCCCGTGTCGATCAACTCATAAGCCAGGGTCGCCATGGCGTAGATGCCGGCATCGCCGGAGCAGACCAAAGCCACCGTGCGGCCTTCCGCCGCCAGAAGCAAAGCGTGGCGGACGCGGTCCTCTTCGGCGCCCAACGGAAAATCGTGCCGGCGGCCGCTGCCGGGAATATCGGCCACCAGATCCAGATAGAGGCCGTAACCGACGCGATCGTCGGCCGCCTCGATGGCCGCGCGCGCCTCCGGCGAGCGCCATTCGGGCGCCCCCGGCCCGATCCCCACAAGCGTCAGGCGCCCCCGCGCCCGGCCGATGGAGCATGCCGAAAGCGGCCGCGGCGCGCGGGCGACGGCGGCGGTGACACGCCGGGATTTCACCTTTGCCAGAATCAGCGTGGCGTCCTGCCCGCCGGCCGCGAGCGCGGCACCTTCGGCCACGCCGTGGCAGCCGACTTCGGCGAAGACGATGTCGGATGGCGTCGCCAGCCGATGCGTTTCGGCCTCCAGCGTGGCGGCATCGAAGACACGCAGCGGCACGTTGAAATGCGCCGCCACCGCGTTCAACGACGCTTCGTCGGCCTTGACGTCGAGGGTCGCTACCATGGCCAGGCAAAGCGGGCTGACCCCGGCTTGCTGCAAGGCCTGTTCGGCCAGGGCGATGGCCTCGTCCGCCGGTGCGCCGCGCTCCGCGCCCATTCCGAGCACGAGCCGCCGCGGGCGGTACAGGAGTTCGCCCGGACGGGGCGCACGCCCTGCATCATCTTCCGACAGGATCACCGAGGCATCGTCGGCACGGGGCACCGGAAGCGCGGTCAGCCAGTCGGCCTCGGCCGTGATGCGGGCTGCGGCGCCGGCCAGCAAGGCGGTCATCGCCGGCTTCGCATCCTGCGGGTTTTCCAGGTGCCACCCGCATGGCGGTGCGTCGAGCGCCACGCCGAAGCGCGTATCGCCGGCGGTGGTGACGGCCGCATGACCGTGGAGAGCCCCGGCCAGACGGCGCGCCATGTCGTTTGCCCCGCGGTGGCCGCCCAGAAGCGGCACGATGCTGCATCGATCCTCGGATACGGCCAGGACCGGCGGCTCCGAACGCTTGTCGCTCAGCGACGGGGCAAGGATGCGGATGAGCGCCCCGGCCGCCATGACGGCCACGATGGGGCGGCCCTCCAGGAAAAGCCCGCGCAGATGGCCGGCCAGACCGCTGAAATGCGCATCCGCGCCGTCTATCCCGTCCGGCGCATGGATCTCCGCCGTCAGTTCGGCCTGGATCTGGCGCGCCGTCGCCATGGCCGGGGCGTGAAGGATGACGATGGCCGGCCTCATGCGACGCCCTCTCTGTGACCGACGATCATGGAAAAATACGGCGCCGTCGCCGGAGCATCGCGCAAGGGCATGATCGTTTCCTGCGGGGTGGAGACATGCGCCAGGTAGCAACTGCCATCGGCAAGGCCGGTGCGATCCAGAAGCGCGCGGATGCGCGCCAGATGCCGGCCCAGCTTGATGATGCAGAAGGCATCCGCCACGGCCAGCCGCGCGGCGATCTGCGCATCGCTCAACGGGGCGGGTATGACGGCGAAGGTCTCGTTGCGGCGGGCCAGCGGTGTGCGCATGGCCGCAGCCGCCGCCATGGGCGATGAGATGCCGGGCACGATGTCGACGCGGAACCGCCCGGCCAGCCGCTCGAAGAGGTAGAGGAAGGAGCCGTAGAAGAAGGGGTCGCCTTCGCACAGAAGGGCGACGTCCCGGCCGCCATCCAGGTATGCGGCGATGGCGTCCGCCGCCTCGTCGTAGGCCGCCTGCCCCGGTGCGCTGTCGATGCGCATGCACAGGCCGAAGGCGATCTCCGCAAGGCCCGGCCGCAGGTGCGGCGCGGCGATGGCGCGGGCCATGCTGTGCCCGCTGTCCGGCACCGGATAGGCGATCGCCGGTACGCTCGACAAAACGCGCACCGCCTTGAGGGTCAGAAGCTCGGGGTCGCCCGGCCCGAGGCCGATTCCATAGAGCGTACCGCTCATGTCCGCTCCGCCCCCTTGCGCAGATGCCAGTGCGTCACCGGCATCTGCGGCCGCCAACCGGTAAGGGTTCCGACCGGCGCAGCCACGGCGACGGCAAGGCGTGTCAGGTTGCCGCCGTAACGGGCATGGAACGTCAGCAGAAGCGCCTCGGACTCCAGCGTGACCGCGTGGGCCACGAGATTTCCATGGTGCGGAAGGGCATCGAAAGCACGTGCAAACGTCGCCTCCGACAACCCTCCGCCGATGAAGACGCTGTCCGGCGCGGCAAACCCGTCCAGTGCGTCCGGCGCCAGCCCGGCCACGATCTCGACCGGCCCATGCGACAGGCGACGGACATTTTCCGCCAGCAGCGCACGCCGGTCGGCGCGTGGCTCCAGCGCGATGGCGCGGCCACCCAGCCTTGCCCATTCCACCGCGATGGAGCCGCAGCCGGAGCCGATATCCCACAGGCAGGCACCGGGCCGCGGCTCCAGGGCGGCGAGCGCCAGCGTGCGCATCGGCCGCTTGGTCATCTTGCCGTCATGCGCGAAGGCTTCGTCGGCCAGCCCGAACGCGCCGTGCTCCGGCCGGCCCACGCAATCGACGGCGACGATGTTCAACGCCGCGCCCTGGGGCAACGAAAACGCTTCCGCCGTTGTGGACAGTGCCCGTTCATGCGCGCCGCCCAGATGCTCCATTACGGTCATGCGGCTCAAGCCGAACCCTTCACGCACCAGCAGTGACGCGACCTCGCCCGGCGTCGTGCCGTCGGCGGACAGGATCAGCAGCCGTCGGCCCGCACCGAGGGATGCGGCCAGCGCGGAGACGGGACGCCCATGCGCGGACAGGCAGGCGACGTCCTCCAGCGCCCATCCAAGCCGTGCCGCCGCCAGCGAAAAGGAGGACGGCGACGGCAGCACCCGCATGGCATCGGCCGGCAGGAACCGGCGCAGCCAGGCCACGGGGCCGAACCAGGACGGGTCGCCCGACGCCAGCACGACGGTCGGCTTCCCGGCCAGCGCCTCGATGGTGGCGCGGGATGCGTCGAAGGGCGAGGACCAGCAGTGGCGTTGTGCCGCCGCTGCGACGCCGTCCAGCATGGCGAGATGCCGCGCCCCGCCCACCACATGCAACGCGGCGTCGATGGCGGCGCGCTGCTCCGGGGCGAGGCACTCCAGCCCGCCATCGCCGATCCCGACGACCGTCAGCCAGGCAGGCACGGTCTCAGCCGTCCTTCTTCATGGAACGCGGACCGAGCGGATGTGCGGCATGAGGGTAAGGGTGATGCGTATGACCGCCATCGCCGTGATGATGATGGCCGTGGCCATGATCGTGGCTGCGGCCATGATCGTGGCTGTGGCTGTGATCGTGATGGTGGCTGTGATCGTGGCCGTGGTCGTGGTGATGCGCGTGCCCGGCATCGCCATCGGTGCCGACGCCTTCCACGTGGTGGTGGTGGCTTTCCTGCGGCAGCCCCACCTCGGCCTCGAAGCCCAGCACCTGCTCGCGGTACTTGCACATCTGGCAGTTCATGTTGTTGGTGCCGACGATCACCTCGTCCAGCCGGTCGACGAAGGTTTCCACCACGAGATCGTGCGCGCCGAGATACGGCGCCTTGATGAACTCGATCCCGCCATGCCGCGACGCCACCGCGTCCGTATGGTCGTAGATGCGCCGCACGAGGATGCCGGTGAACAGGAAGTAGGGAAACACGACGATGCGCCGGTAGCCGAGCCGCGTCGCATGTTCCAGCGCCGGCTCGACCAGCGGGAAGGTGACGCCCGAATAGGCCGTTTCGCCCCAGCCGAAGCCCAGCCCTTCCCAAAGCAGCCGCATGACCTTGGCTACGTTGGAATTGGCGTCCGGGTCGGAAGCGCCCCGCCCCACGACCACCAGCATCGTATCGTGAAGCGGCATGCCGTCCTGCCAGCCGGCGGCCCGCAGGGCTTGCCGGATACGGTCGCCCGCGGCGCGAACCATCTTCGGGTCGATGCCGAGTTCCCGCCCGTAGCGGATGTCCACGCCGTTGGCGCTTGCATAGGTGTTCAGAACAGAGGGAATGTCGTTCTTGGCATGACCGGCGGCAAACAGCATGCCCGGCAACGCCAGGATCGTGCTTGCACCGCCTTCGCGCAGCCTGTCCAACCCGTCGCGGATGATCGGCCTTGCGAATTCGAGATACCCGTAATCCACCGTCCAGTCGGGCAGGCGGTGCGTCATCTTGTGCGCCAGCGCCTTGAATTCGTCGACCGCGCCTTGGTCGCGGCTGCCATGGCCGCACAGCATCAGGGCGTTCATGCGCCACCTCCTTCGGCTCCGTCCTGGCCCCCGGATTGGGTCGGCCGCCACGGACTATCTCTCAGCCTCTTCGTCGAGGCACCGTATCGCACGCCTGCATAGAAGCTTTCCGGCGGTCATGAAAGGCTCTAAACGCGGAGCGAACCACAGGAAGCCGTTGCCCGATGTCGCCCGATACGATCCTCATTCTCATTGTTGCCGCGGCATTTTTTGCCGGCTTCGTCGATGCCATCGCGGGCGGCGGCGGCCTGATTACCATTCCGGCGCTTCTGCTCGGCGGTTTCGATCCGCTATCGGCTCTCGGCACCAACAAGCTGCAGAGCCTGTTCGGCTCGGGCTCGGCAACCATCGCCTATGCGCGTCGCGGGCTGGTAGACCTGAAATCGCTGCTGCCGGCCGCCGCCCTGTCCTTTGCCGGCGCATGTGCCGGCGCATTGGCGGCCATGCTTCTGCCGCCGGATCTCCTGGGCGGCATCCTGCCTTTCCTGCTGATCGGCATCGCGGTCTATTTCGCAATCAAGCCCAACCTGTCCGACGTCGACCGGGAACGGCGGATCTCCCCCGTCGTCTTCGCCTGTTTCCTCGTGCCGCTGATCGGCGCCTATGACGGGTTGTTCGGGCCGGGCACGGGCTCCTTCTTCATGATCGCCTTCGTGGCGCTCGCCGGCTACGGCGTCCTCAAGGCGACGGCCCACACCAAGCTGCTCAACTTCGCATCCAATCTCGGCGGCTTCGCCATCTTCGCCTTTTCCGGGTCCATCCACTGGAAGCTCGGCCTGGCCATGGGCATCGCGCAGTTCTGCGGCGCGCGTCTGGGCGCCGTCTCCGCCGTCCGCTTCGGCGCGAAACTGATTCGCCCGCTGCTTGTCGCGGTCTGTACGATACTCGCTCTCAAGCTCATCATGGGTTGAAGGGAATGGCCGCACGCAGCCTCATGTTCCAGGGTACGGGCTCCGACGTCGGGAAGAGCGTCCTGGTCGCCGGATTGTGCCGCCTGTTCGCCCGTCGCGGAATGAGCGTGCGCCCGTTCAAGGCGCAGAACATGTCCAACAACGCCGCCGTGGCGCGCTGCCATGATGGCGGCTACGGCGAAATCGGCCGTGCGCAATGGCTGCAGGCCCTGGCGGCCGGGGCGGAACCCGTCACCGACATGAACCCCGTTTTGCTGAAGCCGATGTCCGATACGGGCGCCGACATCGTCGTGCAGGGCAGAAGCCGGGGCACCGCATCGGCCGTCGATTACCAACGCCTCAAGGCCGGCCTGCTCGACGCCGTCCTGGAAAGCCATGCGCGGCTGGCGGCCGAATGCGAGCTCGTGCTCGTCGAAGGGGCCGGCAGCGCATCCGAGGTCAATCTGCGGTCCGGCGACATCGCCAATATGGGCTTTGCCCGCGCCGCCGATGTGCCGGTGGTGCTGATCGGCGATATCGACCGGGGGGGCGTCATCGCGGCGCTTGTCGGCACGCATTGCGTCCTGCCGCCGCAGGACCGGGCCATGATCGCCGGCACCATCGTCAACAAGTTCCGCGGCGATCCGGCCCTGTTCGCCGAAGGGATGGCAACCATCGAAAAGCATACCGGGTGGCCGTCTCTGGGCCTCGTCCCCTGGCTGACGACCGTCGGACGCCTGCCCCCCGAGGATTCCGTGGCGCTGGAGCGCCCACGCCCCGGCGGCGGGGCCCGCCGCGTCCGCATTGCGGTGCCTCAGCCGGGGCGCATCGCCAATTTCGACGACCTCGACCCGCTGGCCGCGACACCGGGTGTCGAAGTCGGCTTCGTGCGCCCCGGCGAGGCCATCCCCCGGTGCGATTGCATCCTCCTGCCCGGCACGCGCGCCACCATCGCCGACCTCGCGGCCTTCCGCCGCAATGGCTGGGACACCGATATCGCGCGCCACCATGCAGCCGGCGGCATGGTCGTCGGCATTTGCGGCGGCTTCCAGATGCTCGGTCGCCGGATCGACGATCCCTTCGGGGTGGAAGGGCCGGCAGGCGCCGTCGATGGCCTTGGCCTGCTTGCCGTGGATACGGTAATGGAGCCGCGAAAGACGGTGCGCCCGGCCCGACTGCGCGCGACGACCGGCGAGGAATTGTCCGGCTACGAGATCCATCTCGGCCGCACCGAGGGGCCCGGCCGCGGACGCCCCTTCGCCACCGATGAATCCGGGCCGGAGGGTGCCGTCAGCGCCGACGGGCGCGTCCTCGGCACCTATCTGCACGGCGTCTTCGGCAACGATGCCTGGCGCAGCCGCTTTCTGTCGGATCTCGGCCATGCCGGCCCGCCGCTGGCCTACATGGCCGAAGTCGAGGCGTCGCTCGACGCCGTCGCCGACGCATTGGAGGCGGCGCTGGACGTGCCGTCGCTGCTGCGGCTCGCGCGGTGAAATGTTTCGTCACGCAATGGCATCTTCCCCCCGGCCGCGTCCTGGGCCAGATTTCATGGAACGTTTCCAGCAAGGGGCTCCAAGCCGATGCACTCGACCATGATGGATACGCCGGACCGATTCGGCATCGTCTCCCGCTTGTTTCACTGGGTGATGGTGCTGCTGCTGGCCTGGCAGTTCACCAGCGCCCTGCTGCGCGTCTTCGCCGAGGACACGCCGATCGAAGGGTTCTTCTGGTCGACCCACTATGCCGTCGGCTTCACCCTGTTCCTGCTGGCGATCCTGCGCGGCCTGTGGGGGCTGGCCAACCTGTCGCGGCGGCCGGGACATACGGCGATCCGCTTCGGCCGGCTGGCCACGCTCGGCCATCTGGCGATGTATCTCCTGATGATCGTGATCCCGTTCCTGGCCATACTTCGTGCCTACGGCAGCGGCAGGGGGTTTTCGCCCTACGGGTTCGAGATATTCGCCGCCACGGGCGAGCGTATTCCGGCGCTGATCGCGCCGGCGAGCGCCGTTCATGGCCTGCTCGGCTGGGTATTGCTGGCGCTGATCCTTGGGCACATCGCCATGGTGGCCATGCACGAGGCGGTCTGGAAGGATCGGATCGCCGCGCGCATGGTCTGACGGGCTGACGAAGGCCCTACGGCACCGACCGGTTCACGCCCCCATGAAGGCGCGGAACCGGTCCGCCCAGTCCTTGTGCCAGCGTGATAGCGGCGGCCGGTTGCGGATCACGTCCTCGGCCGCCCATTGGATCCGCTTTTCGTCGATGTCGCGCGTGACCTCGTTGTCGGGGCAGAGGATGTAGAAATCGCCGTCCGACAGACGCGCCATCATGAAATCCACCGTCTCCTCCGCCGTCCAGGCGGCATCCGGCTTGTCCCGACGCCCGCGGGCCGTCAACCCGGTGAAGACGAAACCGGGGATCAGCAGGGCCGCCGTCACAACGCCTCCCTCACGCTCCCGCAGCTCATGCGCCAGCGCCTCGGTGAACGTCTTAACCCCGGCCTTCGAGACATTGTAGGCAGGGTCGCCGGGCGGCGTGGTGATGCCCTGCTTGGACCCCGTATTGATGATCAGGCCCGGTTCGCCATGCTCCAGCATGGCGGGTCCGAATGCCCGCGTACCATTGATGACCCCGCCCAGATTGACCGACAGGACGGCATCCCAGTTCCGTTCCTCGCCGAAGATCGAGGAGCCGGGTTGGATGCCGGCGTTGTTCATCAGCACATGGATCGGGCCCAGCGTCCGCTCCAGATGCGCGGCAGTCTTCGCCAGCCCGGCCCTGTCCGTCACGTCGCAGGCGGCCGCCGCCACATTGAGATCGGCGCCGGCCTCCTTCTCGAGCAGGTCCAGCGCCTCGGCCAGCGGCTCCATGTCCCGGTCCACGATGGCCACGTTCATGCCCTCGGCCAGGAACCGGCGGGCGGCGGCAAGGCCGATGCCGGCCGCCCCGCCCATCACGACCGCGTTGTGGTTGGGGACAATTGCGGGGTGCGGCATGAACAACTCCGGTGGATCAATCGTTTCGGTCCCGCCTTTTTCGGACAGGAGGCCCGCATTGGCAAGTTGCGGCCGGCGAGCCGACTGATTATCGTGACGCCCGATGGTCCCGTACCGCACCCTGCGGCTTCGGGCTAAGAGGGAATGCGAAGGGCCGACCCAATCCGGGGGCCCGTATCGTAGCCGACCCCGCGACTGTAGAGCGGAGAGGTTGTTCCACCGGCATGCCGGAAACGCCACTGGGCCACCGCCCGGGAAGGCAGGAAGCAACCGCTGACCCGCGAGCCAGGAGACCTGCCATCGCTGAAGAGCGGCAATCCTGCCGCCGTCACGGAGGTTGAACCTTATGACCGCGCATTCCGCGTCGCAGACGCATGCTTCTTCGTCAGGGCGCATCGCAACCGCGCTCTTTGCCCTCGTTCTCGGTGCCTTCTTCGTCTATGGCGCGGGCTTCGCCGCCGCCGACGCGCTGCATGACACCGCACACGACGCGCGCCACGCCATGGGCCTTCCCTGCCACTGAACCGGGATACAAGGAACGCACCATGCTGGCACGAACCCTTATCGCGGCCCTCCTGGCCGGAATGCTGGCTGGCCTGGCGATCACGCCGGTCCAGTCGCTGAAGACAACTCCGCTCATCCTTGCCGCCGAAGTCTTCGAGGACGGCGGCGCACCTGCCCACGACCATGCTGCCGGCCTTTCCCTCGTTACGCCCGCCATGGCCCATGGCGGCGAGGGCGAGGAAAGCGCCACGCTGGTCGCCAGCCGCCTCGGTGGCACGGCGATGGCCAATATCGTGCTGGGCGCCGGCTTCGCACTGCTGCTGGCAGCAGCCAGCCTGGCCTTCGACAAACCGCTCACGGCCCGCAATGGCGCGGTCTGGGGCCTTGCCGGTTTCGGCGTGCTGACGCTCGCCCCCGCGCTGGGCCTGCCGCCCGAGCTGCCGGCAATGCCCGCCGCCGACCTCGGGGCGCGGCAAGCCTGGTGGTTGATGGCCGTGCTGTGCACCGGCGGGGGCCTGGCCGGCATCGTCCTGTCGCGGCGCACATGGCAACGCCTGCTCGGCCTCGTGCTGATCGCGGCGCCCCTGTTCGTGCCGGCGCCGCACCCAGCGGAGCTCGCGAGCCCCATTCCGCCCAGCCTGGCGGCGGAGTTCGCCGTGGCGTCGCTGGCAACGTCCGCACTGTTCTGGGTGCTGATCGGCCTGTTCTCCGGATTGGTGCTCGACGCGATCCGGCGCACCGCCAGTCCGCACCCGGCGTGAGGCGATCCGTTTTCGTGCTCGGCGGAGCGCGCTCCGGCAAGAGCGCCTTCGCCGAGCGGCTTGCCGACGCCAGTGAGCTCGAGCGGGTCTACATCGCCACGGGGCAGGCCTTCGACGCCGAGATGGCGGCCCGCATCGAGGCGCATCGGCGCTCTCGCGGCGCCGGCTGGCGCACCGTGGAAGCACCGTGCGATCTGGCGCAGGCCATCGGCGCCGAGGCACGCCACGACCGCGTCCTGCTGGTGGACTGCCTGACGCTGTGGCTCAGCAACATCCTTCTGGCGGATCGCGACATCGCCGCCGCCACCGAAGACCTGTGCCGGATGCTGGCAGCGGCGGATGGGACGATCATTCTCGTGTCCAACGAGGTCGGCCTTTCGATCGTGCCGGAAAACGCGCTGGCCCGCGCCTTCCGCGACCATTCCGGCCGCATGAACCAGACCATCGCAGCACTGGCCGACGAAGCCTGGTTCGTTGCCGCGGGGCTGCCGCTGAAACTGAAAGGATAGAAGACATGGCCCACAAGATCCCCGCAACGGTCATCACCGGCTTTCTCGGCGCCGGAAAGACGACGCTGATCCGCAATCTTCTCGCCGATGCCGGCGGCCGGCGCATTGCCCTCATCATCAACGAGTTCGGCGATCTGGGCGTCGACGGAGACGTGCTCCGCGCCTGTGCCGGCACCGCCTGCCGGGAAGAGGATATCGTGGAGCTGACGAATGGCTGCATCTGCTGCACCGTCGCCGACGACTTCATCCCCACGATGACGAAGCTTCTGGAGCGCGACGAGAAGCCCGATCACATCGTCATCGAGACATCGGGGCTGGCGCTGCCGCAGCCGCTGGTCGCCGCCTTCAACTGGCCCGGCATCCGCGAACAGGTGACCGTCGATGGCGTCGTCACCGTTATCGACACGGCGGCCGTCGCCGCCGGCCGCTTCGCCGACGACGAGGCGCGTGTGGCTGCGCAGCGCGCGGCCGACGACAGCCTCGATCACGACAACCCGCTGGAAGAACTGTTCGAGGACCAGATCCGGGCCGCCGACCTTATCGTACTCAACAAGGCCGACCTGGTGGATGCCGCGGCGTTGGACGGGGTGCGGATGCAGGTGGAGCGCGAAGCCGGCCGCAAGCTGCCCATCCTGACGGCGGAGGGCGGCAGGCTGCCGGCCGACGTGCTGATCGGCCTTCAGTCCGGCACCGAATCGCTGATCGCCGGGCGTCGGTCGCATCATGAGATACATCATGCCGACGGACACGAGCACGACCACGAGGATTTCGACAGCTTCCGGGTGGATTTGGGGGCGGTCCCCTCGCGCGAGGCGCTGGAAGACGCTCTCAGGACCGTCATCGCACGGTACGACATTCTCCGCCTGAAAGGGTTCGCCAGTATAGAGGGCAAGCCGATGCGCCTGCAGGTGCAGGCGGTGGGCAACCGTATCGACAGCTATTTCGACCGTCCCGCCGGCCAGGACGAAGGGACGCGCCTTGTGGTCATCGGCCTGCATGACAGGCTGGACGATGACGCCCGCAAGGCCATCACCGCGCATCTGGAGACGCTGACGACACGCGCGGCGGCCTGACCAAATGCACCTGCTGCTGGCGGAAAAGGGCTCTCTTGCAGAAACCGCCGAGGCGGTCGATCTCGGCCAGTCTCCGGGCGAAATCGTTGTTCTGTCAGCCGCCGATACGGAGCTGGCCGCCCTGTCTTCGGCGGCGCGCCGCCTGAACCTCGCACCGGGCCGCCTGCGGCTGGCCAATCTGATGCGGCTGACGCATCCCATGTCGGTGGACACCTATGTGGAGCGGACCTTGTCGCATGCGCGCCTCGTTGTCGTGCGACTTCTGGGGGGCATCGGCTACTGGCCCTATGGCGTGGATGCAGTGCGGGCGGCCGCGCAGCGCAACGGCTTCGCTCTGGCCTTGCTGCCGGGCGACGACCGGCCGGACCCGGCGCTGGACGCCGCCGGCACGCTTGCGCCATCGGTTTGCGAACGGCTGGCGGCGTATCTGCGGGAAGGCGGCCCCGACAACGCGATGCACTTCCTTGAAGCCTGCGGAGCTGCGATCGGCGACGGGACATGGCCGCCGGATGCCCGCCCCCTGTTGCGGGCCGGCCTTATGGAGCGCGTATCGCGCGCCGCGCCGGGAGCGCCGGTGGCGTCCGTGGTCTTCTACCGCGCGCTGATGCAGAGCGGCCAGACGGACGCGATCGAAGCGCTGTGCGAAGGTCTGGAGCGCCGCGGCCTGCGGGCCCTGCCCGTCTTCGTATCCAGCCTCAAGGATGCCGTCACGCAGGAGACGGTGCGCCATCTCTTCGCGGCATCCCCACCCGATGTCGTGCTGAACTGCACGGGCTTCGCCGTATCGCCGGCCGGACAGGCGCACAGTCCCACGGTGCTCGATGAGCAGGGCGCCCCGGTCATCCAGTGCGTTCTGGCGGGCACGAGCAAAGAGGCGTGGGCAGGTTCCGACAGGGGCCTCGGCACGCGCGACCTTGCCATGAACATCGCCCTTCCGGAGGTCGACGGGCGCGTTCTGGCCGGCGCCGTCGCCTTCAAGAGCGCGGCGACGTGGGATGCGACCTGCGAAGTGGATGTCGTCACGCACCGCCCGCTGGAGGCCAATGTCGACTTTGCCTGTGCCCTCGCCATGCGATGGTCCCGCCTGAGGCGCAAGCCGGCGGCCGAGCGCCGCATCGCGATGCTTCTGGCCAATTACCCCAATCGAGACGGCCGCATCGCCAACGGTGTCGGGCTGGACACGCCCGCCGGCGCCATGACGGCGCTGACGGCCATGCGCCAAGCCGGATATCGCGTGGATGACCTTCCGGCCGATGGCAACGGGCTGGTGGAGCATCTTCTTGCCGGCCCCACCAATGCCCGGATCACGGGCCGGGAAATCCGCGAGAGTCTGTCGCTGGAAGATTATCGCACTTTCTTCGACACCCTGCCGCAGGCCCTTCGGCAAGCGGTGACGGAGCGGTGGGGCCGGCCCGAGGACGACCCTTTCCATATTGCCGGCACGGGCTTCGCCCTGCCCTTCGCGCTGTTCGGCAACATCGCGGTCGGCATCCAGCCGGCGCGCGGCTATAATATCGACCCCAAGGAAAGCTACCACGCGCCCGACCTTCCGCCGCCGCACAACTACATCGCCGCCTATGCCTGGTTGCGAACGATCTTTTCGGCGGACGCGGTGATCCACATGGGCAAGCACGGCAATCTGGAATGGCTGCCGGGCAAGGCGCTGGCCCTTTCGCAGGCCTGCGCGCCGCGCGCCATCCTCGGGCCGCTGCCGCATCTCTATCCGTTTATCGTCAACGACCCGGGCGAAGGTACGCAGGCCAAGCGGCGCAATGCCGCCGTGATCGTCGATCATCTGACGCCGCCTCTGGCGCGCGCCGAAAGCTACGGGATGCTGCGCGACCTGGAAGCTCTGGTCGACGAGTATTACGAGGCCGAGCAGGGCGACCGGCGCAGGGCGGATGCGCTTCGCCCGAAGATCCTGCAACTCGCCGCCGACAGCGGCCTTGCCGAGGATGCAGGCATCGCAGGCGAAGCCGCGCCCGATGCGGCCCTCGTGAAGCTCGACGCCTATCTGTGCGACCTGAAGGAAATGCAGATCCGCGATGGGCTCCATGTCTTCGGCCGTTCGCCGGAGGGCGGCCTGCGCGACGAACTCGTCGTCGCGATGCTGCGCCTTCCGAGGGGAGCGGAGCCGCAGGATGCGTCGTTGATACGCGCACTCGCGCAGGATCTGGAACTTGGGGATTTCGACCCCTTGTCCTGTGAATTGTCGGCGCCCTGGACCGGGCATCGGCCACAGCTTCTCAACAGGATGTCCACAGACCTGTGGCGCAGCTGCGGCGACACGGTCGAACGGCTGGAGCTCCTGTCCAGCCGGCTTGTGACCGGCACGCTCGACACGGATATCCCGATGCCGGCGACAGCGCCCGTCCTGGCGTTCATGCGCGATACGCTGGCACCTGCCGTGGACGGCTGTGGACAGGCCGAACTGGCGGGCCTTCTGACCGGCCTTGCCGGACGGTTCCTTGCGCCCGGCCCCTCCGGCGTGCCGACGCGCGGGCGGCCGGACGTGCTGCCGACAGGGCGCAATTTTTATTCCGTCGACACCCGCGCGGTTCCCACGGAAACAGCCTTCGCGCTGGGGCGCAAATCCGCCGAGGCGCTGGTGACCCGCCATCTGCAGGATCATGGCGAATGGCTTCGCGCCATCGGCCTGACGGTCTGGGGCACGGCCAATATGCGCACCGGCGGCGACGATATCGCCCAGGCCCTGGCGCTCATCGGCGCCCGGCCCGTCTGGGATGGCGGGTCGCGGCGGGTCACCGGCTTCGAGATCGTGCCGCTCGCGGCTTTGGGCCGGCCGCGCGTCGACGTCACCCTGCGCATCTCCGGCTTCTTCCGCGATGCGTTCCCCGATCAGATCGCGCTCTTCGATGCGGCGGTGCGCGCCGTCGGCGCCCTGGACGAGCCCGACACCGAAAACCCGCTCGCCGCGCGCATGCGCGATGATGCGGCGGCATTGATGGACGGCGGCTCGACACCGGAAGAGGCGCGGCGGCGCGCAGGCTTCCGCGTCTTCGGCTCACGCCCCGGGGCCTACGGCGCGGGCCTGCAGGCGCTGATCGACGAAGGCGGCTGGACGGACAGACGAGACTTTGCGGAAGCCTTCCTGGTCTGGGGCGGCTATGCCTATGGAGCGGACGGCGAGGGCGAGGCCGACCGGCAGGCGTTGGAAACCCGGCTGTCCCAGGTCGACGCGGTGGTGCAGAACCAGGATAACCGCGAACACGACCTTCTGGATTCCGATGATTACTATCAGTTCGAGGGCGGCATGAGCGCGGCCGTCGAAACGCTGACCGGCAAGCGGCCGCATGCCTATCACAACGACCATTCGCAGCCCGAGCGCCCGGTTGTCCGCACCCTGGACGAGGAGATCGGGCGCGTGCTGCGCGCGCGCGTCGTCAACCCGAAATGGATTTCGGGCGTGATGCGCCACGGCTACAAGGGCGCCTTCGAGATCGCCGCTACGGTGGATTATCTTTTCGCCTTCGCCGCCACGACGGGCGCCGTCCGCGACCATCACTTCGACCTGGTCCATGCGGCCTTCGTGGCCGACGAGACCGTCAGCGCCTTCATGCGCGCCAACAACCCGGCCGCCTACCGCGAGATGGTGGACAGGCTGGCCGAGGCGGTGGAGCGGGGCCTCTGGCGCCCACGCTCCAATGCCGCCCGCTTCGAACTCGACCGCAGGGGAACACCGCAATGACCGTCAAGAACGAAAAGATCGCCGCGCTGAGCGATGCCGAGCTGGATGCGCGTCACGCGGAGAAGATGCGCAAGAAGAAGGCCGCGCGCGACAAGATCATCGCCACCAAGACCCAGGAGAAGGGCCTCGTCATCGTCCATACCGGCAAGGGCAAGGGCAAGTCCACGGCGGCGTTCGGCCTTGTCTTCCGGGCGCTCGGCAACGGCATGAAGGTCGCCATCGTGCAGTTCGTGAAAGGCAAGTGGGAGACCGGCGAGCGTCAGGCGCTGAAGCGCTTTGCCGACGATGTCACCATCACCGCCATGGGCGACGGCTTCACCTGGGAAACGCAGGACCGGCAGCGCGATATCGCCGCCGCGCGCGCGGCATGGGAGCGCGCCAAGGCGCTGATCGCCGATGACGAGCACCAGATGGTGGTTCTGGACGAACTGAATATCGTGCTGCGCTACGATTACCTGCCGGTGGAGGAGGTCGTCGAATTTCTACGAATCTCCAAGCCCGAGATGAAGCATGTCGTGATTACGGGCCGCAACGCCCGGGACGAGCTGATCGACTTCGCCGATCTCGTCACGGAAATGGAGCAGGTCAAGCACCCGTTCCGCGCCGGCATCAAGGCGCAGAAGGGTATCGAATTCTGACCCCACCCCTGGGGTGGCGCCTTCTACCGGTAGACGACCCTTGTACGGCACATCATGTCGTGGAGCCCCCTTTTCTCCCGGGTCACGCCAACCATCAGAACGCCGATGCAGAGGCACAGGAAGGATAACATGCGGGCAAGATAGCGGCCGAGGGCCAATCCGTGTCCGATCGGTTTGCCGTCGGCGCGGACGATGCGAAGTCCGAGCACCTGCTTGCCCCACGTCGCCCGCGCCGGCATCAAGGCGCAGAAAGGGTATCGAATTCTGAGTCCACCCCTTGGTGTGGCGCCTTCTACCGGTAGACGACTCTTGTACGGCACATCATGTCGTGGAGCCCTCTTTTCTCCCGGGTCACGCCAACCATCAGAACGCCGATGCAGAGGCACAGGAAGGATAACGTGCGGGCAAGATAGCGGCCGAGGGCCAATCCGTGTCCGATCGGTTTGCCGTCGGCGCGGACGATGCGAAGTCCGAGCACCTGCTTGCCCCACGTCGCCTGCGCCGGCCGCGCCACCAGAAGGACGTTATAGGCGACGGTAGTCGCGAGCCCGACGATGAAGCCTGCGAGCTGCCCGATGGAGGATGGGTCGATCTGTTGCAGGAAGGATACCACAAAGGATACGGGCAACAGGATGATGACGTCGATCAAGCAGGCGGCCACTCTGATCCAGAAGCCGCCATATCGTACGCCCTCTGAGGAACTAGGGGCCGAAACGCCCTCGCCCGGCACGCCCGCTGCATTCGGGTCGAGATGAACAGTCGAAACGTCGGACATAATTGGTTTGCTCCGCAACTAGACACTGCGGGCTTTGACCAGCCGACAATCAGACTGTCAATATCGTATATCAGTTATATCTTTAAGCCGGGAAGGCCAGCGGGCGCCGTCCCGGCCCATGCTCCAGGACATCCATCGCCAGGCCGTATATCCGCTGGAGTTCGCCTGGCGTCATGATCGCCTCGGGCGAGCCGCGCGCGATCAGCCGTCCCTGCTTCAGCGCCAGGATTTCGTCGCAGAAGCGGGCCGCCATGTTGACGTCGTGCAGCACGACCACCACACCGAGGCCGCGCTCTGCCGACAGGCGATGCACCAGAGACAGAACCTCGATCTGGTGCGCCACGTCCAGAGCCGAGATCGGCTCATCGAGCAGCAGGCATTCGGCATCCTGGGCAACCAGCATGGCCAGCCACACACGCTGGCGCTCACCGCCGGATAGCGTGTCCACCTGCCGGTCGGCGAAGCCCCGGATGTCGGTCAGCGCCATTGCCTCTTCCACCTTGGCGCGGTCGCCCTCGCCGAATCGACCGAGCGCGCCATGCCAGGGATAACGGCCGAGTGCCACAAGCTCGCGCACCAGCATCCCGGTGGCAGCCGGCGTATATTGCGGCAGATAGGCGACCTTACGCGCGAAGGCGCGCTCGCCCCAGTCGCGCAGCGGTTTGCCCTCGAAGCGGATCGCGCCCTGCGTCGGTGGTTCCTGCCGGGCCAGCATCTTCAGGAGGGTCGACTTGCCCGAACCGTTATGACCGATCAGGCCGACCACCCGGCCGGCCGGCAACGTCAGGTCGAGCGGTCCGACAAGGGTACGGTCCCCGATCGCATAGGTCACGCCCTCGGCTGCAAACAAGGGCTCGGCGATGGCGAAACCGCAATCCGGCACATCCTGGAGCTTGGCGGTCGCGCCCATCGCAAAAATCCTTCGGTTGCACTCCGCTTTCACCACGACCGCGTCGGCGTTGCAACCGTCAGGTCGCGCTACCCGGCATGGAGTTTCAGCGGCGGACCGCGCGTCGGCGACAACAGGTCGGCCATGATGGCGACCGAGCCGCGCACCGGGCCAAGGACGCGCCATTGGTGCTGGCGCTGCAAGGCGTCATAGGCTGCGATGGCGAACTGGCCGTGGATCAGTATGTCCTGCTTCCGGCGCCCGATCATGCCGATGGCGCCCGCTCCGGCAAGCGATACGAGCCGTCCCTTGTTATGGAAGCGGAACGGCTTGACCGGCTCGTTGCGCAGAACGCGCGGCAGCGCAGCGGCAAGGTAGGCGGCCTGCTGGCTGGCCGCCTGCGCGGTGGGCGGCAATGGGCGTTCCGCACCTGCGGGAATGCAGGCCGCGGCGTCGCCGAGCACGTAGATGCAATCGTCGGCGGTGGAGCGCAGATGGCTGTCCACCTCGATCCGCCCCTTGTCGTCGTAGTCGAAGCGGCCAAGGCCGCGCAGCACCGGGTTTCCAACCAGGCCGGCCGCCCACACCGAAATATCGGCGGGCCAGGCCTCGCCCTTGGCGGTGCGGATTTCGTCCTTGTCCACCACGCTGATGCGCGCGTCGGTCACCGTCTTGATGTCCAGTCCGCGCAAGCGCTCGACCAGCTTTTCGCGCAAGGCCGCCTCGGCACCCGGCATCAGCTCGGGCGCGGCCTCCAGAATCGTGATGTCCAGCAGTTTGCGGCCGCGTGGCACCGGACCCTTGCTGCTCCAGTCGAAGAAGGCGCGCTCCGAGGCGCGCAGGTGGGCGGCCAGCTCCGTGCCCGTCGCGCCGGAGCCGACGATCACCACATCGGCCGGAACTCCGGTGGCGCGCGCGCGGATCATCTCGTTGATGAATCGCTTGCGGAAGGCGTCCGCGTCGACGGCCGCATCCAGGCGGATCGCGTTCTCGGCGACACCCGTGGTGTTGAAATCCGGCGTGACGCCGCCCAGCGCTACGACGCAAAGATCGTAGGTCAGGAGACGCTCCGGCACGACGACTTCGCCCGCATCATCGTGGATCGCGGCCAGGCGCACCGCCTTCATGGCGTGTTCGATGCCGATGACGCTGCCCTGCTCGAAATGGAAGCCGCGCAGTTGGCCCAGGACGTAGAAGGAAATCTCCGCCAGGGAGGAGGATACCGTGCCGGCCGCGAACTCGTGCAGGCGCGGCTTCCACAGATGCGACGTCACCCTGTCGATCAAGGTCACGTCGATGCCGCGCGCCCCCGCCAACTGCACCGCCAGTTCGAGCCCGCCCGCCCCGCCGCCGAGGATCAGGATACGCGTCTGCCTTGCCAACTCGTTTGCCTCCCTGTCAGCCGAACAGACCCGTCAGCCCGACGATGATGAGGTAGAATGCCACGATATAGTTCAGCAGTCGCGGCATGATGAGAATGAGAACGCCGGCAATCAGGGCTACGACGGGCTGGATGACGATGACGTCCATGGGAATCCTCTCCGGAATGTGTCCGTGAGGGGAGATAGGCGCGTTCAGGCCATGTACCACCCATGGCTGGGCACGATCGACTGGCCGGTCAGCGCGTTTGAGCGGAATGCGGCCAGAAAGACCGCGACGTCCGCGACGTCTTCCAGCGTGGTGAATTCCTTGTCCACCGTGCGCCCCAGCATGACGCGCTCGACCACCTCCTGTTCGGAGATTCCGAGATCGCGCGCCTGCTCGGGGATCTGCCGCTCCACCAGCGGCGTGCGGACGAAGCCGGGGCATATGATGTTGGAGCGCACGCCATGCGGCCCTCCCTCCCGCGCCATTACGCGCGCCAGTCCGAGAATGGCGTGCTTGGCGGCGACATAGGCGCTTTTGAGGGGCGACGGCTCGTGGCTGTGCACCGAACCCATGTAGATGAGCGAACCCGATTTTTGTGGGTACATGTGGCGGATGCAGGCCTTCGTCAGAAGGAAGCTGCCGCCGAGATGGATGTCCACGACCTTGCGGAATTCCTCGTAGGGGAAATCCTCCACGGGATGGACGATCTGGATACCGGCATTGGCGACCATCGTGTCGATCCGCCCGAACCGCTCGACGGTCTTCGCGACGCCGTCGTCGACCGCGCGCTCGTCGGTCACGTCCATGGTTATGGCGATGGCCTCGCCCCCGGTGCCGGCGATCGTATCCACAGTGCGGCCCGCCGCGCCGGCGTCGATGTCGCTGACGGCGACGCGCGCCCCTTCCCGCGCATAGGCGAGGGCGATCTCGCGGCCGATGCCGGAGCCGGCCCCCGTGACGATCGCGACATTCCCCTCAAGCTGCGGCATGTGTCCGTTTCTCCCCTTCCGGCCCGGCCCAAGGATAGCCGAGCCGGAAGTGGACCGGAAAGCAGAAAATCAGGCGTCGCGGGTTGCTTCGTCCGCGCCGGCGGACGCCGGTTCGACCGGCGCCTTCGGGCCACCCTTCGATACGCCCACGAGCGCCGGGCGCAGGACGCGCTCGCCTATCGCGTAGCCGTCCTGCACGACCTCCACCACCGTATTGGCGGGTATCTCGGCATTGGGCACCTCGAACATCGCCTGATGGAAGTTCGGGTCGAACCGCTGGCCCTTCGGCTCCAGCTTTCGCACGCCATGGCTTTCCAGCGCCGACAGCATGGAGCGGGCCGTCATCTCGACACCCTCGACCAGCGATTTGAAGCCGCTGTCCGCCCCGTCGCGCACCTCGGCCGGAACCGCCTGCAGGGCGCGGGAGAGATTGTCGGAAACGCCCAGCATGTCCCGGGCGAAGCCGGCCACCGCGAACTGGCGCGCATCGCGGATTTCGCGCTCGGTACGGCGGCGCAGGTTCTCCATGTCGGCCGCGGCGCGCAGGACCCGGTCCTTCAGTTCGGCGTTCTCGGTCTCCAGCGCGGCCAGCCTCTCCGCGTCGGCGGCTGCCGCGCCCCCGCCCCAGCCGGGCGCGGCGGTATCGTCGGCAGCGCCAGCGGTCTCGGTCTTCTGTTCCACGCCCTCGTCGTGGCGCGTACCGTTTTCGCTGTTCGTCATCGTGTCAGGCTCTCCTTTGCGTGCCGCCGTCCGTGCGGCGGAACAGATCGATCCCGCCGCATATCGAATGCGGCCAACCCAAAATCAAGATCACGGGCGGCCGGCGGAGCCGCCCAGAAGCCGCGAAACCAGCCGCGCCGTATAGTCGACCATGGGCACGATGCGCCGGTAGTTGAGGCGCGTCGGCCCGATAACGCCGACGGCGCCGATGACGCGCTCCGCTCCGTCGCGATACGGCGCGATGACGAGCGAGGAGCCGGACATGGAGAAAAGCTTGTTCTCCGATCCGATGAAGATGCGCACCCCATCGCCGGCTTCCGCAAGGTCGACCAGCTCCATGATGGAGCTCTTGGTCTCCAGATCGTTGAACAGATGGCGCAGGCGCTCCAGGTCGGCCGCCGCCGAAACGTTCTCGATCAAGTTGGCCCGGCCCCGCACGATCAGGCGGCTAGGCTGGTCGGCGCTGGCGCCGGACCAGACCGCAATGCCTGCATCCACCATCTCCTGGGAGAGCTTGTCCAACTCGCTGGCCGTCTGGCGCCTGAGGTCGCCCAGCCGCTCATGCGCCTCGCTCAACGTCCGTCCGACCACGTTGGCGTTGAGGAAATTGGCGGCTTCGACCAGCTGGGACGACGTCACGCCGGGTGGCAGATCGACGACGCGGTTCTCGACATCGCCATTCTCGCCCACCAGAACGGCCAGCGCGCGCTTGGGGTCGAGCCGGATGAAATCCACATGCTTGAGCCGCAGGTCGTTCTTGCCTGCCATGACCAGCCCTGCCCCGCGCGACAGCCCGGACAGGAGCTGGCTCGCCTCCGTCAGCAGCGTATCGACGGAGCGCGTGTCGCCCAGAGAGCGCACGTGCTCTTCGATCCGGGTGCGCTCGGCATCCGGCATGTCGCCGACCTCAAGGAAGGCGTCGACGAAGAAGCGCAGGCCAAGCTCGGTCGGCACGCGGCCCGCACTGACATGCGGTGCATAGATCAGGCCGAGCGCCTCCAGATCGCTCATGACGTTACGCACCGAGGCCGGCGACAGGCTCTGCGTCAGAAGACGCGAAATATTGCGCGAGCCCACCGGCTCGCCATTGTCGAGATAGGAATCGACGAGCAGCCGGAAGATATCGCGCGAGCGATCGTCGAGCGTCGCGCCGACGCCCGTTCCCAATGGATCGTTGCTGGAGGTGGTCCTGTACTTCATGGCTCTACCATCAACATATGCGCCCGCTGCCGCTTCCGTCCAGCGTCGAAAGATTCTACATCACGGCGAAGAATGAACAGACCACGCAAGACGATACAGGACACAAGCCTTATGCGGCCATCCAAGCGCGCGGCGCACGAACTGCGCAACGTCACACTCGAACGCGGCGTTTCCCGCCATGCCGAAGGCTCGTGCCTCGTCCGCTTCGGCGACACGCATGTCCTGTGCACGGCCAGCCTCGAGGAGCGCGTGCCCGGCTGGCTGAAGAATACCGGCAAGGGCTGGGTGACGGCGGAATACGGCATGCTGCCGCGCGCCACCGGAGACAGGATGCGCCGCGAAGCCGCATCGGGCAAGCAATCCGGCCGCACGCAGGAGATCCAGCGCCTGATCGGCCGGTCGCTGCGTGCGATCGTCGACCTCCAGGCGCTGGGCGAGCGCCAGATCACGGTGGACTGCGACGTCATCCAGGCCGATGGCGGCACCCGCACCGCCGCCATCACCGGGGCGTTCGTCGCGCTGTCCGATTGCCTGACCTGGATGGAACAGCGCGGCATGGTCAAGCGCGCCGCGGTCCTGAAGGATCATGTCGCCGCCATTTCCTGCGGCATCCACAACGGCCAGCCGGTGATAGACCTGGACTATCTGGAGGATTCATCCGCCGGAACGGACGCCAATTTCGTCATGACGGGCCGTGGCGGCATCGTGGAGATCCAGGGGACGGCCGAGGGCGAGCCGTTCAGCGAAGATGAGTTGAAGGCCCTTTTGGCCCTTGCCAAGGCCGGCATCGCCGAACTCGTCGAAAAGCAGAAGGCAGCCATCGCCGGCTGAAACACCATGGCCCATACGCTCGACCCCGGGGCCGGCCCGCTGCTGGTGGCCAGCCACAACCCGGGAAAGATCGCCGAAATCGAGGAACTTCTCGGTCCGCTCGGCTTCACGGTCGTCTCCGCTTCGCAGCGCGATCTGCCCGAACCGGAAGAAACCGGCGCGACCTTCGAGGAAAACGCCAGGATCAAGGCCCTGGCCGCCGCGACGGCCACCGGCCTCGTCGCCCTGTCGGACGATAGCGGCATCGCGGTCGACGCGCTCGATGGCGCGCCGGGCATCTATTCGGCCCGCTGGGGCGGACCGGACAAGGATTTCGCCATGGCGATGCGCCAGGTGGAAGAGAAGCTGCAGGCCGCCGGGGCGCTGGAGCCCGCGAAGCGGCAGGCCCGGTTCGTGGCGGTTCTCTGCCTTGCGTGGCCGGATGGCACGACGCGCGAGTTCCGCGGCGAGGTCGAAGGCACCGTCATATGGCCGCCGCGCGGCGCGCTTGGCTTCGGCTACGATCCGTTCTTCCTGCCCGAGGGACATTCACGGACCTTCGGCGAGATGTCGTCGGAAGAGAAACACGGTTGGAAGCCGGGCCAGGCCACCGCGCTGTCGCACCGCGCGCGGGCGTTCCAGTTGTTTGCCCGCGACATGCTGGGCGTTGCGTGACACGAGGCTTCGAACCTCCGGCCGGAGGACGCATCTTCACGCCGACCCCGGCCGAGCCCGGTTTCGGCGTCTATGTCCATTGGCCCTTCTGCGCGGCCAAATGCCCCTATTGCGACTTCAACAGTCATGTCCGCCATAAGCCGGTGGACCAGGCACGTTATGCACGTGCCTTCGAGCGCGAGCTGGCCGTCATGGCGGCGCGCACGCCCGGGCGGCAGGTAACCTCGGTCTTTCTCGGAGGCGGGACGCCGTCGCTGATGGACCCTTCGACCGTCGAGCGCATCCTGTCCGCGATCGCCGGCCTCTGGTCCGTCGCGGACGGCGCAGAGATCACCATGGAGGCGAACCCCAGCAGCGTCGAGGCGGATCGCTTCCGCGGCTACCGCGCCGCCGGCGTCAACCGCGTGTCGCTGGGCGTCCAGGCACTCGATGACGGCGATCTTCGGCGTTTGGGCCGCCTGCACGACGTCCGTCAGGCGTTGGCTGCCATCGAGCTTGCGCGAGAGACCTTTCCGCGTCTGTCCTTCGACCTCATCTATGCGCGCCCAGGACAGACGGCGGATGCCTGGCATGCAGAGCTGGAGCGGGCCATCGACCTCGCCGCCGACCATCTGTCTCTGTACCAGCTCACCATAGAGGAAGGCACCGTCTTCCATGCGCTGCACCGCGCCGGCAAGCTGGCGGTACCGGATGGCGAACTGTCGGCGGACCTCTACGAAGTGACGCAACGCGTGACGGCGGCCCGGGGCATGCCGGCCTATGAAATCTCCAACCATGCCGTTCCCGGCGCCGAATCGCGCCACAACCTGACCTATTGGCGCTACGGCCTCTATGCCGGGGTCGGGCCCGGTGCGCACGGACGCATTCCCGGCAGTTTCGCACGGCACGCCACCGCCAACGAAAAACTTCCCGAGCGCTGGCTGGAATCGGTCGAGGCGCAGGGGCACGGCATGGATGTCGACGAGCCCCTGGCGGATGCCGAGCAGGCAGAGGAACTGCTGCTGATGGGCCTTCGCCTGAGCGAGGGGGTGGATCTGGCGCGCTGGCGTCGGCTGTCCGGCCGCGATCTCGATGCGGGGCGCGAGGCGGAACTGCAATCCTATGGCATGGTCGAGCGCCTGACGTCCGACCGCCTGCGCGCGACACCCGCCGGCATGCTGGTGCTGGACCGGGTGCTGGCGGAACTGGCCTGAGGGAGGGCGCCATGGAGGAAGCAAGGCCGGATACGCGCTTTACCCTTCTGGGGCAGGTCTTCGACGCGCCCCGGCCCGAGCCGGGCCTGTACCTCGTGGCCACGCCCATCGGCAATCTCGGGGACATGGGGCTGCGGGCGCTGCAGATCGTGGCCGGCGCGGATATCCTGGCATGCGAGGATACGCGGGTGACCGCCAAGCTGCTGCAACGCTACGGCATCAGGCGCGCAAGCATGGCCTATCACGAGCATAATTCGGAAGGCGCCGGCGCCGCCATCATCGAGGCGCTGGCGGCGGGCAAATCCGTCGCGCTGGTTTCCGATGCCGGAACACCCATCGTCTCCGACCCGGGTTTTCCGGCCGCCCGCCAGGCCATCGCTTCCGGCTTTCCCGTCATCCCGGTTCCCGGGGCATCCGCCCCGCTTGCGGCGCTGGCGGCCAGCGGCCTGCCATCCGACGCCTTCTTCTTTGCCGGCTTCCCGCCGCAGAAGCAGGTGGCGCGCCGCGCCCGTTTCGAGGAACTGGCACGGGTGCCGGGCACGCTCATCTTCTTCGAAGCGCCGCATCGCATCGCCGAAAGTCTGGCGGACATGGCCGCGATGCTGGGCGACAGGCCTGCCGCAGTGTGCCGCGAACTGACCAAGCTGCACGAGACGATCTATCGTGACACGCTATCCGGCCTCGTCCGGACCTTCCAGGCGATGGAACGCGTGCGCGGCGAGATCGTCGTT
This sequence comes from Aureimonas sp. OT7, assembly GCF_014844055.1. Taxonomy (NCBI): domain Bacteria; kingdom Pseudomonadati; phylum Pseudomonadota; class Alphaproteobacteria; order Hyphomicrobiales; family Aurantimonadaceae; genus Aureimonas; species Aureimonas sp. OT7. The sequence goes on from NZ_CP062167.1 coordinate 4,079,489, forward strand.
TGCGTCGGCCCGCCCGCCCCCGAGGCCGCCGCCACCGGCAGCGATGTCGATGCGATCCTGTCCGGGCTGCTCCAGGAGATGAAGCCGGCCCATGCGGCGCAGGAAGCGGTCAAGCTGACGGGCCTGCCGCGGCGGGAGCTTTACAAGCGCGCCCTTGCCCTCAAGGGCGGCCCGGCTTGAACGTCCGGAACCGGCGCCGGCGCGCCTTCCGCAAGGGGCACCACGCCGAAGGGATCGCCGCCTTCTGGCTGCGGCTCAAGGGCTATCGCATCCTTGCGCGCCGGTTTCGCTGCCGGGTGGGCGAGGTCGATATCATCGCCCGGCGCGGCGCCATCCTTGCCATAGTGGAAGTCAAGGCGCGCCATGAGGTGACGGTGGCCGTGGATGCCGTGCAGGGCGCGGCCTGGCGCCGCATCGAGGCCGCGGCGGACGTCTGGCGAGCACGTCACCCGCAGACGCAAGCCCTGTCCATGCGCTACGACATCGTCGCGGTGACGTCTGCATTCCGGCTCAGGCACCTGGCCGGTGCGTGGCAGCCCAACCGATACAAATGATTGCAATCCACAGGCGTTCGGCTACGACACGCTCAAGGACCAGTCCCGCGAGGTGTCATGAGCTTGAAGGTCGCAGTGCAGATGGACCATGTGTCGTCCATCACGATCAAGGGTGATTCAACATTCGCCTTGTGCCTGGAGGCGCAGCGGCGCGGACACCGCCTCTTCCACTATACGCCGGACCGTCTTTCGATGCGCGACGGAGTGGTTACCGCGCGGCTCGAGGCGATGCAGCTTGCCGAGGAACAGGGCCGCCACTTCACGCTCGGCGAGCCCGTGCGCACCGACCTGGCGGAGATGGACGTCGTCCTGTTGCGGCAGGACCCCCCCTTCGACATGAACTACATTACCTCGACGCATCTTCTGGAACGGCTGCAGCCCCGAACGATCGTCGCCAATGAGCCGGCCTGGGTTCGTAACATGCCGGAGAAGATCTTTGTCACGGAATTCTCCGACCTCATGCCCGAGACTCTCATCACCAAGGATGCCGCAGAGGTTGCCGCGTTCCGCGCCGAGTTCGGCGAGATCGTGATGAAGCCCCTTTACGGCAATGGCGGTGCCGGCGTCTTCCATCTGACGCGGGACGACAGGAACCTCTCATCCTTCATGGAGACATTCGCGCTTCTGTTCCGCGAGCCCTTCATCGTGCAGCGCTACCTGCCGGATGTGCGCAAGGGCGACAAACGGGTGATCCTCATCGACGGCGAGCCCGTAGGCGCGATCAACCGGGTGCCCTCCGATACGGATGCACGGTCCAACATGCATGTCGGCGGCCGGGCGGAGCCGGCCGACATCACGGATCGCGACCGCGAGATCTGCGCCCGTATCGGCCCGGCCCTGCGCGAGCGCGGGCAACTCTTCGTCGGAATCGACGTGATCGGCGATTATCTGACCGAGATCAACGTGACTTCCCCGACCGGGATACGGGAGGTGCGCCGCTTCGGCGGCGCGGATATCGCCGCGCTCTTCTGGGACAAGATCGAGGATCGCACCTAGCCCCGCCGCCCGGGCGCGCCTAGTGCCGCATTCGGCGCAGCGCCAGGGCGGATGCCTTTTCGGCTATGTCCAGGTAACGGCTGGCGATCTCTTCGCACAGTTCGGCAAGCTCCGCCGGGCTGCCATGCCACTCGGCGGCCTCTTCGGCCGCCTTGATGGCTTCGGCCTGCGCCATGCGGATCAACCTTGCAAGCGCGGCGTCACCGCCGCCGGTACTCTTCTTTGCCTGATTCATGATGCAGTCTCTGCCATGTTTCCCGACTCTCGCATCGTCCGCCCGAAGCTGCGCCACGCCATCGTAGCGGACCGCATGCCGATCGGCCGCGATCACCCGACCACCGAGACATAGGATGGCCGCGCCCGGATCAACACCGAACGTAGGTCCTTGAAACTCGGAGTCGAAGAAGCCGCCCCCATGGGTTGCGCGCACAGCTCGGAAACGACGCGCTTGACCGCGACATGATATCATATAGTCATCCGCATGTTTTAATCCAGGATTCGGTATCATGATGATCGCCAGGGTTCGCACGGTGGCCTTTCAGGGCGTGGAAGCCATTCCCGTCGATGTCGAGGTGATGGTGGCACCGGGCAAAGTGGGTATCCAGATCGTCGGGCTGGCCGACAAGGCAGTTGCCGAAAGCCGCGAGCGGGTCCAGTCCGCGCTTCATGCGTCGGGGCTGGCGATGCCGCCCAAGCGGGTCACCATCAATCTGGCGCCAGCCGACCTGCCCAAGGAAGGCAGCCACTATGACCTGCCGATCGCGCTGGGGCTGATGGCCGCGCTCGGCGCAATTCCGCCGGGAGAGCTTTCCGGTTACGCGGTGCTGGGAGAGCTGTCATTGGACGGCAGCATCGTGCCGGTCAACGGTGTGCTCCCGGCTGCAATGGCCGCCAATTCCGTCGGTCTGGGGCTCATCTGCCCGCATGCCTGCGGATCGGAAGCCGCCTGGGCCAGCGCCGACATGCGTATCGTGGCCGCCGGCAACATCATCCAGATCGCAAACCACTTCCGGGGCACGCAAACGCTGGAGCGTCCGACGCCCATCATGCGCGCAGCCCCGGCATCGTCGCTGGACATGGCCCATATCAAGGGCCAGGAGGAGGCACGGCGCGCATTGGAGGTTGCGGCAGCGGGCGGACACAACCTTCTGTTCTGCGGGCCGCCCGGCTCCGGCAAGTCGATGCTCGCCCAGCGCCTGCCATCCATCCTGCCGCCTCTGTCGCCCCGCGAACTGCTGGAGGTCTCGATGATCTCCTCCATCGCCGGGGAACTGGCCGAGGGACGCCTGTCGACCCGCCGGCCGTTTCGCGCCCCTCACCATTCGGCCTCGATGGCGGCGATGGTCGGCGGTGGGCCGAAGGCACGCCCGGGAGAGGTGTCCATGGCGCACCAGGGCATCCTGTTCCTGGACGAACTGCCCGAATTCTCACCGGCCGTGCTGGATTCGCTGCGCCAGCCGATCGAAAGCGGCGAAGCCGTCGTCGCGCGGGTCAACCACCGCATCACCTATCCGGCACGCTTCCAGCTCATCGCGGCGATGAACCCGTGCCGGTGCGGCATGGCGGGCGAGCCGGGCCATGTGTGCGCGCGGGGGCCGCGATGCCAGAGCGATTATCAGGCCCGCGTTTCCGGACCGTTCATGGACAGGATCGACCTGCGCATGACCGTGCCGGCCGTGACGGTGGCCGACCTGATGGTCCGGAAATCGTCGGAAACGTCTGCCGACATCGCGGAGCGGGTCGCCGCCGCGCGGCTGATCCAGCATCGCCGCTACAGCGCGATGGGCCTGGCCGAAGGCTACGTCAATGCCCGCTGCTCGGCCGCCGAAATCGAGGCAGCGGCCGCGCTGGACGCAGATGGCCGTGCAATGATGGGGGCGGCGGCCGACCGCCTGCGGCTATCGGCGCGCGCCTTCCACCGCATCCTCAAAGTGGCGCGCACCTTGGCCGACCTCGACGGGGAAGAACCGGTCGGACGGCAACATCTGGCCGAGGCTCTCGCCTATCGCGTCGGGCCTCAGGCCACCACGGCGGCTTGAGACCCGGCAAGAAGCGCGGCGAACTCCGGCTGGTCCGCCAGCCGAACCTGCGGCCGTGGGCCCATCTGCCGGATGATATGGGCCGCAGCGGTAGCACCCAGTGCGGCGCTGGAGCCGTGGTCCAGCCCGGCCGTGTAGCCGCGCAGGAAACCGGAAGCGAACAGGTCGCCCGCCCCTGTCGTATCGGCGACGTCCGCGACGCGCCGTGCGGGATAGGCCGCCTGTGCGCCCCCCTCCACCACGACACATCCCTTTTCGCTGCGTGTGACCACGGCCACCTTGCGCGTGTCGCGCCCGATGGCATCGAGTGCGGTCTGCAGGTCGCGGGTCTCGTACAGGGCCAGCGCCTCCTCCTCGTTGGCGAAGACGATGTCGACCGTGCCGGAACGCATCAACTGGAGGAACTCCTCCCGGTGCCGGTGCACGCAGAACGAGTCGGAGAGCGTCATGGCAACCTCGCGCCCCGCGGCGTGCGCCGCCGCCGCGGCCTTCAAGATACCCTCCTTGGCGCGTGGCGGGTCCCAAAGATAGCCTTCGAAGTAGCAGACCTTCGCCGCAGCGACGATCGTCTCGTCGACATCCTCCGGACCGAACTCGACGCAGGCGCCGAGATAGGTGCACATCGAGCGCTCTCCATCGGGCGTCACGAAGATCATGCAGCGCGCCGTGGACGGACCGTTACGCAGTGGCACCGACTCGTAATGGGCGCCGACGGCACGGATGTCATGGGTGAAGATGCCGCCGAGGGTGTCGTCGGCCACCTTGCCGAAATAGGCCCCGCGACCGCCCAGCGACGCAAAGCCTGCCAGCGTATTGCCGGCACTGCCGCCGGACATCTCGATCGCCGGTCCCATGCCCCCGTACAGCGCGATCGCCCGCGCCTCGTCCACCAGCGTCATCGCACCCTTTTCCACGCCGAGCGTTTCGAGCGCGGCGTCGTCGGTACGCGAAAGCACATCGACGATGGCATTGCCGATGGTCAGAAGATCGAATTCCTGCATGAACGCTCTCGTCAGGATGGGAAACAGGCGCTTGGATAACCCTTCCCGGCACATTTGGCGAGAGGAACCACCACCGCCCCTTAAAGCATTGAAGAATATTAAATCTCAGGTTTCTTTTGGCGCCACGCGAAATAGCGTCAAGTAGGCGTCCCTGACCTATAGGTTCCGTCCATGGTAGCGCCCCTTACGCCCAGCCCGTTCGCAAACTCCGTCTCTTACGCCCTGGTGTCGCGCGGCGCGACGCTGCCCGTCGCACGGGGGCGCTCGATGCAGATCGAGGCGCAGCCGCGCGGCCACTTCAGGCTGGTCAAGATCACCGAACGCGGCGAGGAAGCCGTCGATCGCGTCATCGCGATGTCCACCCCCGACAACGATCTCGTGCTGCTGACCGACGATGGCACGAAGATCGTCGTGCGCAACTTCTTCGCCACCGAAGGCGTCTCCGTCGAGCTGCCGCAGCAGGACGGGCAGGCCAGGACGATCGACGGGTCCACGCCGCGCCCGACGTCCTCCTCCGGCGGTTTCGATGTCCTGCACACCTATGGCGACGGGCAGGCGCTGGCCAGCCTGGCCCACGACTTCGCGGCCCAGTACGACGTCCTTGCCGCAGACCGGTTCGAGCTTTCGACGCAGTCATTGAACCATTCTCCGCTGGCTGCGGGCTTCTCGCCGCAGACGCTCGTCCTTATCGGCGGGGCGCTGCTCGGCGGCGGCATCCTCGCCGCCGCCGGCGGTGGAAGCGGCGGCGCGGCTGCGACGGCAACGGACCCGTCCACAGGTCCGTCCCCGGACACGACGGCGCCGAAAACCCCCAGGCTGACGATCGATCCGGTCACCGGCGACAACTATCTCAGCGACGGCGAGCTGTCAGGCGCGATCACCGTTTCCGGCACCGCCACCGACATCGCCGACGGCACCTCGGTCATCGTATCTTGGGGTGCGGCCCGCGTGACGGCGGTCGTGGAGGACCAGGCATGGCAGGCCACGTTCGAAGCGGGAGCCATTCTCGCCACCGCCGACTATACCAACATTTACGCCATGACCGGAGAGACGGTCGCCGGCGCCAAGGTGACGATCTCGGCGCTCGAGCGGCCTTCGCTGTCGATCGATGTCGTTTCGAGCGACGATCAGGTCACCGATGCGGAGCGCAGTTCCGGTGTGACGGTGAGCGGTGTTGCGTCGAACGTCGAAGCCGATTCGATTGTCGTCGTCGAATGGGGTACGACGACGAAAAGCGTGACCCCGTCCGGTACCGGGCGCTGGTCCGTAACCTTCACCGAAGACGAGATTCCGCAGGATACGGCCGACGCCACCTTTACGGTCCGCGCAAGCGTGGGGGGCTTTGCCCTCGCCTCGCGCGATGTACGGATTGCGGCGTCCCCCGTCGATCCGGAGCCGCAGATCGCCCGTATCACGATAGATGCCGTCTCCGGTGACGACGCCGTAAGCTACATCGAGCGCGGCTCCGACGTGACAGTCACGGGCACGGCCGAAAACCTGGCGGACGGTGTCCAGGTGACGGTCTCGTGGGGGCAATCGAGCCGGCAGGCCAGCGTGACGAACCATAGCTGGAGCGTGGTCTTCACGCCCGGGGACATTCCCGTGCAAGATGCCACCATCCATGCCGCCGCGGCGGACGGAACGCAGAGCCCGCCCACCGACAGCCGCGCCGTCTCGGTTGCATACCCGATCGTGACGGCATCCGACCTCGACCGGGACATCGGTGGCTTCGCGGTGATGAGCCCGGTGACCGGACAGGGAATCGGAGCCCTGGTCGCGGCCGCAGGCGATGTAAACGGAGACGGGTTCGACGACATGCTCGTCGGTACGGCTTCGGGAAGCACGGCCTATGTCGTGTTCGGAAGCAGCATCCGCGCCGCGTCGGGCCAGGCGGGCACGGCCGGCCTGCCGGCCCTGGAGATCCGCTCCCAGACCGGCGCGGGCAACCACCTGACGGCCGTTTCCGCCGCAGGCGACGTCAATGCGGACGGCTTCGCCGACCTGATCGTGTCGGTGGATGGCGGATCGCACCCGGACCGTGCCTATGTCGTCTTCGGCAAGAGCACGACGCAGGCGGTCAGCCTGTCGAACATAGCCGCAGGGAACGGGGGATTCGCGATCGAGATCCCGCAGGACCAGGACTCCCTGTCGGTCAGCGCCGGCGGCGACATCGACGGCGACGGCCTGGCCGATCTTCTGGTCGGAGCTCCAACCGCATCCGGGCAGCCCGGCGGCGGCGGGGCCTATGTCATCTATGGCTCGACGTCGGGTGCCTTCGCACATTCGGCGTTCACGCAGACCGGCGGCGTCGGCGACGATGTCATGTCCGACGCCGGCCAGCCTGCAGTGATCGCCGGCGGCGCGGGCGACGATACGTTATCGCTGTCGCGTGGCGGGTCCATCGGGCTTGGCGGGGCCGGAGACGATACGCTCGTCATCGGCATCGATTTCCTGCTGGAGGGCCTCGCCGGCGCCGTGAACGGCCGGATCTCGCATCTGGATGGCGGCAGCGGGGTGGACACGCTCAAGATCGTCGGCAGCGGAATCGTTCTCGACCTCACGGCCCTCCAAAACCCCGGCATAGGCCTCGAGCACGGAGCCGGACGACTGTCCGGCATCGAGCGCGTCGACCTGACCGGCTCGGGCGACAACCGGTTGAAGATATCCATAGAGGACATCATCGACCTGTCCTCGGCCAACGTCTTCAACGCGGGCAACGGGTGGACGGGCCTTGCCGCTACGGTTCACGACCATCAGATGGTCATAAACGGAAACGCGGGCGACCGAGTGGAGCTGGCATCCCAACTGGGTTGGAGCAGCGGCGGCGACGCAACCCTGGACGGCGTCATGTACCACATCGTACGCAATGCATCCGCCGGCACGGCACTCTATATACAGGACGGAGTCACCGGACCGCTGACGATCTGACCGAGGTACTGTCGCATATGATACTTTCCTCCGCCCGCCTTGCCCTGCGCGACATCGTCTCGCCGCCGTTCCGCTCGACCCTGTGGAAGGTGCTCGGCCTGACGGCCGTGGTGCTGGTGGCACTGTGGTTCGGCGTGCGGTGGCTGTTCGCGGCGGTGGCCATTCCGTTCTTCGCCGACTTCGCGCCGGACATGCCGGCCTGGATCGACAATGCCGGCGCCTTCGCCGGCATCGCGGCGGGTATCGTCCTGGCAGTCCTGATGGCCTTTCTGATCGCGCCCGTCAGCGCCATCATCGCCGGACTGTTCCTCGACGACGTCGCCGAGGCGGTGGAAAGAAAGGATTATGCAGACCAGCCGGAGGGCCGCGCCTTGCCGTTGGTGCGCGGCATGGTCCTGTCCGTCAAGTTCTTCGGCATCGTCATCCTTGGCAACCTCATCGCCTTCGCGCTGCTGTGGGTGCCGCTGGTCAATGTCGGCGCTTTCTTCGTGGTCAACGGCTACCTGCTCGGCCGCGAATATTTCCAGTTCGCGTCCCTCAGATACCGCTCGGAAGACCAGGCAGCCGCCATGCGCAACCGTAACGGCGGGCGTATCTTCATTGCCGGCCTGGTCATTGCCGCGTGCCTTGCAATTCCCATTGTCAACCTGCTCACGCCGCTCTTTGCCGCCGCGATGATGGTGCATCTGCACCAGAAACTATCCCGGCGCGAAGGCGGTGTTCCCCAACCCGGCCCGGTTATCTAGCCGACCGCCGTCACCGGCGGACGCGGCTGCTCTCCGGCAGGGCGTGTCTCCAACCGTATCAGCGGGGCCGGCACGTCGGTGGTCTTTACCTCGGCCTTGCACAGGTCGGCGATGATGCAGGCCGGGCAATCGGGCTTGCGCGCCTTGCAGACATAGCGCCCATGCAGGATCAGCCAGTGGTGGGCGTGTCGCAGATAACCATCCGGGATGATGCGCAGGAAATTGCGCTCGACCTCTTCCGGCGTCTTGCCCGGCGCGATCCGAAGCCGGTTGCCGATCCGGAAGATGTGGGTGTCGACGGCCAGCGTCTCCTTGCCGAAGGCCGTATTCAGGACCACGTTGGCCGTCTTGCGGCCGACGCCGGGCAAGGCTTCCAGCGCTTCGCGCGTATCGGGCACCTGCCCGCCGTGGTTTTCCACCAGCGATTTCGATAGCAGCCAGACATTGCGTGCCTTGTTGCGGAACAGGCCGATCGTGCGGATTTCCTCCCGGATGGCGTCCTCGCCAAGGGCTGCCATATCGGCCGCATTGTCCGCCCTGGCAAACAATCCGCGCGTTACCCGGTTGACGCCGGCATCGGTGGCTTGCGCCGAAAGCACGACCGCGACAAGCAGGGTAAAGGGGTTCGTATGCTCGAGTTCCGGCTGCGGCTCGGGCCGCTGCACGGCGAATCTGCGGAAGATCTCGCCGATCTCCGCCGGGCTGTACGGGATTTTCGGCGCACGGGGCGCCCTCTTTCGCGCTGTCGGCGCCATGGTGTATCCTGCTTTCTCAGTCTGCCCGACAGGTGAACCGAGGATGCCGGACGAGGAAAGCGAAAACCCCAACGAGCGGCCGCTTTTCCACGCGCTGTTGACGCCCTATCGCTCGTTGGGGCGCAAGGGATTCACCGTCGTCATGGCCGGCTTCGGCGGCATCAGCCTCCTGACCGGACTGGTTTTTCTATCCAAGGGCGCCTGGCCCATCTTCGGCTTCTTCGGCCTCGATGTGCTCGCACTGTGGATCGCCTTCCGCGCCAACTACCGCGCCGCCCGCGCGCGGGAGGAAGTCAGCGTATCGCGCACGCGCCTCACGATCCGCAAGACCTCGCCCCGCGGCGATGTCCGCGAAGACAATTACAACCCGTTCTGGGCCCGGTTCGACGTGCAGCGTCACCACGAATTCGGTGTCACGCGGATGGCCGTTTCCGGCAATGGGCGCGCCACCGAGATCGGCTCCTTCCTGAACCCGGACGACCGGGAAACCTTCGCCGCCGAGTTCGGCCGCGCCCTGGCGACGGCCCGGCGCGGCTGAATCCGGCTCAGGCGTCCAGCACGTCCTTCGACGCCACCGAGGAATCGGCGTTCAGCTTGTAGACGATGGGTACGCCGGTCGCGATTTCCGCGTTGACGATCTCGTCCGGCGACAGGCCTTCCAGTGCCATCACCAGCGCGCGCAACGAGTTGCCGTGCGCCGCCACGATGACGTTGCCGCCACCCAGCACCTGCGGCTGTATGGTGTGGATATAGTAAGGCCAGACCCGCGCGCCGGTATCCTTGAGGCTTTCGCCGCCCGGTGGCGGCACATCGTAGGAACGGCGCCAGACATGGACCTGCTCCTCGCCCCATTTCGCCCGCGCATCATCCTTGTTGAGCCCGGAAAGATCGCCATAGTCGCGCTCGTTCAGGGCCTCGCTGCGCTCCGTCGGGATCTCGGCCTGGCCAAGCGTCCCCTGAAGAAGCGACAGCGTGCGCTGCGCGCGCGACAGGTTGCTGGTGAAAGCCCGGTCGAAGACGAGGCCGGCCGCCTTCAACCGCTCGCCGGCGGCCTTTGCTTCTTCCACGCCCTTCTCGGTGAGGTCCGGGTCGCGCCAGCCGGTGAACAGGTTCTTGAGGTTCCAGTCACTCTGGCCGTGTCTTACGAGAACGAGGGTCCGCACCATGTGCACTCCGTTGAATGTCAGATCGAAAGAACGTCACGCATGGAATACAGGCCGGGCGCCTGCCCGCCTGCCCAAAGCGCCGCCTTCACGGCGCCACGCGCGTAGATTGCGCGGTCGTCGGCGCGGTGCACCAGTTCGATGCGCTCGCCCTCCCCCGCGAAGATGACCGAGTGGTCGCCGATCACGGAACCGCCGCGCAGCGTGGCGAAACCGATGGCGCCGGTGGGCCGTGGGCCGGTATGACCGTCGCGCACGCGCACGGAGGCGTCGGAAAGGGCAGTCGCGCGCCCCGCGGCGGCGGCCTCGCCCAGAAGCAGCGCCGTGCCGGACGGCGCGTCCACCTTGTGACGGTGATGCATCTCGGCGATCTCGATGTCGAACCCATCGGCGCCCAATGCCTGCGCCGCGCGCTCCACAAGGGCCGCCAGCATGTTGACGCCGAGGCTCATATTGCCGGATTTGACGATCCGCGCGCCCGATGCGGCAGCCTGTGCCACCGCGGCGTCGTCCTGAGCGGAAAAGCCGGTCGTGCCGATGATGTGCACAAGCCCGTGCTGCGCCGCCAGTTCCGCGACGGCGATAGAATAGGCCGGGGCTGTGAAGTCCAGGATCCCGTCGGTATCCGCCAGGACGGGCTCCAGTGCATCGGTGACGATTGTTCCGATCTCGCCGAGGCCGGCAAGTTCGCCGGCATCGTGCCCCAGCACGGGAGAGCCCTTGCGCTCGATGGCGGCAGCCAGCGTGACGCCCGGCGTCTCCTCGATGATACGGACGAGGTTCCTGCCCATCCGTCCGGCCGCCCCCAGAACGACGAGTCTCATCCGTTACTCTCCCGCATCGTCGACATGGCTACTCCCTGCGTCCGGACAGGCCGATCTCGCCGGCCGCCTGCAGGCTGTGGAACTTCGCATACAGGCTGCCACCCCGGGCAACAAGGTCGGAATGGGTGCCGCTTTCCGCGACGCGGCCGTTTTCGACCACCAGGATCTGGTCCGCGCCGACGATGGTCGACAGGCGATGCGCCACCACCAGCACGGTCTTCTCACGCATGATCTCGGTCAAGGCGCGCTGGACCAGCGTCTCCGACTGGGTATCGAGCGCCGACGTCGCTTCGTCCAGGATGAGGATCGGGGCCCCGCGCACGAGCGCCCGGGCAATGGACAGACGCTGCCGCTGCCCGCCCGAAAGCGTCATTCCGTTCTCGCCCACCGGCGTATCGTAGCCGAGGGGCTGGGCCAGGATGAACTCCTCTGCCTGCGCCATGCGCGCGGCAGCCTCGATCTCTTCGTCCGTGGCATCGAGACGACCGTAGCGCAGATTGTCGCGGATGGTGCCCTCGAACAGCACGGCCTGCTGCGGCACATAGGATACCTGCGCCCGCAGCGACCGCTTGCTGACGCCGGAAATGTCCTGCCCGTCGATCGTGATCCGGCCCGAAGACGGCTCATAGAAGCGCTCGATCAGCGAGAGGATGGTGGATTTGCCACCGCCCGATGCGCCGATGATGGCCGTCGTGCGGCCGGCCGGGGCGGTAAAGTCCACCTGACGCAGCACGGGCTCGCCGGCAGAATAGGCGAAGCTGACATTCTCGAAGCGGATTTCGCCGCCACTGACCTTCAGGTCGGGCGCGCCCGGCGCATCCGGCTTGCGAGGCTTGAGGTCGAGGATTTCGTAGATCATGCGCGCATTGACCAGCGCGCGCTCCATCTCCACCTGCAGCCGTGCCAGCCGGCGGGCCGGGTCGTAGGCCAGGAGAAGCGCGGTGATGAAGGCGAACATCGCGCCCGGCGAATGGCCGTAGACGATGGCGCGGTATCCGGACCAGCCGATGACGCCCGCGACGGCAAGGCCGGCGATGGTTTCCATGATGGGGCCCGAGCGTTCGGTAATGGCGGCGATGCGGTTGGCGCGCTCCTCCGCCGCCTCGACCAACCGGTCCGTGCGCCGGCGCAGCGCCTCTTCCATGGTGAACGCCTTGACCACCTGGATTCCCTGCGCCGCCTCCTGCATGGAGCCGACCACCTGGGCATTGAGGTCGATGGACTGGCGGGTGGCCCGCCTCAGCTTGCGCGACAGGCGCCCGATCATGATGGCAACCGGCGGCCCCGCCAGAAGGGCGATCCCCGACAGGACGGGGTCCTGCCAGATCATCACCCCGATCAGGAAGACAAGGGTAAGGAGATCGCGGGCCAGCGACGTGACGGTGAGGTTCAGCGTATCGCGGACACCCGTCACGTTCTGGCTGATGCGCGCCGCGAGCTGGGCCGAACGCGTCTCGCCGAAAAAGTCGACCGACAGCTCGGTAAGGTGGGTGAACAGGCGCTTCTGGTAGCGCGCGACGATGTCATTGCCGATGCGGGCCAGGATCACGCCCTGGATATAGCTGGCAACGCCGCGGATCAGGAAGGCCGCGAAGACGGCAAGCGGCAGCGTCAACAGCAGGGCTCGGTTGCGCTCGACGAAGATCTCGTCGATCACGCTCCGCATGATCCAGGCCAGGAAGGCCGTCGACAGCGCCACGAGGATCAGGCACACGATGGCGATCGCATAGCCCCTGACGTGCGAGCGCCCGTTTTCGGCGAGGATGCGCCGCAGCAACTTGTATGCCTCGCCCCTTTCCTGCCCGTCGGCCAGCGAAAGGTTCTTCTGTCTACTCACGGCCGGCTCGTCCCGTTCATCGTGCCGCTCGCTTTAATGCATTTCCAGCCGAAGCGGAAACGCTTCGGCGTCGAACAGTGCGGCGATGTAAAAATCCGGGCATCTATCCGCCCGGTCAGGCGGCCCAGCGCCGCCCGCTGGTTTCCAGGCCGAAGAAGCGCGGATTGCGCGCATAGGCCGCCATGCCGACCAGGGCCGCCATCGTTTCCGTCACCGCAAATAGCGGCATATCGCGCAGGAGGGCGGAATGCGGCGCCTTGTCCTCGAAGGCGGCGCGCACCAGTTCGGGCTCGATCAGGGGCACGATGCGCTGGAAGATCCCGCCGGCGATGTAGACGCCGCCCCGCGCCATGAAGATGAGGGCAAGGTCGCCCGCGACGCGGCCGAGGCATGTGGCAAACAGGCGTACCGCTTCCAGCGCCTCGGCCTCGCCGCGGGCGGCCGCCTCCGTGACGTCGGCCGGGTCGGCGTGCCTGCGCTCCTTCCCATCGGCCGTGCAGATGGCCTTGTAGAGATTGACGAGACCCCGGCCGCTCAGCACCTCCTCGGCGGAAACGCGCCCTTCGATGCGGTCGAGATGCGGCCATATCTCGAGGTCGCGCGCGGTTCGCGGGCCAAGGTCGATATGCCCGCCCTCGCCGGCGACGGGAATCCACATGCGCCGGGCGCGGACGAGGCCGGCGACGCCGAGCCCGGTTCCGGGGCCAAGCACGGCGCGGCTGGCCCCCTCCCGTGCCACGCCGCCGCCGATCTGCTTGCGGCCGGTTTCCGGCAGGGCCGAGACGGCCAGGGCCTGCGCCTCGAAATCGTTCATCACCACGATTTCCTCAAATCCGAGGTCGCGCATCAGCACCTTGGGACGCACGATCCACGGGCTGTTGGTCAGGTCGATCTCGTCGCCGTCGATCGGCCCGGCGATGGCCAGCACCGCCGAGTTGGGCTGCACGGAGGTCTTGTCCAGCACGGCGGCCTGGATGGCGTGGTCGATGTTGGGATAGTCCGCCGTCTTGACCACGGGGAACAGCTTCGGCTCGGCATAGGCATCGACCAGAAGCGCAAAGCGCGCGTTCGTGCCGCCGATGTCGGCCAGGAGGATCGGGAAGCGCAGCGCTTCGGCGCTAGTGAGGGTCGGGGTCATATGCAGGGGGCCTAAATCGATTGAAGATCATATGGGCGTAAGGGCGATTGGTTGACAGACGACTATCGCGTCACTGTGACGGGCGTTGCGTGGGTATGGCGACAGGACCGCGCGCGACCGACGCCGAAGCGGTGCCGGCGCCGCCATCCAGCACGGCGGCGCAGGCGCGCGGCAGATCGGCCATCGCCAGGGGCGGCTTCGGCTTATAGGGCGGGGCATCGGGCGGTGGCGGCTGCAGCGCGACGTCGAACCACCAGTCCAGATCGTTGCAACCGTCGTCCCGGCCCACGGGCGCCTGCTTTTCGCAGGCATTCTCCCCCGGCGGGCAGAACATACGGATATGGAAGTGGTAATCGTGCCCGTAGGTGGGGCGCACCTTGGCCAGCCAGGCGCGGTCGCGCCCGGCCGTCTGGCAGAGCTTCTGTTTGATGCCCGGATGAACGAAGACCCGCTGCACCTCCGGCGCGCCGGCAACGCGGCGCAGGAGCTTCAGATGTTCGGGCCGCCACCGGCTGTCGTCCACATGGAGGGTCTTCGGGTCGATGAGGCTTTGCGGATCGAGGCTGTCGCGCTCTGCATCGCTCAGGCGGCGCTGCGGCATCGGCGTCAGGTAGACATCGGCGTCGAGGCCGATCTGGTGCGATGCGTGGCCCGACGACATCGGCCCACCGCGCGGCTGGGCGATATCCCCGATCAGGAACCCGCGCCACCCATCCTTTTCGGCCGCCTCGGCGGATAGGCGCTGCAGCAGCGAAATCATTGCCGGATTGCCCCAGGCCCGATTACGCGACGGCCGCGTCATCTGCCAGGTCGGCCCGTCCTTCGGCATCGCCACCGCGCCCGCCAGGCAACCCTTGGCATAGAAGCCGATGCTGCGGCTGGGCATGGCTGCCGGCTGCGTGCGAGCGCCGAACAGGTCCTTGGCTGCCGGCGCGGCGACGGCCGGACCTGCAAGGGCCACCAGCAAAGCGACGCCGAGCGACGCGAGGGAGCAGTTCATGATCACCTCCGCATCATGAGCCGCCAAGTGTGGCCCTGCAAGGATGCGCGGAGCTTGCCCGCACAACATTGCGATGTCGTCAGGCGCGCAGCGTGCCGCCGGTCGCCTTGGCCACCGCTGCCACGATCTTCTGCGATACCGCTTCCAGATCCTCGTCGGTCAAGGTTCGCTCGGCCGGCTTCAACGTGACTTCGATGGCGATGGATTTGCGTCCTTCGCCAAGCGACGCACCGGTAAAGACGTCGAAAACGCTGACCGACGACACGAGCTTGCGTTCGGCGCCTTCGGCAGCCCGTACGAGTTTCAGCGCCTCCACCGCCTCGTCCACCACGAAGGCGAAGTCGCGCCGCACCGGCTGGAACGGGGAAAGCTCCAGCACCGGCTTTGTCCGGGTGGCCTTGCGCTTGCCCTCCGGCAGCGCGCCGAGGAACACCTCGAACCCGCAATGGGCGCCCGACAGGCGCATCTTCTTCAGGACACGCGGATGAAACTCGCCGAACTCGGCCAGCGTCACCTTGGGTCCAAGCTTCAGGCGGCCGGAGCGGCCGGGATGATACCAGGCGCTGGCGCCCGCCTCCACCTGCAGCCGATCGGTGGGTACGCCGGCCGCCTCCAGCACGGCGATGGCGTCGGCCTTGGCGTCGAACACCGAAACCGGGGCGGCGTTGCCGGCCCAGTTGCGTCCCGCTCCCGCCGGCGCGGCGGTGCCGCGCCGCAATCCCGCCGCGACGCGCAACTGCCCGGCGGGCGTATCGTCGTGGTAGACATGGGAAACCTCGAACAGCGCCACATCGCCGTAGCCCCGCGCCGCATTGCGCCCGCCCGCCGCCAGCAGACTGGGCAGAAGCGAGGGCCGCATGTCGGTCAGTTCCGCGGCGATGGGGTTTTCGAGCTGCAGTTCCGGGGCGCCGCCACCGAAGGCCACGGCCTCCTCGTGCGGGATGAACGCATAGGTGACCGTTTCCAGCATGCCGCGCGCGGCAAGAGCACGCCTGGCCAGCCGATCGCGCAGCTGCGCCGTCGTCAGGACGCGGCCTGCCACGGCCCCTTCGCGAGGCAGCGGCTGCGGGGTGATCGCATCCACGCCCGTAAGGCGCATGACCTCTTCCACCAGGTCGGCCTTGCCTTCGACATCCGGGCGCCAGCTCGGCGCGATGACGTCGGCGCCCTCCGCGTCGCGGGCCGTCACGGCGAAACCCAGCCGCTCCAGCAACTCGACCTGGCGATCGGGTGCGATATCCAGGCTGGTCAGTCTCTTCACCTCGGTGAAGGGCAGACGGATTTGCCCGGGCGCGTCGGCCCGGTGCGGCACGACGACCCGCTCGCTGGCCTCGCCACCGCACAGATCGAGGATCATGCGGGTGGCAAGGTCCAGTCCCGGCTCCATGAAGGCCGGATCGACGCCGCGCTCGAAGCGATAGCGCGCGTCCGTCACGATCCCGAGCGCGCGGCCCGTGCGCGCGATGTCCAGGGGACGCCAGAGGGCGGATTCCACCAGCACGTCAATGGTGCCCTCGTCGCAGCCGGAGTGCTCGCCCCCCATGATGCCGCCGATGGATTCCGGACCCTTGTCGTCGGCGATCACGCAGACGCTCTCGTCCAGCGCATAAATGCGGCCGTCGAGTGCCAGGATTTCCTCGCCCGAGCGGCCCTGCCGCACGGTGAGCGACCCGGAAACCTTGGCCGCATCGAAGACGTGCAGCGGGCGCCCGCGATCGAACGTCAGGTAGTTGGTGATATCCACCAACGCATTGATCGGGCGCAGGCCGATGGCGCGCAGCCGCTTCTGCATCCACTCCGGCGAGGGACCGTTGGTGACGCCCCGCACCAGGCGCAGGGCGAAACCCGTGCAGGTGGGGCTTTGCACGTCGACCGACACCGGGCACGCGCCGGAACCCTCGATCCGGTCGACGGCGGCGTCCTTCAACCGGCCGAGGCCGGAGGCTGCAAGGTCCCGCGCGATGCCGTGGATGCTGGTGGCGTCCGGCCGGTTGGGCGTCAGGTTGATCTCGATCACCGGGTCGGACAGGCCGGCATAGTCGGCGAAGGCCATGCCGACAGGCGCGTCGGAGGGCAGGCTGATGATGCCGTTATGCTCGTCCGAGAGTTCCAGCTCGCGCTCCGAGCACATCATGCCGAAGCTTTCGACGCCGCGGATCTTGCCGACGCCCAGGGTCGTGTCGATGCCCGGAACATAGGTGCCGGGCAGCGCCAGCACGCCGACAAGGCCGGCCACCGCGTTGGGGGCGCCGCAGACGATCTGCAGCGGCTTGCCGCCGTTGACGTCCGGTCCCGCGTCGACGCTGAGCACGCGCAGCTTGTCGGCGTCCGGATGCGGCTGCGCCGTCAAGACGCGCGCGATGGTGAAGGGGCGGAAGGCGGCCCCGTCGTCGACATGCTCGACCTCAAGGCCGATGGCGGTCAGGCGTTCGGTGATTTCGCCAAGGCCCGCCTCGGTGTCGAGATGGTCCTTCAGCCAGGACAGGGTGAACTTCATATCAAAGATCGCGATCGTATCGGAAAAGAAAGGATGGGTTCAGTCGAGCCGGCGGGCCACGCCGCGCGCCGCCTGCCGGCTTGCGGCATTGGCATGCACGAAGCGGTAGATCGACAGCGCCAGCACGGCGAAGACGAGGTTGAGCAGGATGATCGTCGTCCAGCCCAGCGTATCGCCCAGCACGAAGCGGTCGACCAGCGTCGGCAGGACGACGCCCACGGCAAGGCTTGCCAGCGCCGCAGGCGTTCGATCCAGTTGATGGTACAGGAAGGCGAATAGGGCGACGGTGACGAGGCCGAGCACATAGGCACCGAGCGAGGCGACGGCCACCGCGAAGGGCGTGCCGGCAAACAGCCAGGCCAGGAGCCCCGTCAGCACCGTGCCGAGGACGGCGCCGGCCAGAACCGCGATGCATTCCAGGATCATCATCTTCATCGCCATCGCCTCTTCGGTATCAGTTGCTGCTCAGCCCGCCGAACAGTGTCGGAATATCCAGCGGCCGGAAGCCATAATGCTCGAGCCACCGGACATCCGCGTCGAAGAAGGCGCGCAGATCCGGCATGCCGTATTTCAGCATGGCGATCCGGTCGATGCCCATGCCCCAGGCGAAGCCCTGGAACTCGTCCGGATCGAGCCCGCTGAGGCGCAGCACGTTGGGATGCACCATGCCGCAGCCGAGAATCTCCATCCAGTCCGTGCCTTCGCCGAAGCGGACCTCGCCGGGACGCGAGCGGTCGCACTGGATATCCACTTCCATCGACGGTTCGGTGAAGGGAAAGAAGCTCGGCCGAAAACGCATCTTCACCGTCGGCACCTCGAAGAAGGCGCGACAGAACTCTTCAAGGACCCACATCATGTTGGCGATGTTGGCCTTGCGGTCGATCACCAGACCTTCGAGCTGATGGAACATCGGCGAGTGCGTCGCGTCCGAATCCTGCCGGTAGGTCTTGCCGGGAATGACGATGCGGATGGGCGGCTTCTGGCTTTCCATCGTGCGCACCTGCACCGGCGAGGTATGGGTGCGCAGCACCTTGCGCGTCCCGTCCGCGCCCGGGCGGAAGAAGAACGTGTCGTGCATCTCGCGCGCGGGGTGCCCTTCCGGGAAATTCAGCGCGGTGAAGTTGTAGTAGTCGGTCTCGACATCCGGCCCTTCGGCGATGGCGAAGCCCATGTCGGAGAAGATCGCGGTGATCTCGTCCACCACCTGGCTCAGCGGATGCAGCCGCCCCGCCGCCAGGGAAGAGGGCCGCAGCGGCAGCGTGACGTCTACGGCTTCCGCCGCCAGCCTCGCCTCGATCGCCGCATCGGCCAGGGCTTCCTTTCGCTGGGCCAAAGCCTGCTGCACCCGGTCCCGCAGGCCGTTGAGCGCAGGCCCGGCTTCGCGCCGCTCATCCGGCGTCATCCGGCCGAGGCCCTTCAGGAGCTCGGAGATTTCGCCCTTCTTGCCCAGCGCGGCCAGCCGCACGTCTTCCAGCGCGGCTTCGCTCGTCGCCGCCTCGATCTGCGAGAGGGTGCGCGCCTCGATGGCCGCAAGATCGCTCGCCATGGTCATGTCCTGCATGATCCCCCTGCCGGGTCCGTCGCGCCGCATCGCATGCGGCGCGCTCCCCGCCTGTTTCTTCGATGTCATGAGCTTCAAGCACAAAGCATGCGAACGCGACAAGGCCCGCACGCGGCATGCGCGGCGGGCCTTGTCGTTTTTAACGGTTCGGGCTGTCCCGATACTGCCGGGGCCGGCCCGGCAGTGCGCCTTGCGTCAGGCAGCGCGCTTTTCGCCGACAGCGCGCTCATAGGCGTTGTCGTTGTTGTCCTTGAGGTAGGCAAGAGCCGACTTCGCCTGCTCGACCAGGACCGCGAAGGCCTCCGGCTCGTGGATGGCGATGTCGGACAGCACCTTGCGGTCGACTTCGATGCCGGCCTTGGTGAGGCCGTCCATGAAGCGGGCGTAGGTCAGCCCATGCTCGCGGACGCCGGCGTTGATGCGCTGGATCCAAAGGGCGCGGAAGTTGCGCTTCTTAACGCGGCGGTCGCGCGTCGCATACTGCTTGGCGCGGTCGACGGCGGCCTTGGCGGCGCGGATGGTGTTCTTGCGGCGTCCGTAAAAGCCCTTGGCGGCCTTCAGAACCTTCTTGTGCTTGGCGTGCGAGGTAACGCCTCTTTTGACACGTGCCATGATATCGCTCCTGAATCTCTAAACCTTGAGGTGTCCCGACCCGCTCAGCGGTCGTAGGGCATGTAGGTCTTGACGATGCGCTCGTCCGGCTTGGACAGGATCATCGTTCCGCGCGCATCGCGGATGAAGTCGTTGGAGCGTTTGATCATGCCGTGGCGCTTGCCGGCGGGCTGGGCCTTGACCTTGCCGGTTGCCGTCATGCGGAAGCGCTTCTTGGCGCTCGATTTGGTCTTCATCTTGGGCATTTTGCTCTCCTTGATGGATGCGGCGACGGCGGCGGACCTTGAAGGACCGCCGTTCGGCCTTACCGAACGTGTCGCCAAGCATTTGGAGCCGCCACGGCATGCCCTGCCGGACGGCTCTCAATTGAACGCTGGGGCTTATAGTCTGTCGTCCCCGGCATGGCAAGCCCGCATTCGCGGAGGCTCGCCGTGGCCGGGGTCGGCGCGCGCGTCAGCCGCGCGGCGCCAGAACCATCATCATCTGACGGCCTTCGAGCTTGGGCTCGGCTTCGACCTTGGAGATTTCGGCGGTTTCCTCGCGGACGCGGTTCAACAGCTGCATACCGAGTTCCTGGTGTGCCATCTCGCGGCCACGGAAGCGCAGCGTCACCTTGACCTTGTCGCCTTCGTCGAAGAAGCGGCGAACGGCCTTCATCTTGGTCTCGTAGTCATGATCGTCGATGTTCGGCCGCATCTTGATCTCTTTGACCTCGATGACCTTCTGGCGCTTGCGCGCCTCGGCGGCCTTCTTCTGATTCTCGTATTTGAGCTTGCCCAGATCGAGGATCTTGCACACGGGCGGATTGGCGGTGGGGACGATCTCGACGAGATCCAGTCCGGCCTCTTCCGCCATGGCAAGGGCCTCGGCAGTCGGCGTCGGACCGCGGTTCTGGCCGTCAGCGTCGATCAGCTGAATCTGCGGAACACGAATTTCCCGGTTGGAGCGCGGTCCTTCCTTCTGGGCGGGCGGGGCACGAAACGGTCTGCGAATGGTCGTTCACTCCTGTTGTTGACGACAGATGCGAAGTTGCGCGACAACGCACGCAACCCGGCCCCGGCTGGCGGCTCGCCTTTCGGCAGCGCCGGCCCTGGGCCGATCACCTTTTCGATATAGCACGTCGCCCGGCGAGTTTCACCCATTTAGCGTACGATTTGCATGAAGACAGACAGGGAGCAGCCGGATGCAGTCACAGCCGAACGCTGATTTCTTCACGCCCTCCGCGGCCGAAGGCAAGCGGCTCGCCTGGCTTGGGCAGGCCGGCCTGGCGCCGACGGTCGTGTTCCTCGGCGGCTATCGTTCCGATATGCGCGGCACCAAGGCCGAGCGCCTGTCGGCAACATGCGCCAAAGCGGGCCTCGGCTTCCTGCGCTTCGATTATCGCGGCCATGGCGAATCGTCCGGGACGTTCACCGACCTGACCATATCGGACTGGCTGAACGACGCCGACGACATCGTGTCGGCAAAGACGGCCGGTCCGCTGTTGCTGGTCGGATCGTCCATGGGTGGCTGGATCGCACTGCTTCTGGCGCGGCGGATGCGCGCGCGCATGGCCGGAATGCTCCTGCTGGCACCCGCGCCCGACTTCACCAAGCGGCTCGTGGAACCGTCCCTCACCGCTGCCGAATGCCGCGACCTCGCCCGCCAGGGCTATATCGAGCGCGCCTCTGCCTACGCGCCCGAACCCACGGTCTACACGAAGCGGCTTCTGGACGACGGTCTGTCACAGTGCGTCCTGGACGGCCCCGTGGAGACGGGATGCCCGGTGCACATCATCCAGGGGATGCGGGATCCGGACGTGCCCTATGCGCATGCGCTGGAGCTTGTCTCGCATCTTCCCGGAGACGGCGTCACGCTGACGCTCGTCGCCGACGGAGATCATCGCCTTTCGCGTGAGGAAGACCTTCGCCAAATGGATGCCGCTGTCCTGGATCTGGCCGCGGGCAAGGCGAGCGGGTAAAATTTCATCCCCACGTGGCGTTAATGTCACATTAAGGACACCGGGTCCGTCAAACTGCTGCACCGATCGCGCCGAACCGCTTGGATCGCCGCGCTTTCTACAGCATTGACGGAGCTCGTAGTATTGCACCTGCTCAGCCGGAAATACCCCCGTCGCCTGTCTATCCTGCGCCCCGGCCGGGGCCCTCCCGCCAACGGGGACATTGACCTTCCCCGCCCCCGGTCCGACCATTCCATCGAGGGTTCGGGGACGACGAGGGGATCGGTTTCCATGGGCAGGTTGCGTGCGCTCCTTGCGATTGCGATCGCATCGACACTGTGTGCGGGTGCGATATTGCCGGCACAGGCCAGGCCCCTCTTCATGCCGCTCGGCGGCCCCACATCGCAACCGATCGGCCATTTCGACCTGTGCAGGCGCCTACCGCAGGAGTGTCGGCCGCATGCGCATCCGGTAGCGGGCCCGCTGGCGCTGTCGCCCGGCCTTCTGCATCTCGTCGCCGGCATCAACCGGCAGGTCAATGCCGATATCGAACCGGCGTCCGACTGGGCCATGCACGGACAGGAAGAATACTGGAGCCTGCCGGTGGGCCGCGGAGACTGCGAGGATTACGCCTTGCTGAAACGGGAACGGCTGGTGGAGGCCGGCCTGCCGGCGAGCAACCTTTTGATGACCGTCGTGCGCAAGCCGAACGGCGAAGGCCACGCGGTGCTGACGCTGACGACGCGCGCCGGCGATTTCGTCCTGGACAATCTGGACGCGCGGGTGCGGAGCTGGGGCGATACGCCCTACACCTACCTCAAGCGTCAGGATTCGGCCGATCCGGGCCGATGGGTTCGCGTGGAGGGCGATTCTCCCGTCCGGATCGCGTCCGGGCGCGATGCCCGCGTCTTGCCGGCGGTGCTGCGCTGACGGGCAAGCCCTTCAGGCCTCGTCTTCCTTGTCGGGCACTTCGTCCTCGACACCCGGTATGACGTAGGCGCCGGTCAGCCAGCGGTTGAGGTCCACCGATTTGCAGCGCGGCGAACAGAACGGATAGGTGGCGCGATCCGAGGGCCTTCCGCATTCCGGGCAGGCGCGCCGGGGCCGCAGCGGTGTTACGGCGCCGGTCATTGCGCCGCCGCCATGCCCTGCCGGAAGCCCTCGCCCTGCAGCAGCGCCAGCGTTTCGTAGAGCGGAAGGCCAACCACATTGCTGTAGCTTCCCACCAGACGCACGACGAAACCACCTGCCAGCCCCTGGATCGCGTAGCCACCCGCCTTGCCGCGCCACTCCCCGCTGGCGAGATAGCGGTCCATGTCTTCGCGCGTCAGACGCTTGAAGCGGACCCGCGTCTCCACCAGACGCTGGCGAAGCCGCCCGGAAGGCCCGATGACGCAGACGCCGGTGTATACGCGGTGGGTGCGGCCAGACAGGATCCGCAGATTCGCATGCGCATCCTCGATCAATTCGGCCTTGGGCATGACCTGGCGCCCGACGCAGACGACCGTGTCGGCAGCCAGCACAAAGCGGTCGGTCCGCTCCTGCAGGCGCTCCAGCACGGCAACGGCGGCTTCGGCCTTGCCCTGGCTCAGCCGCTTGGCCAGCGAGCGCGGATGCTCGGACCCCTGCTGCGTCTCGTCGATGTCGGCAGGCAACAGCCGTTCAGGCTCCAGGCCGACCTGCTGCAGCAGTTCGAGCCGGCGCGGCGAGGCCGAAGCGAGAATCAGATGCTGCGACTGGGCCATGCGACGCGTGCCCGGCTTACTTGAAGCGATAGGTGATGCGGCCCTTGGTCAGGTCGTAGGGGGTCATCTCGACGAGCACCTTGTCACCCGTCAGAACGCGAATACGGTTCTTGCGCATCCGTCCCGCCGTGTGTGCGATGATTTCGTGATCGTTCTCGAGCTTGATGCGGAATGTCGCGTTCGGCAGCAGCTCGGTAACGACCCCGGGAAACTCGAGAACTTCTTCTTTCGCCATGCGTGGTCCTGACCTTGGATCGGGGTTCGGCCGAAGGCCCGATGCGGGCCGGCCCATTGGAACGAGTCGAGGCCGGCAGCGCACGGCGCGGCCAACCCGTTATGGAAATTCACGCGCCCTAAATCGTGCGGAACGAAGAAAAATGCAAGGCGGGAATGGATCTGCCCGGACGATCGAGCGGGCTCAACCCGAAATCCGCTCCACATCCGCGCCGCAGGCGACGAGCTTCTCTTCGAGCCGCTCGAAGCCGCGATCGAGATGATAGACCCGGTTGACCGTCGTCTCGCCTTCCGCCACCAGACCGGCGATCACCAGCGACACGGAGGCGCGCAGATCGGTCGCCATGACCGGCGCGCCGGCAAGCCGGGGCACGCCTTCGACCCGGGCGACCTGGCCCGAAAGCGAAATCTTCGCACCAAGCCGGGCCAGTTCCTGGACATGCATGAAGCGGTTTTCGAAGATCGTCTCGGTGATGTTGGAGACACCGCCCGAGCGGGTCATCAAAGCCATGAACTGGGCTTGCAGATCGGTCGGGAACCCGGGGAACGGATCGGTCGTCACATCCACCGGCGAAATGCCCGCGCCGTTGCGCCGCACGCGGATGCCGTCGTTCAGCTCGGTGATCTCGGCGCCGGCCTGGCGCAAGGCGTCCAGCGCCGAATCCAGCAACGAAGCGCGCGTACCCGCCAAGGTAACGTCGCCGCCGGCCATGGCGGCGGCGATGGCGTAGGTGCCCGTCTCGATCCGGTCCGGCAGGACGCGATGGCGTGCTCCCGACAGGGCCTGGACGCCCTGGATGGTGATGGTGGACGTTCCGGCACCCGAGATGCGCGCGCCCATGGCGTTGAGGCAGGTGGCAAGGTCGGCCACCTCGGGCTCGCGCGCGGCGTTCTCGATGACGGTTTCGCCCCTGGCCAGCGACGCCGCCATCATCAGGACGTGGGTTGCCCCCACGGACACCTTGGGAAAGCGATAGCGCGCGCCGACGAGGCCACCCGTGGCCTCGGCGACGACGTAGCCCCGGTCGATGTCGATGTCGGCGCCGAGCGCCCGAAGCCCGTCGATGAACAGGTCGACAGGCCGGGTGCCGATGGCGCACCCGCCCGGCAACGATACGCGCGCCTTATGCATGCGGGCCAGCAGCGGCCCGATCACCCAGAAGCTCGCCCGCATCTTGGACACGAGTTCGTAAGGGGCCGTCGTATCGACGATGGTTCGCGCGGTGAAGTGGATCGTGCGTCCCTGCGAAGGGTCCTGGACCAGCCGCTTGCCCGATACCGCATAATCGACGCCGTGATTGCCGAGAATGCGGATCAACTGCTCCACATCGGCAAGGTGGGGGACGTTCTCCAGCGTCAGCGTATCGTCCGTCAGGAGCGAGGCGATCATCAGCGGCAGGGCGGCGTTCTTGGCCCCGGAGATCGGAATCGTGCCGTTGAGCGCGTTACCGCCCCGAATGCGAATGCGATCCATTCTTCGATGTCACCCCTGCGTTGCGAACAGCCCGCCTCAGTACACGAGTGCGCCATGCCGTTCAAATGCCCCCGGAACCGGCACGGACGCTGCACCCCTATTGTGGCCGAATGAGTACCGTTGCGCCGAAGACGAACAGCGCCGCCATCGCGATCTTCCAGAAATCGCCCCGTCGACGCAGGCCCGGCAGGCCCAGCGGCCGAATCACCTGCACCACCATCGCCACGATCATCAGGGCCGAAATCACCTTCGTCATCGCGCCCTCACCGGTCACTGTGTCCAAGGCTGCGCTCCGGGTCGAGCAGGTCACGTACGCGCTGCTTCAGCACCTTCGCCTCCGGGAAGCCGCCATCCTCCTTGCGCTCCCAGACACGGGCGCCGTCGCAGGCGATCTCGAATATGCCCCCGGTGCCGGGCACCAGGGCCACCTCGCCGATATCCGTGCCGAAGGTCGACAGCAGCTCCTGCGCCAGCCATGCGGCGCGCAGCAGCCACTGGCACTGGGTACAATAGGTGATCGTGATGCGCGGCATGTTCGCCATGGGCGGGCCTCCGGTGGGACTGTCCCTTCTAGCCTGCGACAGTTTGTAAGTCTTGTTTATTGTTAGTGCACTAGTTATATGCCCACCATGCAAAAAACGGACGATGCCTCGCGAGCCGAACTGACGGATCTCGTCATCAAGACGAGCCGTCGCATGCGCACCCTGTTCAACGCCCGCGTCAGCGAGCAGGGGCTGACCTATCCGCGCGCCCGCGCCCTGGCCGAACTGGCGCGCCACCCGATGCCGACTCAGACGGAACTGGCTTGCCAACTGCAGCTCGAGAGCGCGACGGTGGTCCGCCTTCTGGACGGAATGGAGCGGCTGGACCTCATCGAGCGCCTGCCCTCCCCTGGCGACCGGCGGGCAAAGGTGGTTCGGCTGACGCCGGAGGGCCGCAAGGCGGCGGCCGTCGTGTCGGCGGCGTCCGACGACATCCGGGGCCTCGTGCTGTCCGACATCGACGACCGCGAAATCGTGGCGGCGCTGGCCGTCATGCGGCGCATGGCGCGGGCCATCGAAGCCGTTTCCCACCCGGGAGCGTCCGACGATGACGAATGAAACCGCCGCCCCGGCCCGTCCCGTCCGCACGCTTCCGGCGCCCGCGCCCTACGTGGCCCGGCATCCGGCCCATGCGGGGCTGTATATCGCCGCCGCCACGCTGATCTCCCTGACGCAGGGCCTTGGCCTCAACCTGATCTCGTCGAACCTGCCCAACGTGCAGGGCAGCCTCTCGCTGACGACCACGGAGACCGTCTGGCTCATGGCCGCCTATCTGGCGCCCAATGTCAGCCTGACCCTGATGATGACGAAGATCCGCGCACAGTTCGGGCTGCGGCGCTTTGCCGAATGCGCCATCGTCGCCTTCGTGGCGATCAGCGCCATGCATCTCTTCGTCACCGACTTCCGGTCGGCGCTGCTGGTGCGCTTCTTTGCCGGCGTCGCGGCCTCGCCGCTTTCGACGCTCGCCTTCCTCTACATGCTGGAGACGTTCCCGCCCGAGAAGAAGATGACGATGGGCGTCACCTTCGCCGTCATCAACATCTCCATAGCGATGCCGGTGGCGCGGCTCGTCTCGCCCCTGCTGACGGACATGGGAGACTTCGCCAGCCTGTTCAGCCTCGAGATGGCGATGGCCATGCTGTCGCTGGCGGCCATCTTCTTTTTGCCGCTCAATCCGCCGGCCCGCGCGCAGGTATTCGAACCGCTCGACTTCGTCAGCTATATACTGATCGCCATCGGGCTGGGCGCCATCGCCGTTACCGCTACGGTCGGCCCTTACGACTGGTGGCTGGAAGCGCGCTGGATCGGCTGGACGCTGGCCGTCGGCATCGCCGCCCTGTCGGCTGCGGGGATGATCGAGCTGAACCGCTCGAACCCCCTGGTGGACCTGCGCTGGATCCTGTCGCCGCAGATCCTGCATTTTGCCGGCATCCTCCTGCTGTTCCGCCTGATCCTGTCGGAGCAGACCAGCGGCGCATCCGGCTTCTTCCAGGCCATCGGCCTGCGCAACGAGCAGATGACGGCCCTCTATGTCGTGATGCTGGCCAGCACGGTGCTGGCGGGCCTGGCCACGGCGGCCGTCATGAAGCCGGGGCGCGCACCGGCCATTCATGCCGCCGCCCTGGCGCTCCTGTCCGTCGGAGCGTTCATGGACGCGCACGCCACCAACCTGACCCGGCCGGAAAACATGCTGGTCAGCCAGTCCATGATCGCCATGGCCGGTGTCATGTTCCTGCCGCCGGCCCTGGCCATGGGCTTCATGGCGGCGATGAAGAAGGGCATGAACTACCTGTTGTCCTTCCTGATCGTCTTCCTGACCACGCAAAGCCTGGGAGGGGCCGTCGGCTCGGCCATCTTCCGAACCGTCGTCACCCTGCGCGAGAAATTCCACTCGCAGGCCCTGGTCGAAAACGTCGTCATGAGCGACCCGACGGTTGCGGCGCGCATTGCCCGAATGGCGGCCGCCTACGCGCCGACGACGCCGGACCCGGCCATCCAGCAGGCAAGGGCGCTGGCCGCGCTGTCCGCCCAGGCAACCCGCGAGGCAACCATCCTCGCCTACAACGACGCGTTCCTGCTGGTCAGCGGCCTTTCCGCCTTCGGCCTCGGCTGCCTCTTGCTGCATGTCCTGTTCCGGCACATCTTTCCGCCGACAGAGCCGGCGGCAACCTGATCCAACCGACGCAACCCCGTTCCCGATACCGTCTCTTTGAAAGGCTGGAACATGCCCCGCATCTTCCGCTCCTTCGCTACCTATGTCGCCGCGCTCATCGGCATCGCCGGCGTGCTGACCATCCTTTATGCCTGGAACCTGCCGCCCTTCGCGTCCAGCGTCCAGACGACCAACGACGCCTATGTCCGGGGCCGCGTCACCATGATGAGCCCGCAGCTCTCCGGCATCGTCGCCGAGGTGCCCGTGCAGGACTTCCAGCATGTGACGGCCGGCACGCTGATCGCCCGCATCGACGACGGCACCTACCGCCAGAAGCTGGAGCAGGCCCGCGCCAATCTGTCCGGACAGGAGGCCGCCCTGTCGCGCTTCGAGCAGCAGCGCCTTTCGGCCGAGGCCAAGGTAACGGCGGCTGAGGCGGCGCAGAAGAGCGCAGAAGCTTCCTTCGACACGGCCGACGCCAACTGGAACCGCATCGCACCTTTGGCCGCCAAGGGATTCGCTCCCGGAAGCGACCTCGATCTTGCCCGCAAGTCCCGCGCCGAGGCCGAGGCCGCTTTGAACCAGGCGCGGGCGCAGGTGGAAGTCGCCCGGCAGGACCTGGCATCGGTCATCACCTCGCGCCAATCGCTGGAAGCGGCGGTCGACAGTGCCAAGGCCGCCGTCCTGCTGGCCGAGCTCGACATGACGCATACCCGCATAACCGCGCCGGCCGATGGCACGCTGGGCGAGGTCGGGGTCCGGGTCGGCCAGTATGTCCAGCCCGGCACCGGGCTTGCCAGCCTGGTGCCGGACGACCGCTGGATCGTCGCCAACTTCAAGGAGACGCAGGTTCGCGGCATGGTGCCCGGACAGCGCGTCGACTTTACCGTGGATGCCTATCCGGGCCGCGTCTTCCACGGGCAGGTCGAGCGATTCTCGCCGGCGACGGGCTCGGAGTTCGCGGTGCTGAAGTCGGACAACGCCACCGGCAACTTCACCAAGATTGCCCAGCGCATGCCCGTGCGCATCCGGCTCGACGGGCAGGACACGCAGTCCGGACGGCTGGTGCCGGGCATGTCGGTGATCGTATCCATCGATACGGCGCAGCCCATGGACAGCCTCGCGGCCGATGCCGCCGGGGGAGGCGACAGCGCGGGCAGGATCGAGTAGAAGACCTCGCTCACGATGAAGGCTTCTATGATGGAACCGATCCTGTCGGTCGAGAATGTCGCCAAGACCTATGGCAACGGATTTACCGCGCTGAAACCGGTGAACCTCGCCATCCGGCAGGGCGAGATCTTTGCGCTTCTGGGCCCCAACGGCGCCGGCAAGACCACGCTGATCAGCATTATCTGCGGCTTGACGAACCGCAGCCAGGGCACGGTGCGCGTCGGCGGCCACGACATCGGGTCCGACTATCGCGCCGCGCGTGCGATGATCGGCCTGGTGCCGCAGGAGCTGACGGCGGATGCCTTCGAATCGGTCTGGGCGACGGTCAGCTTCACGCGCGGCCTGTTCGGCCTGAAGCGCAACGACGCCTATGTCGAGAAGGTGCTGAAGGACCTGTCCCTCTGGGATAAGCGCGATTCCAAGATCATGACCCTGTCCGGCGGCATGAAGCGGAGGGTGCTGATCGCCAAGGCGCTGGCGCACGAGCCGAGGCTCCTGTTCCTCGACGAGCCGACCGCCGGCGTCGACGTGGAATTGCGCCGCGACATGTGGCGCGTCGTCAGCACCCTGCGCGATTCCGGCGTCACCATCTTCCTGACCACGCATTACATCGAGGAAGCGCAGGAGATGGCCGACCGGATCGGCGTCATCCGCGGCGGCGAGCTGATCCTGGTGGAAGAGAAGTCCCGCCTGATGGAAAAGCTCGGGCGCAAGGAGCTCATCATCGAGCTGCAGGCCCCGCTCCCCTCCGTCCCCGCCGCCCTGTCCGGTTTCGACCTGGTCTTGTCGGACGATGGCAAGGCGCTCACCTATGCCTATGCCACGGGCGGCGAAAGGACAGGCATCACCGCGCTTCTGGCCGCACTCGACGGGGCAGGCATCCGCCTGCACGACATCCGCACGCATCAAAGTACGCTGGAAGACATCTTCATCGATCTCGTCAGGAGCAAGTCATGAACTGGCGCGGCGTCCTTGCGATCTACCGCTTCGAGATGGCCCGCATGTGGCGCACCATCTTCCAGAGCATCCTGTCCCCCGTCATCTCTACGTCGCTCTACTTCGTCGTCTTCGGAGCAGCCATCGGGCGCAGCATCGGCGCGGTGGACGGTATCGACTACGGGGCCTTCATCGTGCCCGGGCTCATCATGCTGTCGCTCCTGACGCAAAGCCTGTCCAACGCCGCCTTCGGCATCTACTTCCCGAAATTCACGGGCACGATCTACGAAATCATGTCGGCGCCCGTCTCGACGCTCGAGATCGTCGCCGGCTATGTCGGGGCGGCGGCCACCAAATCGGTGATCCTCGGCCTCATCATCCTCGCCACGGCCTTCCTGTTCGTGCCGCTCCGGATCGACCATCCCCTGCTGATGCTCTTCTTCCTGGTGCTGA
The DNA here is from genome assembly GCF_014844055.1 of Aureimonas sp. OT7. Lineage (NCBI taxonomy): Bacteria > Pseudomonadati > Pseudomonadota > Alphaproteobacteria > Hyphomicrobiales > Aurantimonadaceae > Aureimonas > Aureimonas sp. OT7. Next base: position 4,109,785 of record NZ_CP062167.1, read on the forward strand.
CGGCCGTCACCTTCAGCCTGTTCGGCTTCATCATCGGCATATGGGCAGACGGGTTCGAAAAGCTGCAGCTGGTGCCGCTGCTCATCATCACCCCCCTCGCCTTCCTTGGCGGCAGCTTCTACTCCATCCGCATGCTGCCGCCCTTCTGGCAGGACGTGTCGATGATCAATCCCGTCGTCTACCTCATCAACGGCTTCCGCTGGAGCTTCTTCGGCCAGTCCGACGTGAACATCTTCGTCAGCCTCGGCATGACATTCGCCTTCATGCTGGCCTGCATCCTCGTCATCCACCGCATGTTCGCGACCGGCTACCGCCTGCGCCCCTGAACCGGCCTACGCCTCGAACTCGAGGATAAGCTCGTCGACCGCCAGGCTGGCGCCGGGTTCGGCGGCGATGCGCTTGACGACGGCGCGCCGCTCGGCCCGCAGCACGTTTTCCATCTTCATCGCCTCGACCGTGGCAAGCACCTGGCCCGCCTCGACGGCATCGCCCTCGCGCACCGCGATGGCGGTGACGACACCGGGCATCGGGCACAGCAACAGGCGCGAGGTATCGGGCGCGGGCTTGTGCGGCATGAGCTCCGCCAGCTCCGCAACGCGCGGACGGCGGGCATGCGCCCTTATGTCGATGCCGCGCCAGCGCAGGCGGATGGAACCGCCCTCAAGGCTCGTCTTGACCCGCATCTCCATGCCGTCGACCACGAAGGTCGACAGCGTATCCCCCGGCTTCCAGTCACTGGCGATGCCGATGTTTGGCCCATCTTCGAACCGGACGGTTTCCCCAATCGTAAGGTGAAAGCGCCAGTTGCCGAAGGTGACGACGAGGTCGGTTTCGGCGGTCGCGGCATAATGGGCGATGGTGCCGGTGATGCGGGCCGCACGCGCTGTTTCGCGGCTGCGGACAAGGCCGGCGATCGCGGCAAGGCGGCGCGCCTCCTCGTCAGTCGGCTCGACGCCGGTGAACCCGTCCGGGAATTCCTCCACGATGAAACCGGTGGTCAGCGCGCCGCTGCGGAACCGTTCCCGACGCGTCACAGCCGACAGGAAGGGCAGGTTGTGGCCGATGCCCTCCAGCTCGAACCCGTCGAGCGCCTCGGCCAGCCCGTCGATGGCCGCCGCGCGCGTCGCCGCATGGGTACAGAGCTTGGCGATCATCGGGTCGTAGTACATGGAGATTTCGCTGCCCTCGGTCACGCCGGTGTCGTTGCGCACCGTGACGCCGCCCAACACCCCCTCGCGTGGCGGGCGATAGCGCGTCAGCCGGCCAATCGACGGCAGGAAGTTGCGGTATGGGTCTTCCGCGTAGATGCGGGCCTCCATGGCCCAGCCCTTGGCGGAAATGTCGCCCTGGCCGTGGCGCAGCGGCTCGCCGGCGGCGATGCGGATCATCTCCTCCACGAGGTCGAGGCCGGTGACGAGTTCGGTCACCGGATGCTCGACCTGCAGGCGGGTGTTCATTTCCAGGAAATAGAAGTTGCGTGCGCCATCGACGATGAATTCGACCGTGCCGGCGGAGTGGTAGCCGACGGCCGCCGCAAGCGCCACGGCCTGCGCCCCCATGGCGGCGCGCGTTTCGTCGTCCAGAAATGGCGACGGTGCCTCTTCCAGGACTTTCTGGTTGCGCCGCTGGATGGAGCATTCCCGCTCGCCCAGATGGATGATCGTCCCGTGCCGGTCGCCCAGCACCTGGATCTCGATATGTCGGGGCTGCTCCACGAATTTCTCGATGAAGATTCGCTCGTCTCCGAAGGCGCCGCGCGCCTCGCTGCGCGAGGATACGAAGCCCTGCCGCGCTTCCTCGGCATTCCAGGCGATGCGCATGCCCTTGCCGCCTCCGCCGGCCGACGCCTTGATCATCACGGGGTAGCCGATCCGGTCGGCGATGGAGACCGCCTCCTCCGCAGTCTCGATCAGGCCCATATGCCCCGGGACGGTCGAAACGCCGGCCTCCGCCGCCAGCTTCTTGGAGGTGATCTTGTCGCCCATCGCGTCGATGGCCGTTGCCGGCGGGCCGACGAAGGCAACGCCGGCGGCGTCGAGCGCGCGGGCAAAGGCGGCATTCTCGGACAGGAAGCCATAGCCGGGGTGCACCGCATCCGCCCCCGTCGCGGCTATGGCGGAAAGGATGGCATCGATCGACAGATAGGACTGCGCCGATGGCGCCGGCCCGATGGATACGGCCTCGTCGGCCATGCGGACATGCACGGCGTCGCGGTCCGCGTCCGAATGGACGGCAACGGTGGCGATCCCCATGCGCTTCGCCGTGCGGATGACCCGGCAGGCGATCTCTCCGCGGTTGGCGATCAGGATCTTCTTGAACATCGGCACTCCCCCATCCACTCCCAACCTTCCATAAAGTGATTTCCCCTCGCAGGTAAACGCTGGTGACAGGCACGCCCGAATATGCGATCCGGCCCGCACAAGGAGATGGAACATGCGTTGGAGCCACATCGCCCTTCTGGCCGGCGCGGGCCTCGTCGTCGGTGCGACGCTGGCCGCCTTCACGGCCATGGTCGGCGGACAGGACCGGCAGCCGACGCCGGGCGCTTCCATCTCCGTCGCCGATATCGGCGGACCGTTCACGCTGACCGATACCGCCGGAAATCCCTTCACCGAAAAGAACCTGTCGGGGCGCCCCGCCGCGATCTTCTTCGGCTTTACCTTCTGCCCGGATATCTGCCCGACGACCCTGTACGAGCTCGGCGGCCTGATGAAGGACCTCGGCCCGCAGGCCGACGCCATCGATTTCGTCTTCGTGTCGGTCGATTGGGAACGAGACGGACCGCAACAGGTCTCGCGCTATCTCCAGGCCTTCGACGGCCGCATGATCGGCCTGTCGGGCACACAGGCCCAGGTGGAGGCCGCTGCCGACGCCTTCAAGATCCATGTTCAGCGGGTGCCGCTCGAGGATGGCGGCTACACGATGGACCATACCGCCTCCGTACTCCTAATGGGGCCGAACGGGCGTTTCGTCGGCACGCTCGATTACGACGAGCCGGCGGAAACCAAGCTCGGAAAGCTGCGTCGCCTGGCCGGCGGCTGATTGCCCGAAGCGTATATGCCTAACTCTTAGGCATTGAATTCAACTGTTGAGCAAACGTGCATGTGATCGCAATCGGTGGTTGACCGCGCCTGTCGTGATGGGCTTACTTGCCATCATTCGAAGCGTTCTACGGAATTTGCGTAAGCGCGTTTCACGCAAAGTTCACCGAGATCAAAGCAACGGTCACGGCCCATGCCGTGAGCGAACGATGTTTCACGCCCATCGCCTGCGCGATGAACAACAGGGACTCCGACGGTCGATGATTAGATTTCTTCTTTCCTCTACGGCGTTTCTTGTGCTGTCTGCATCGCTTGCGCAGGCTCAGGACACCGAAAGCGTCCTGCGGATCGGCATGACGGCTGCCGACATACCGCGCACGCTGGGCCAGCCGGATCAGGGTTTCGAAGGCAACCGCTTCACCGGCCTTACAATGTACGACGCCCTCACGATGTGGGATCTGTCCAAGGCCGAGGAGCCCTCGGCGCTCATTCCCGGCCTTGCCATCGAATGGGCCGTCAATGACGGTGACACCACCAAATGGACGTTCACGCTGCGCCGGGGCGTGACGTTCCATGACGGATCGCCCTTCAATGCGGACGCCGTGGTGTGGAACGTCGACAAGGTGCTCAACGAAGACGCACCGCAATTCGACGCCAGCCAGGTGGGCGTGACGGCATCGCGCATGCCGACATTGCGCTCGGCCCGCGCCATCGACGAGTATACGGTCGAGCTGACCACGTCGGAGCCGGATTCCTTCCTGCCCATCAACCTGTCCAATCTGTTCATGGCCAGCCCTGCGCACTGGCAAACGCTCTACGATGCCCTTCCGGAGGGCGACAACCGCGCCGCGCAGGCATGGGAGCGGTTCGCCGCCGGCGCCTCCGGCACCGGGCCGTGGAAGATGGACAATTTCGTGCCCCGCGAGCGGCTGGAACTCGTCCGCAACGAAGACTACTGGGACGAAGCGCGCGTGCCGAAGACACAGCGCATGATCCTGCTGCCCATGCCGGAGGCCAACGCGCGCACGGCGGCCCTTCTGGCCGACCAGGTGGACTGGATCGAGGCGCCCGCCCCCGACGCCATCCCCGAAATCCAGGGGCGTGGCTTCACCATCGAGGCAAACGAGCAGCCGCATGTCTGGCCGTGGCAGTTTTCCAGGCTCGAAGGCTCGCCGTGGAACAACATCGACGTCCGCAAGGCGGCCAATTTGTGCATCGACCGCGAGGGCATGCGCGACGGGCTGCTGGGCGGGCTGATGGCCCCGGCCACCGGCACCGTCGAGGAAGGGCATCCGTGGCGCGGCAACCCGGAATTCCAAATCCGGTTCGATCCGGAGGAAGGCCGCCGGCTGATGGAGGCGGCCGGCTACTCGGCCCAAAATCCCCTTGCCGTGAAGACGCAGACTTCGGCTTCGGGCTCCGGGCAGATGCAGCCTTTGCCGATGAACGAATATATCCAGCAGGCATTGGCCGAATGCCACTTCGCCGTCGAACTCGACGTGATCGAATGGAACACCCTCTTCACCAACTGGCGACGCGGAGCCAACGATCCGTCCGCCAATGGCGCCAACGCCATCAATGTCACCTATGCGGCAATGGACCCCTTCTTCGCCATGGTCCGCTTCCTGCAGTCGGAGATGGCGCCGCCGACATCCAACAATTGGGGCTTCATCGACAATCCCGACTTCGATGCGCTGGTGGACAAGGCACGCACGACCTTCGACGCCGAAGGGCGTGACGCGGCTCTTGCCGAACTGCATGCGGCCTCGGTCGATGATGCGGCTTTCCTGTGGGTGGCGCACGATGTCGGCCCCCGCGCCATGAGCCCGCGCGTACAGAACTTCGTTCAGCCGCGCTCGTGGTTCGTCGATTTCTCGCCCGTGACGATGGGCGAGTAAGCGTTCGGCGGAGGCGGCCCCCCGCAGGGGCCCCTTCGCCAGATCAGGGAAGTCCGGCTCCATGCTCGTCTATGCCGTCAAGCGCCTTGTCGCCGTCGTGCCCATCGTCTTCTTCGTGGCGCTCGTGTGCTTTCTGCTGGTTCACATCGCGCCAGGCGATCCGCTCGTATCCATCCTGCCGCCGGATGCCTCCGCCGCGCTGGAGGCGCAGTTGCGAGTCGCCTACGGTTTCGACCGCCCCCTGCCGGTGCAATTCGGCCTGTGGATCATGAATGCGCTGGGCGGCGATCTCGGCACCTCCATCGCATCCGGCCGCCCGGTGCTGGCCGAAGTGCTGCGCGCCGTGGGCAACACACTGCTTCTGGCGGGCGTCGCCGCGCTGATCGGGTTCTTTCTGGGGCTCGGGCTTGGCCTTCTGGCCGGGTATTTCCGCGACACGATCATCGACCGGGTGGCGACCGGTATCGCCATCGCCGGCGTGTCGGTGCCGCATTACTGGCTGGGCATGGTGCTCGTCATCGTCTTCTCGGTCCGGCTGGGATGGCTGCCGGCCGTCGGCGCCGGGTCCGGCGCATGGAGCTGGAACTGGAGCCATATCCAGTTCCTCATCCTGCCGGCCGTTACCATGGCCGTCATTCCCATGGGCATCGTCACGCGGACCGTGCGGGCCCTTGTCGGCGACATCCTCAACCAGGATTTCGTCGAGGCGTTGCGTGCCAAGGGCCTCGGCGAAGGGCGCATCTTCGCCCATGTCATCAAGAACGCGGCCCCTACGGCCATTGCCGTCATGGGCCTGCAGCTCGGCTACCTCATGGGTGGATCGATCCTCATCGAGACGGTCTTCTCCTGGCCTGGAACGGGTTTCCTGCTGAATTCGGCGATCTTCCAGCGCGACCTGCCGCTGCTGCAGGGCACGATCCTGGTGCTGGCGCTGTTCTTCGTCTTCCTCAACCTGATCGTCGATCTGGCACAGGCCGCGATCGATCCTCGCATCAAGCGGAGCTGAGCGATGTCGGTCGCAACAGAGGCCCTGCCCGTCATGGCGCCCGTCGAAAAGACGCGCGGCTACTGGCGCACCGTCGGACGCCGGCTTGCCCGCGACCGTCTGTCGATGGCCTGCCTCGGCATTCTCCTGCTTATCCTTCTGTCGGCCCTGTTCGCGCCCTGGCTCGGCCTGGCCGACCCGTATCAGGGCTCGATGCTGCGGCGCCTGCGCCCCATCGGCACGGAAGGATATCCGCTCGGCACGGACGAACTCGGCCGCGACATGCTCTCCCGGCTGGTCTACGGCGGCAGGCTGTCGCTGCTGATCGGCCTTCTGCCGGTGTTCAACGCCTTCGTCATCGGCTCGTTGCTCGGCATCCTGGCCGGCTATTCCGGCGGCTGGACCAATGCCGCCATCATGCGCACCATCGATGTCTTCTACGCCTTTCCGTCGGTGCTGCTAGCCATCGCGATCTCCGGCGCGCTCGGTGCCGGCATCCTCAATTCCATCGTGTCGCTGACCATCGTCTTCATTCCGCCCATCGCGCGCGTTGCCGAAAGCGTCACGACCAGCGTGCGCTCGCTCGATTTCATCGATGCCGCGCGCGCCTCCGGGGCCGGGGCGCTGACGATCATGCGCGTGCATGTGCTGGGCAACGTGCTGGGGCCGATCTTCATCTACGCCACCAGCCTCGTTTCGGTGTCGATGATCCTGGCGGCCGGCCTGTCATTCCTCGGCCTCGGTACCCGCCCGCCCGAACCCGAATGGGGGCTCATGCTCAATACGCTGCGGACGGCGATCTATAGCCAGCCGCTGATCGCGGCCCTGCCCGGCCTGATGATCTTCGCCGTCTCCATCTGCTTCAACATGCTGAGCGACGGGCTGCGCTCGGCCATGGACATCAGGAACTGACTATGATCGCCTCCGCCCTAGCCCCGGCCGACGATGTCGGCGGCCGGTCGCAGCCGCTTCTGACCGTGCGCCGGCTGACCAAGCACTTCCGCGTCGGCGGCGGCCCATTCGAGAAAAAGCGCGTGGTGCGCGCCGTGGATGGCGTTTCCTTCGACGTGGCCAAGGGCGAGACAGTGGGCGTGGTCGGAGAATCCGGCTGTGGCAAGTCCACCACCGCCCGGCTGCTGATGCACCTGATGTCGCCCGACCAGGGCGAATTGATCTATGACGGGCAAGGCATCGGACACGATTTGTCGCTACGCGATCTGCGCCGGCGCATGCAGATGGTGTTTCAGGATTCCTACGCCTCGCTCAACCCGCGCCTGACGATCGAGGATTCCATCGCCTTCGGGCCGAAGGTGCACGGCGTTGCGGATACGCAGGCCCGGAACCTGGCGCGCGACCTTCTCGGCAGGGTGGGCCTGAACCCGCAGACCTTCGCAGCGCGCTACCCGCATGAATTGTCCGGCGGCCAGCGTCAGCGCGTCAACATCGCCCGGGCGCTGGCCCTGTCGCCGCGGCTCGTCATCCTGGACGAGGCGGTGTCGGCACTCGACAAATCGGTCGAAGCGCAGGTGCTGAACCTGCTCAACGACCTGAAGGCCGAGTTCGACCTCACCTATCTGTTCATCAGCCACGATCTGAACGTCGTGCGCTACATCTCGGACAGGATCCTGGTGATGTATCTGGGCGAGGTCGTCGAGATCGGCCCGTCCGAAAGCCTCTGGAACGAACCGCGTCACCCGTATACGCGCGCCCTGTTTGCGGCCATGCCGACGCTGGATCCGGACAGGCGCACGACGCAGGCGCCGATTTCGGGCGATCCGCCCAATCCGATAGATCCGCCATCGGGATGCCGCTTTCACACGCGCTGTCCCTTCGCCGAACCGGTATGCTCGGCAAGCGCCCCGGCGCTGGTCGACGTCGCGCCATTGCATCAGGCGGCGTGCCACATGGCCATATCCGGTTCGGGGCATTCGAAATCGGGAGAGGTAGCTTCAGCATGACATCGCCACTGACCAGGGAAACGGTTGCAGGTTCGGCGGCGTTGGCCGGCCATCCTGTTTCACCGCAAGACGCAGACCGTATCGCAACGGCAATCGGCCCTGCCCTTCTGGCGTTCTCCGCCGTCGAGGCGACCCTACCCTTCGAGGCGGAGCCGGCCCGGTTCATCGCCGTGCAGATGCAAAGTGGGCAGGACGCATGAGCCATTCGACCGACCCCGCCCTGATGACACTGGCCGAGCTTGCCGCCGCCATCGCCGGCCGCCAGCTATCCTCGCGGGAGGCGACGCAAGCCTGCCTCAGCCGTATCGCTGAGTGGCAGCCGGTTCTGAACGCCTTTATCGCCATCGAGCCCGAGGAGGCCCTTCAAGCGGCCGACGCTGCCGATGCCCGCATTGCCGAAGGCAGGGCTACTGGCCCGTTCGATGGCGTGCCTTTTGCTCATAAGGACATGTTCTACGCGCGCGGCAAGATCTCCACCTGCGGCTCCAGGATCCGGCGGGACTGGATCGCCGATACGGATTCCACCGCGTTGAAACGCCTGACCGATCAGGGGTCCGTTCGCCTTGGCACATTGCACATGGCCGAATTCGCCTATGGGCCGACCGGCCACAACGCCCATTTCGGTGCCGCCGGAAATCCGTGGAATCCTCTGCATGTGACTGGCGGATCGTCGTCCGGCTCGGGCGCCGCCGTCGCCGCACGGTTGACGCCGGCCGCGCTGGGCTCCGATACGGGCGGCTCCATCCGCATGCCGGCTAATTTCTGCGGCGTCACCGGGTTGAAGACAAGCGTTGGACGGGTCAGCCGGTTCGGGGCGATGCCCTTGTCGCACTCGCTCGATACGATCGGGCCGCTGGCGCAGACCGCAGAGGATTGCGCCCTGGTCCTGCAGGCGATCGCCGGGCCCGATAGCAGCGACCCGACCGCGCTGCCGGTGCCGGTGCCCGATTACGCCGCTGCCTGTCGGCTGGGCGTACGCGGCATGCGGCTGGGCGTGCCGGACGCCTTCTATCTCGATGGGCTGGAACCGGCGACGGCGCGGGCTTTCGAAGCGGCGCTGGACGCGTTCCGCGGCGAAGGCGTGGAAATCGTTTCCGTTACCCTTCCCGATCAGATGCGCCTTTCGGCGGCCGGGCAGATTCTGCTGGCCTGCGAAGCAGCCGCCTTCCACCGGCGCTGGCTGGCCGAACGGCCGGAAGACTACGGCGCGCAGGTTCGCGCACGGTTGGAAAACGGGCTGGCCATCCCGGCCGTCACCTATCTGGAAGCCTTGCGCTGGCGGGCGATCGCGCTGACGGAGCATCTGCAAGCGGTGGAGGGTGTGGATGCCTTCCTGGCGCCCGTCAGCGCCAGCGCCTCTCCCAGCATCGCGCAAAGCGATGTCGGCGGGGGGCCCAGCGCGGAGGCGGTGATCCAGAGGATCACCCGGTTGATGCGCCCGGTCAATTATCTGGGCCTGCCCGCCCTCGTGGTGCCGGCGGGCTCAAGCGATACGGGCCTTCCCATCGGCTTGCAGATCGTGGGTCGCCCCTTCGAGGAAGACCGTATCCTGCGGCTGGGCGCCGGCTTTCAGCGGGCAACCGACTTCCATCGCGCCGTGCCGCAACTGCCGGGAGACCCGCAATGACGAATGTCGTGGACGTCCGCAACCTCAGCGTCCGGTTTTCCGGCGAGCGCACCGTCCATGCCGTCAACGATGTCTCGCTGACCGTGAAGCAGGGGGAAGTGCTTGGCCTTCTCGGAGAATCCGGCTCGGGCAAGAGCGTCACGCTGCGGGCGCTGATGCGTCTTCTGCCGAAGCGGCGCACCACCATCGGCGGTCGCATCGAAGTGTCCGGGCAGGACGTGATCCAGATGGGGGACAAGGCCCTGTCGGCCTTTCGCGGCAAGACCGTTTCGATGATCTTCCAGGAGCCGATGCTGGCGCTGGACCCGGTCTACACGATCGGCGACCAGATAGCGGAATCGGTGGTGCGGCATGAGGGTGTTTCGCGCAGGGACGGCCGCGCGCGCGCCCTGGAAATGCTGGAACGCGTGAGGATTCCCTCTGCCGCCAGCCGGCTCGATGCCTATCCGCACGAGATGTCCGGCGGCATGCGCCAACGCGCGATGATCGCGCTGGCACTGGCCTGCCGGCCCAAAATTCTCCTGGCCGACGAGCCGACGACGGCGCTGGACGCGACGGTGCAGATCCAGATTTTGTTGCTGCTGCGCGAGTTGCAGGCCGAGTTCGGCATGTCGATGATCTTCGTGACGCACGATATCGGCGTCGCGGTGGAAATCTGCGACAGGATCGCGGTCATGTATGCCGGCCAGATCGTGGAAAGCGGCGCGTTGCGCGATGTCGTCCGCGATGCCCACCACCCCTATGCGCAGGGACTCCTGGCGTCCACCGTGCACGGCAATCCCGGCGGGTCGCGCCTGGAGACAATCCCCGGTGCACCGCCCTCCTTGTCCGAGCCGCCCACCGCCTGCCAGTTTGCGCCGCGCTGCCGCCATGCCCGGCAAACCTGCCACCAGACGCCACCCCTGGCAGTGGAGCTGGGGGCGCGGCGCATGGTGCGTTGTGTCCTTGCCGAGCCGGAGGGAGTGCCGGCGTGATCCTGTCCATCGTCAACCCCAACGCCACCGCTGCCATGACGGCAAGCGTTGCACAGACCGCGCGCACGGTCGCCGCGCCCGGCACCCGCATCGACGCCCGCACCAACACCGCCGGCCCGCTCTCCATCGAAGGGTCGGTCGACGGCGCGATGGCCGTGCCGGGCATGCTGGCACTGATGCGCGCCGCCGAGGCCGAGGGCGCGCACGCGCATGTGATCGCCTGTTTCGACGATACGGGGCTGGACGCCGCACGCTCGCTGCTGTCGGCGCCCGTCATCGGCATCGGCGAGGCCGGCGCCAGGGCGGCCAGCTTCATCGCACGCCGGTTCACGATCGTCACTACACTGTCCGTGTCGGTGCCTATCCTTGAAGACAACCTCATGCGCTACGGCCTTGCCGGCCACGCCACGGTACGCGCCAGCGAGATTCCCGTGCTGGAGCTGGAGGCCGACCCCGACCGCACGATGGCGCGCCTTTCGGCGGAGATCGCCGCCGCCATCACCGATGACCGGGCGGAGGCCATCGTTCTTGGCTGTGCCGGCATGACGTCGCTGGCCACCCAGCTATCCAAGCGGCACGACGTGCCGGTGGTGGACGGCGTCGCGGCAGCCATAACCTTCGCGCAGGCGCTGGTGACGCTGGGGCTGCGCACCACCGCGCACGGGCATTATGCCCCACCGCGCGGCAAGGCCGAAAAGGATCGAGACTCGGTCTTCGCAAACCAAAATTCCGTGTCAGAAGACACAGTTCTGTGATTAACTGACAGTTAACAGAGGCACCCTACGGTTCGGGCGAACCTGCATTGGCAGTATAGTCCGACCCCCGGGTAAAATGAACCAAGTTGCAACGTCTTTCAGAACCTACGTCCTGCTGGCCGTATTCTCGGCGGCATTTCTTGCGATCTTCGGTCGACTTATACACCTGACCACGCTGGAGCCCGCCGAGCCGGTTCTTGCACGCGCAGCCCCATCGCATTCACGGCCCGACATCCTGGATCGGAACGGCGAAATCCTGGCGCGCGACATCGTGATGTTCTCCGTCTATGCCGAGCCGCGCCGCGTGATCGATCCCGACGAGACCGTCGAACAACTCCTGACCATCCTGCCCGAGCTGAATGCGGCATCGCTGTATCGACGGCTCAGCGGCAAGTCCGGCTTTACCTGGGTCAGCCGCTCGATCACCCCGGCCAAGCAGCAGGCGATCCACAATCTCGGTCTGCCCGGCATCGGCTTTCGGCCCGAGGTGCGCCGCCTGTATCCCAATGGCGGGGCCGCGGCGCAGGTACTGGGTGCCGTCAATATCGACAATCTCGGGATCGCCGGCATCGAAAGCTGGATCGACGAGAGCGGTCTCAACGTCCTGCGGTCCGCCGGCATGGATTACCGCCGCGAGGACCTCGACCCCGTCAACCTGTCCATCGACCTCTATGTCCAGCACGCCTTCGCCGACGAACTACGCAAGGCGATCGACCATTACGACGCCATCGGCGGTGCGGGCCTGGTGCTCGACGTCAACAGCGGCGAAGTCGTCTCCCTGGTGTCCCTGCCGGATTTCGATCCGAACAACCCGACGGAGGCGCACAAGAAGGAGAACATCAACCGCATCAATGTCGGCGTCTATGAGATGGGCTCCACCTTCAAGGCCCTCACCATGGCGATGGGCCTCGACAGCACCGCCTTCAACATCCACTCCGTCGTGGATGCGACCAATCCCCTGCGCTTCGGCCGGTTTTCGATCAGCGATTATCGCGGGGAAAAGCGCCCGCTGAACATGCCGGAAGCCTTCCTCGTTTCGTCCAACATCGTGTTCGCCAAGATGGCGATGCAGATCGGTGTCGACAGGCACAAGGAATTCCTGCGGGCGCTCGGCCAGTTGACGCGCCTGACCACAGAGCTGCCCGAAAGCGCCGCCCCGATCGTTCCGCGCAACTGGGGCGCGGTCAACACCGCCACCATCGCATTCGGGCACGGGCTGGCCGTGACACCGCTGCAGGCCTCCATGGGCGTGGCGGCGCTGGTGAATGGCGGCCGGCTGATCCGGCCGACCTTCATCAAGGATACGCCGGTGGAAGACCGCATCATCGCCGAGGACGTCATATCGCCGTCGACCGGCGAGGCGCTGCGCTACCTCATGCGGCTCAACGGCATCGACGGCTCTGCCCGCCGCGCCACGATCGCCGGCTACCATGTCGGAGGCAAGACGGGCACCGCCGAAAAAGTGATCGACGGACGCTACGCCAAGGGCAAGGTGATGACCTCCTTCATGGGGCTCGTTCCGGCGCACGAGCCCAAATACCTGATTCTCGTCATGCTCGACGAGCCGAAGCCCGTCGAAGGCACGCATGGCTTCCGCACGGCGGGCTGGAACGCGGTGCCGACCGCCAAGGCCGTCCTGAACCGCATTCTGCCGATGATGCGCATGCCCCCCGAGTTCACCCCGCCGCAGGACCCGTTCCCCGGCATCGTCCAAGCGCGGGCGCATGGCCATGAGCACTTCGCGGCCGGCGCGCTGACGCAATAGGGAAAGCGGCGACACTGCGTTTCCGATCTGCAAATTGCCGATGGCGCCGGTGGCGCCTATCTCGATAGCTCGCAGGCCCGGCAATCGGGCCGAAAAGGATAGTCGAGATGAAGAAGATCGGGTTTCTCTCCTTCGGGCACTGGTCTCCTGCGCCGGGCTCGCAGACGCGCACGGCGGGCGACGCCCTGCTGCAGTCTATCGATCTGGCCGTAGCAGCCGAGGAACTGGGCGCCGACGGCGCCTATTTCCGCGTGCATCATTTCGCCCGCCAGCTTGCCGCGCCCTTTCCGCTGCTGGCGGCCGTCGGCGCCCGTACGAAACGGATCGAAATCGGCACCGCCGTCATCGACATGCGCTACGAGAACCCGTTCTACATGGCGGAGGATGCCGGCGCGGCAGACCTGATCGCCGGTGGACGCCTGCAGCTCGGCCTCAGCCGCGGCTCGCCCGAGCAGGTCGTCGATGGCTGGCGCTACTTCGGCTACCAGCCCGCCGAGGGCAAGACCGAATCGGACATGGCCCGGGAGCGGACCCGAACGCTGCTCAAGCTGCTCGAGGGCCAGGGCTTTGCGGAGCCGAACCCGCAACCCATGTTTCCCAACCCGCCGGGCCTCTTGCGGCTGGAGCCGCATTCGGAAGGCCTTCGCGACCGGATCTGGTGGGGCGCGGCATCCGATGCCACCGCCGTCTGGGCGGCCGTTCTGGGCATGAACCTGCAAAGCTCGACGTTGAAGACCGATGAAACCGGCGAGCCCTTCCATGTGCAGCAGGCACGGCAGATCCGGGCGTATCGTGCAGCCTGGAAAGAAGCGGGCCACGCCCGCACGCCGCGCGTATCGGTCAGCCGCAGTATCTTCGCCCTGACCAGCGACGAAGACCGCGCCTATTTCGGACGCGGCGGCGATGCCCGCGACCAGGTTGGAGTCATCGACAGGACGCGCTCGATCTTCGGCCGCAACTATGCCGCCGAGCCGGACGCCCTCATCCGGCTTCTGGCCGACGACGAAGCCATCGCCGAGGCGGATACGCTGCTGCTCACCGTGCCCAACCAGCTCGGGGTCGATTACAATGCGCATGTGATCGAGAATATCCTGAAGCACGTTGCGCCCGGGCTTGGCTGGCGCTGAAGGTGACGGGCGCGGGGGGCCCGATCGCCGTCCTTTCGCAGGGCTCTATCCCGCGCGGCGCAGTCGAAAGGGCCGCCCGGCTTGAAGGACACGGCCTGATACCGAATGCGGGATCGGCGCTCATCCACATGGAGGACCCGGGCGATATGGCTCCGGTGGCGCGGTCCGTCTATCCTGACGAAAACCGCCGCCCCGCAGACAGCGAGAACGACGATGACATGCACGGATAATTCCCTGATGCTGGGCTTCAGCGCCCCGCTCTATCGCCATGGCGGGCGGCTCTACGCCGAACGGCAGACGATTTCCGGCCTGCATGCGTGGAAGGAAAACTTCTCGCGCCTCGTCGCTTTTGCCATTTGCCATGATGCCCCCCCGCCGGAGGGCTGGGAAGACGCCGCAGAGGGCGGCTTGACGGAGCCCGGCATCAAGCTCGTGCCGATCCCCAATACTTACGATCTCAAGATCCTCTTCAGCCAACGCAAGGCGCTGTCGAAAACCATGCTGCAAATGATGCGGGAGACCCACTACCACAGCTTCGCCTATGGCGGCTGGCTGGGCGATCCGGGCGAGATCGCGGCTGCCATTGCAAGGCGGCACGGCATCGCCCACGCGGTCTGGTTCGACAGGGTGGAGTCGCAGGTGGTAAAGGCCGAAGGCGACTCATCCCTGAAGGGCCGTCTCAAGACGGCGCTCAAGATGGCCATCATGGAGCGGAACGAGAAGCGCGCGGTGCGCGGCGCGCAATTGAGCCTGCTACACGGGGCAACGGTCTTCAACCACTTCAAGCCGATCGCCCGCAATCCGCACCAGGTGGAGGACATACACTTCAACGCGGACGACAGGCTCACTCAAGGAGAAGTCTCGGCGAAGGCGCAAGGCGCGGCCAGCGGGCCGTTGCGCATCGTCTATTGTGGCCGCGCCGCACCGATGAAGGGGCCGCTGGAATGGGTCGCCGCGCTTGTGGCGCTGAAGGCGCGCGGCGTTTCGTTCAAGGCCCGGTGGCTGGGTGACGGCGAACTTCTCGGTGCCATGCGGACCGCTGCAGAGAAGGCGGGCTTGACGCAAGAAGAGCTCGTCTTCGAAGGTTTCGTGTCCGATCCGGACCGTGTCCGAGCCGCCTATCGCGACGCCCAGTTGTTGATGTTCTGCCATTTGAGCGACGAGTCGCCCCGCAATCTCATCGAGAGCCTGCATTCGGCAACGCCGCTGATCGGCTACAAGGACCCCTATTCGGCCGGGTTGATCGACGAGAAGGGCGCCGGCCTGCTGGTGCCTCGCGGCAACCCCGAGGCCCTTGCCGACACCATTGCCGGGCTCGACGCGAACCGCGGCGTGCTGGCGACGTTGATCCGCGCCGCCGGCGCTTCGGCAGAGCACCTGACCCGCGACAGCGTCTTCCGCCATCGCAGCGACGTCATCCGCAGCCAGCTCGCTGCCTGAGGTCGAGGCGCCTTGTCGGCGCCTCGCACGTTCGATCAGACGTCCAGGTTGGCTACCTGCAACGCATTCTCCTGGATGAACTCCCGGCGCGGCTCCACCTCGTCGCCCATGAGGCGGGAGAAGAGCTGGTCGGCGTCGGTCGCGTCGTTGATCTTGACCTGCAGAAGCGAGCGCACCTCCGGATCGAGCGTCGTTTCCCAGAGCTGTTCAGGGTCCATCTCGCCGAGACCCTTGTAACGCTGCAGCGAGATGCCCTTGCGGCCAACCTCGAACACTGCATTCAGGAGATCGACCGGACCGCTGATCGACCGCTCGGTCTCCTTGCGCTTGAGCGTCGGCGACTGCGCATAGACTTCGGCAAGGCGCGTAGCCATGCGGTTGAGCGCGATGGCGTCGGCCGAATGGATCAGCGCCGCATCGATTACCTGCACCTCCTGCACGCCGCGCACGAGACGCTGGAATCGATAACCGCCGTCCGACGTCGACTCACCGGTCCAGCCGCGCTCCGTTTCCTCGGCGATGGCGTCGAGCGCCTTGGCGATGCGTTCGGCCATGTAGGGCGCATCCGCGCCGCTCTCGGCGATTTCGGGCGTCAAGGCACCGGCGATCGCAGCCTGCTCAACCACGGCCCGGTCGTAGCGGGTATGCAGGCCGCTCAGGATCTGGCGTACCGACAACGCGTCGTCCACGACGCTGCGCAGGTCCTTGCCGGCCCGCGTCTCGCCGGAGGTCAGCCGCAGCAGGGCATCGTCCAGCCCACCGTCGATCAGGTAGTTTTCGAGTGCCTTCTCGTTTTTCAGGTACTGGCTCTGCTTGCCCCGCGTGACTTTGAACAGAGGCGGCTGCGCGATGTAGACATAGCCGCGCTCGATCAGCTCCGGCATCTGCCGGAAGAAGAAGGTGAGCAGCAATGTGCGGATGTGGGCGCCGTCGACATCGGCGTCCGTCATGATGATGATCTTGTGGTAGCGCAGCTTGTCGGGGTTGAACTCGTCCTTGCCGATGGACGTGCCGAGCGCCGTGATCAGCGTTCCGATCTGGTCGGAGCCGAGCATCCGGTCGAAGCGCGCGCGCTCGACATTGAGGATCTTGCCACGCAGCGGAAGGATCGCCTGGTTCTGCCGCGAGCGCGCGCCCTTGGCCGAGCCGCCGGCCGAGTCACCCTCGACGATGAAGATCTCGGATTTGGCGGGGTCGCGTTCCTGGCAGTCGGCGAGCTTGCCCGGCAGCGACGTGATGTCGAGCGCGCCCTTGCGCCGTGTCAATTCGCGCGCCTTGCGGGCGGCCTCGCGGGCCGACGCGGCCTCGACCACCTTGCCGATGACGATGCGCCCTTCCTGCGGATGCTCCTCGAACCAGGTTGCCAGCGCCTCGTTGACGAGGCTTTCCACGATCGGCCGCACCTCCGAGGAGACCAGCTTGTCCTTTGTCTGCGACGAGAATTTCGGGTCCGGCACCTTCACCGACAGGACGCAGCTCAGCCCTTCGCGGCAGTCGTCCCCGGTCAGCGTCACCTTTTCCTTCTTGAGGATGCCCGAGGTTTCGGCATAGCCCGTGACCTGGCGCGTCAGCGCGCCCCGGAAACCGGCCATATGGGTTCCGCCGTCGCGCTGCGGGATGTTGTTGGTGAAAGCCAGCACCGTATCCTGGTAGGAATCGTTCCACCACATGGCGGCCTCGACGGTCATGCCGTCCTTTTCGCCGTGGATGACGATAGGCTCGGGCATCAGCGGCTTGCGGGCCCGGTCCAGATAGCGCACGAACGCCTCCAGGCCGCCCTCGTAGAACAGCTCGACGCGCTTTTCGTCGGCGGGCCGCTTGTCGGTCAGGATGATGCGCACGCCCGAATTCAGGAAGGCAAGCTCACGCAGCCGATGCTCAAGCGTCGCGAAATCGAACTCGGTGCGCGAGAATGTATCGGTGGACGGCAGGAAGGTGATGGCGGTACCCGTCTCCGCACCGGCATCGCCCGTGACGGCAAGCGGTGCGTCCGGCACGCCATGCGTGAAGGACATTTCGTGGATCTTGCCCTTGCGCCGGATCTTCATGCGCAGCCAGACGGACAGCGCGTTGACGACCGATACGCCGACGCCGTGCAGACCGCCGGATACCTTGTAGGAATTCTGGTCGAACTTACCGCCGGCATGCAGCTGGGTCATGATGACCTCCGCCGCCGATACGCCCTCGCCCTGATGGATATCCGTCGGGATACCGCGCCCGTTGTCGGTGACGGTGCATGAGCCATCGGCGTTCAGCGTGACGGTCACATGCGTCGCGTGGCCTGCCAACGCCTCGTCGATGGCGTTGTCGACCACCTCGTAGACCATGTGATGCAGGCCCGAGCCGTCATCCGTATCGCCGATATACATGCCGGGCCGCTTGCGAACGGCATCGAGGCCCTTGAGAACCTTGATGGAATCGGCGCCATACTCGGCGTCGACGCCGGTGTTCGTCTCTTCAGCTTGCGACATGGGAATCCTTCATTGGCGCGGCTGCGGCACTGGCGGCGAATCGCCGCTTGCCCTGCCGCGACTGCGGCTTATCAAGCTTCCTGAATATAAGCATTTTCGGGCGAAAAT
Source organism: Aureimonas sp. OT7 (assembly GCF_014844055.1). Classification (NCBI taxonomy): domain Bacteria; kingdom Pseudomonadati; phylum Pseudomonadota; class Alphaproteobacteria; order Hyphomicrobiales; family Aurantimonadaceae; genus Aureimonas; species Aureimonas sp. OT7. The sequence goes on from NZ_CP062167.1 coordinate 4,127,934, forward strand.
GAAAGCATGGGCCAAAGCTCGACCTGGGGTTCCGGCCTTCCCATATGAGGGGGCATGGACACAATCACAGAGCCGTTCCTGGCCCCGGCCCCGACGCCCCACACCAAGCCGCTCGGAATGCTCGGCTTCGTGCTGACGGCATCGCGCAACCCCATCGAGATATGGGGATCGCGCGCTTTCAAGGAGCCGTATCTCAAGGCCAACTGGCTGCGGGTGCCCACCGTCATCGTCAACGATCCGGCGGGCATCCGCCACTGCCTCGTCGACAACGCCCGCAACTACGCGATGCAGCCTCTACGCCAGCGGGTGCTGCGCCCCATGCTGCGCGACGGGCTGCTGACGGCCGAAGGGGAGTTGTGGAAGCGCACCCGAAAAGCGCTCGCCCCGGTCTTCACGCCGCGCAACATAGATGGGCTGACGCCCGTCATGGCGGCCCGCAGCGCACGCTTCGCCGAGGGGCTCGCCAAAAGCGGCGGACCGGTCGACGTCGCCTTCCAGATGACGCTGCTGACCTACGATATCCTGCAGGCGACGCTGTTCTCGGACGACATCACCGGCGAGCCGAAGGAATTCGCCCGCTCCATGGAAACGTTCCTGGCGCGCATGGGGCGCGTGGATCCGCTGGACATACTCGATGCCCCCGCCTTCCTGCCACGCATCAACCGGTTGATCGGCATGCGGAGCACCAATTACTTCCGCAGGCTGATCGCCGACACGATGGAGCGGCGCATCGCGATGCTGGAGCGCGCCCCGGACGCGGCACCCAACGATTTCCTGACGATGCTGTTGAAGGCCGACGGGCTGTCGCGGTCCGAGATCGAGGACAACATCATCACCTTTATCGGCGCAGGCCACGAGACGACCGCGCGTGCGCTGGGCTGGACGCTCTATCTGCTGGCGCAGGCCCCGGACGAGCGCCGCAAGGTCGAGAAAGAGCTGGACGCCACACTGGACGGCCTGCCCGATCCGGCCCAGTGGCTGGACAGGCTGCCGCGCACGCGGGCCGCACTGGAAGAGGCGATGCGCCTCTATCCGCCCGCCCCGTCGCTGAACCGGACGGCGCTTGCCGACGATTCGGTCGGCGGTATCGACATTCCCGCCGGTGCCTCCCTGCTGGTGATGCCGTGGCTCGTCCACCGCAACGAACTCTACTGGGACAGGCCCGGTTATTTCATACCGGACCGTTTCATGCCGGGCGAACGCGAGAAGCTGGACCGCTTCCAGTACCTGCCCTTCGGCGTCGGCCCCAGGGTCTGCATCGGGTCGAGCTTCGCTATGCACGAGGGCGTCATCGCGCTCGCCAGCCTCATGCGGCATCTGCGCTTCGACTATGTCGGCACCGAGCAGCCCTACCCGGTGCAGAAGATCACCGTTCAGCCGCGCGGCGGCCTGCCCATGCGGGTCAGCCGCCGCTGAGACCCCTTAGATGGCGCCGCCGGCCGGACGGTCGGCAGGCTTGGCAGGCTCTTCGTCGCCCAAGCCCTCGAACAGCGCCGTCGACAGATAGCGTTCGGCGAAGGAAGGGATGATGACGACGATGGTCTTTCCCTCATTCTCGGGGCGTTGGCCCACCTTGACGGCGGCCGTCAGCGCCGCGCCGGACGAAATGCCCACCGGGATGCCTTCGATCCTGGCCAGAAGACGGGCGTTTTCGAAGGCGTCGTCGTTGGAAACCGTCACCACCTCGTCATAGACGGTCTTGTCCAGGATCGGCGGCGCGAAGCCGGCACCGATACCCTGGATCTTGTGCGGCCCCGGATTGCCACCCGACAGGACGGGCGAAGCCTCCGGCTCCACCGCCACGATATGCACGTCCGGCTTGCGCGCCTTCAGCACCTGCCCGACGCCGGTGATGGTGCCGCCGGTTCCGATGCCCGATACGAAGATATCGACGTTGCCGCCCGTATCGTTCCAGATCTCCTCCGCCGTGGTTATGCGGTGGATCTGCGGGTTTGCCGGGTTCTCGAACTGCTGGGGGATGACCGCGTTGGGCAGTTCCGCCTTCAGTTCCTCGGCCTTGGCGATGGCGCCCTTCATGCCCTTGGCACCCTCGGTCAGGACAAGATCCGCACCGAGAAGGCGCAACATCTTGCGCCGCTCGAGCGACATCGTCTCCGGCATCGTCAGGATGAGGCGATAGCCCTTGGCCGCCGCCGCGAAGGCCAGCGCGATACCCGTGTTGCCGGATGTCGGCTCCACCAGGACAGTCCGGCCGGGCTCGATCGCGCCATCGGCCTCCAGCTTCTCCAGCATGGCGACGCCGATGCGGTCCTTGACGGACGAGATCGGGTTGAAGAACTCCAGTTTGGCCAGAAGCTTCGCCTTCACGCCCTTTTCGGCGGCGAATTTGTCGATGCGGACCAGCGGCGTATCGCCGATCGTGTCCAGGATGGAATCGTAGACGCGTCCGCGTCCGTGCGTCCGCGCGATCTGGTCGTTGACCGTCTTGTCCATGGTGCTCTCCCGTCTTCTCATCGTCCAGTCTAGCCGCCAGGGCGGTTTCGACGCCAGGTTGCAACACCACGCCACGGCGACGACTTGGAGAAAATTCTGCCCGACAAACGCCTGGCGACAACAATTTGTTCAGGCGGCGCGCGCCTCGACCATCATGACGTCCAGCATGAAAGAGCCGTCGTCCTCGATGGCGAAATGCCGGCGCACGGACTGCGACGCGCCGTCCTGCAGCTTGCGTATGACGCGGGCATTCTCGTCCGGAGTGCGCATCCGCGCTATCCACACCTTGAAGTCCATCCGGACCCTGAACATGCGCGAATTTTCGACGGCAAAACCCGTGCGCGCCAGCACCGCCATCCATTCGGCCGGACTGTAGTCGCGGACATGCGAGGTGTCGCGCAGAAGCTCCACCGCCTGCAGGTGGGTATCGGCAAGCGCCGAACCGGCCGCGACCGCGTCGATGAAAACCGCCGGCGATCCGGATTTCAGGACGCGCCGTGCCTGGCGGATGCCGGCTTCGAGATCGCTCCAGTGATGCGCGGAATAGCGGCAGGCGAGAAAGTCGAATGCGCCGTCCTCGAATGGCAGCGTTTCCACAGCGCTTTCGACGGTCAGAAGGTTGCCCAGACCCCTGTCCGACGCCGTCGCCGCGACGGCGGCCAGCATGTCGGCAGACAGGTCCACGGCCGTCACCTGCGTCGCATGGGCTGCGAGACGATAGGCGACGTGCCCCCCGCCGGTGCCGAGGTCCAGCGCGTTTTCGGGGCGCTTTGCCGCGACGATGCGCTCGAGGGCTTCCAGATCGGGCCCCGACGCGTGAACCGCACTCGCCACGTAAGCCGCCGCCTGCGGCCCGAACTGCGATACGACATGCGTTTCATGCTCTTTCATGACACCTGCCCTCACTGTCCCGTGGAGCCGAAACCGCCGGCTCCGCGTCCGGTTTCCGCAAGATCGTCGGCCTCGGTATAGCGGGCGCGCGTAACCGGCGCCACGACGGCCTGCGCGATCCGCTCGCCGCGCCGCACTTCGAATGCGGTGTCGCCAAGATTGACGAGGATCACCTTCACCTCGCCGCGATAATCGCTATCAACCGTGCCCGGCGTGTTGAGAAGGGTGATCCCGTGGCGGGCCGCAAGGCCCGAACGCGGCCGGACCTGCATCTCGTAACCGTCCGGTATCTCGAAGCACAGGCCGGTCGGCACCAATGCCCGGCCCATCGGCGGTATCTCAAGCACGTCCGCGACGGCGGCGCGCAGGTCGGCGCCCGCCGCCCCGGCGCTCTCGTAAGCCGGCAGAGGCATGTCCGCGGCATGCGGCAAGCGCTTCACCTTGACGTCGATGCTCATTCCATATCCCCCAGCATGGTGGCGAAGCGGCGGGCCAGCCGCCGGGCGACTTCCGCTTTCGGCAATTCCGGCCAGTCCTCGGCACCCGCCGCCGTCAGAAGATGGACGCGGTTCCGCGTGCCGCCCATCACATCGCCGGACACGTCGTTTGCAACGATCATGTCGGCGCCTTTGCGCTCAAGCTTGGCCCGCGCATTGCCCATCAGCGACGATGTCTCGGCCGCGAAGCCGACCACCAGGCGCGGCCGTCCCGGACCGTGGCCGATCGTCGCGAGAATGTCCGGATTTTCGGCGAGCGCCAGCGGCCCCGGCGCCTCACCGACGCGCTTCTTGATCTTGTCGCTCGCCTGTTCCGCAGCCCGCCAGTCGGCGACGGCGGCGACGAAAACGCCGATATCGGCCGGAAGTGCGGCCTCCACCGCGGCCAGCATCTGCAAGGCCGTCTCCACCCGCACGACATGCACGCCCGCCGGATCGGGGATGGAGACCGGGCCGGAGACCAGCGTCACCTGCGCGCCGGCCTCGGCCAGGGCCTCGGCCACGGCGTGGCCCTGCCGCCCGGACGAGCGGTTGGCGATGTAGCGCACGGGGTCGATCGGCTCATGCGTGGGGCCGGACGTCACCACGGCGCGACGGCCGGACAGCGGCTTGCCCCCCTGGGCGGCCAGCCGGGCTTCGACCGCGGCAACGATGGCCAGCGGCTCGCTCATGCGGCCAAGTCCGCTTTCGCCCGCTTCGGCCATTTCCCCGTGCTCGGGACCGACGAAGCCGATGCCGTCCCGTTCAAGCAGGGCTGCGCTGCGCCGGGTGGCAGGGTGCATCCACATGGCCGGGTTCATTGCCGGAGCAAGCAGGATGGGGCAGCGCGCCGCCAGCAGCACGGCGCCGGCCAGGTCGCCGGCCAGGCCGGCAGCCATCTGCGCCATGCGATCGGCGGTCGCCGGCGCGACGAGGATCAGGTCCGCCTCGCGCGCCAACCGGATATGGCCGACATCCTGTTCATCGTCGCGCGAGAAAAGATCGTCGTAGACGTGCGTTGCCGAGAGCGCGCCCACGGCCAGCGGCGTCACGAACTGCGCTCCGGCCGCCGTGAGGATCGGCGTCACGGCGGCGCCGCGCTCCCGGAGGCGGCGGATGAGGTCGAGCGCCTTGTAGGCGGCGATGCCGCCGCCGACGACCAGGAGAATGCGTTTTCCCGAGAGCGTGCTCTCCATCGCCCTACCTCAGAAGCAGGCTGGCGGCGATCGCCGCCACGCCGATAGCCGTTATCCATTGCGCGATATGCCCGAACAGGATGCCGGCCTTGGTATCCTGCGCCAGTTCCTGCAGGGAATCGTCGTTGATGCGGATGCCGTTGTCGACCAGGTCGGGCAAGTGCTTGCCGAGCACCTCCAGCCCGACCGCATAGTCGGGCAGGCGGCGGCCGATCTTCACGATGGCCTCCAGCACGTCGCGCAGCTCCGACAGCTTGGCCGCGGGGCCGAGTTCGCCACGGATATAGTCGGACACGACGGGTTCGGCGGCTTCCCACATGTTGAACCTGGGATCGTAGCTTCGGGCGACGCCTTCCACCACGACCATCGTCTTCTGCAGCAGCACCAGTTCGGGCCGGGTGCGCATGTCGAACAGTTCCGTCACCTCGAAGAGCAGGGTCAGCAGGTGCCCCATGGATATGGTTTCCGCCGGCTGGCCGTGGATCGGCTCGCCGATGGCGCGCAGTGCCTGCGCGAAGGACAGGACATCCTGGTTGCGGGGCACATAGCCGGCCTCGAAATGCACTTCGGCGACGCGTCGGTAATCCCGGCGGATGAAGCCGTAGAGGATCTCCGCCAGGAAGCGCCTGCTGTCCGACGAGAGGCGGCCGACGATGCCGAGGTCGACGGCCACGATGGCGCCGTCCGGTGCGACGAAGAGATTGCCCTGGTGCATGTCGGCATGGAAGAAGCCGTCCCGCATCGACTGGCGCAGGAAGTTCTGCACGACATTGACGCCGAGCGCCTTCAGATCGTGCCCGGCCGCGGCAACGCCCGCGACGTCGCTCATCTTGATGCCGTCGATCCACTCCATCGTCAGGACGTCGCGGCCGGTCCGCTCCCAGTCGACGGCCGGAACGCGAAAACCGGGGTCGTTGCGGATGTTCTCGGCCATCTCGGACGAGGCGGCAGCCTCGAGCCGAAGGTCCATCTCGATCCGCGTACTTTGCGCCAGCGTATCGACGACGGCCACGGGCCGCAGGCGGCGCGACGAGCGCACGAAACGCTCCATCATCCGGGCGATGAAGGCAAATGCGTTCAACTCGCGGCGGAAGCGGGCGCGCACGCCGGGGCGGATGACCTTCACGGCCACGTCCCGCTCTCCGTCCGGCGTCCGCACGCGCGCCTTGTGCACCTGCGCGATGGACGCCGCGCCCACCGGCTCGCCGAAGCTCAGGAAAAGGTCGTCGATGGTGCGGCCAAGCGATGCCTCCACCGTCGCGATGGCTAGTGCGGTCGGGAACGGCGGCACGCTGTCCTGCAGATGGCCGAGCTCCAGCGCCAGGCTCTGTCCGACGATGTCGGGCCGTGTCGCAAGAAATTGGCCGAGCTTCACATAGGATGGGCCCAGCCGGTTCAACGCCTGCGACAGCCGTTCGGAGCGTGCCTTGCGCCGCGCCGAGCGCCGCGCCACCAGGCCGGCCAGCCTGTGCGCAAGTCGCGGCCCGGGTGGCAGCCCTTCGGCCGGCAGGGCCGAGATCACGCCTTCGCGCATCAGCACCCAGCCAGCGCGCAGCAGCGCCACGATACCGTACAGCGAACCCAGCAAGGTCAGATCTTCCAGCCGGAATGGATGGCGGCGATGCCACCCGACAGGTTGCGCCAGGATACGCGTTCGAAGCCGGCCGTGCGGATCATCGACGCGAAATTCTCCTGATTGGGAAATTTGCGGATCGACTCGACAAGATACGCATAGGATGCCCGATCTTTGGCCACTGCCTCGCCGATGGCGGGAATGGCCCGGAAGGACCAGGCGTCGTAGACCTTATCGAGCACCGGAAGATCGACCTCGGAGAATTCGAGACACAGGAAACGGCCGCCCGGCTTGAGCACGCGGTAGGCCTCGGCCAGCGCAAGGTCGATGCGCGGCACGTTGCGGATGCCGAAGGCGATGGTGTAGGCGTCGAAATCGCCGTCCGGCAAAGACAGGCTTTCGGCATTTCCTTCCACGAAGGTCAGATTGTCCTGGAGGCCGCGCTTGGCGGCGCGTTCCGCGCCGACGCCGAGCATCGAGGCGTTGATGTCCAGCACCGTGCCCTGCGCATTGCGCCTCGACGCCTCGACGATGCGGAAGGCGACGTCGCCGGTTCCGCCGGCCACGTCGACGAAACGCCAGCCCGGCCGGCGCGACGGGGCCAGCCAGTTGACCAGCGCGTCCTTCCACAGGCGGTGCATGCCTCCGGACATCAGGTCGTTCATCAGGTCGTAGCGGCTGGCGACGCGGTGGAACACCTCGTCCACGCGGGCCTGCTTCTCTGCCTTGCCGGAGACGGTCTCGAAGCCGTAGGAGGTTTCCATGCCATCGGCGTCGGTGATGCGGTTGCGCGACATAAGCGAAAGCCTTCTGGTTCGGGATCGGCCCTTCGATTCGAGACCGGCCGATCGCGCGGAAACCTGTAAAGCGTTTCCCGCGCCAAGGGAAACGCGTAAACAGCCGCGTCGGCACCAACTCAGATAGGGCCATGCCTGAGCTACCGGAAGTAGAAACCGTACGACGCGGGCTCGCCCCTGCGATGGAAGGCGCCACCATAATCTCGGTTGCGCTCAACCGGGCCGACCTGCGGTTCCCCTTCGATGGAGATTTTGCGCAACGGCTTGCCGGCCAGCGCATCCTGTCGCTGTCGCGCCGCGCCAAATACCTGCTTTGCGAGTTGGAAACCGACGACATCCTCGCCATGCACCTCGGCATGTCGGGATCTTTCCGCATCGAAAGGCCGCATGCCGAAGCGGACAGGCCCGGCCTTTTCCACCATCCGAGGGCCGAGGGTCGCCTGCACGATCATGTGGCGATCCATCTCCAGCGGCCGGACGGCTCCACGCCCAGCATCGTCTACAACGATCCACGCCGCTTCGGCTTCATGCGTCTTCTGACGCGTGCGCAGATGGCCGAGGACCCGATGTTCCGCAACCTCGGCGTTGAGCCGACGGGCAACGCGCTGTCGCCCGGGTATCTCGCCCTGCGCCTCGCCGGCCGGGCAGCGCCCCTGAAGTCCGCCCTCCTCGACCAGACGATCATTGCCGGGCTCGGCAACATCTATGTGTGCGAGGCGCTGTGGCGGGCACGCCTGTCGCCGCGCAGGAGCGCGGGCTCCCTCGTCCGCGCCTCCGGACAGGCGACGGAACGGCTGGAGCGGCTGACCGTCCATATCCGCGAGACCATCGCCGACGCCATAGCGGCCGGCGGCTCCTCGCTGCGCGACTACCGGCAGGCCGACGGCAGCCTCGGCTATTTCCAGCATGCCTTCGCCGCCTACGACCGCGAGGGACAGCCCTGCCGGCACGAAGGTTGCGCAGGCACCATCGCACGGATCGTGCAGTCGGGCCGCTCGACCTTCTTCTGCCCCGTCTGCCAGCGTTGAGACACTGAATCTCGGTTGACGCTCAGCGCCATATTCCCTATAAGGCGCGCCATGTTCAGCCGCTACGAGAGTCGCGGCTCCATCCCTCTTTGTCGACCTTCGGGCTGCAATGCGGGATCACCGACATCCAGACATGCGCGCCAGCAAGGCCTTTCGGGCACTGCCGGGGCGCGGCAACAGAAGAGAGACTTCGACATGGCCAATACCCCTTCGGCCAAGAAGGCTACGCGGAAGATCGCGCGCCGGACGGCTATCAACAAGGCGCGCCGCTCGCGCGTTCGCACCTTCCTCCGCAAGGTTGAGGAAGCCATCCTCGCCGGCGACAAGGCCGCTGCCACGGCAGCCTTGAAGGCATGCGAGCCTGAAATGGCCCGCGCCGCTTCGAAGGGCGTGTTCCACAAGAACCTCGTTTCCCGCAAGATTTCGCGCCTGTCGAACCGCGTCAAGGCCGTCGCCGCCGCCTGATCCATCTGGCGCAGCGTTCCAATACGAAAAGCCGGGTGCAGCCTCTGCGCCCGGCTTTTTGACGTTCCTGCGGCATACACGATCTGGTCGTACGTCCATGCCGCCTGACCTCCGGTCGCCCACCGTCGCCCTTACCCCCTCGCCTTCCCATTGCTCGCCGCACACGCCCCGCCCAGCCGGCGGGCACGAAAAGGAGCTCCCGGGTTTCCCGGAAGCCCCTGTTCGTTTCCTGATACCGCGCAGCCGGTCCGTGTTCTGGTTGCAGCGGACGCGGCCCTTGGGCCCACGCAGTGCCGGAGCCGTCTCTCCGTCCGCTGCATCCGCAGACACCCCGCCCCCCTCTTCCAATTGTTCGCTCCACACGCTCCGGCCAAACGACAGGGCATGAAAAAAAGGCGCTCCCGATTTCCCGGAAGCCCCTTTGTAGTCTGGCTGCCTGCAGCCGTCCCGTTTCTTAGTTGCAGCGGACGCGGCCCTTGGGCCCACGCAGTGCCGGAGCCGTCTCTCCGTCCGCTGCATCCGCAGACACCCCGACCCCCTCTTCCAATTGTTCGCTCCACACGCTCCGGCCAAACGACAGGGCATGAAAAAAAGGCGCTCCCGATTTCCCGGAAGCCCCATTGTAGTCTGGCTGCCTGCAGCCGTCCCGTTTCTTAGTTGAAGCGGACGAGGTCCTTGGGCCCACGCAGTGCCGGAGCCGTCTCTCCGTCCGCTGCATCCGCAGACGCCCCGGCCCACTCTTCCAATTGTTCGCTCCGCACGCTCCGGCCAAACGACAGGGCATGAAAAAAGGGCTCCCGGTTTCCCGGAAGCCCCTTTGTAGTCTGGCTGCCTGCAGCCGTCCCGTTTCTTAGTTGAAGCGGAACGAAGCCTTGGCCCACACGGTGTGGAAGTCGAGGTCCGACGAGGACGTCGTCGTCACGCTGCCACCCGCGCCGCCGGCGACCGGGGTATAGGTGACATCGAGCTTCGAGTCGCCGAGGTCGGTGTAGAGGTACTCGACGCCGAGCGAGAAGTTCTGCGTCACAAGGTACTCGACGCCGGCGCCAACCGCGTAACCGACATCATCCGTGTCTTCCGAGACGGAGACATCGTACAGGGCGGGAGCAGCGCCACCGACGGACAGCGTAGCGGTGCTGCTGCCGAGGTAGTTGTTGCTGGTGTCGCCGTAAGCGAGACCACCCGTGGCGTACACGGCGAAGCGGTCAGCCGCGTAGCCGAGCTTGGCGCGGACGGTACCGACATAGTCGATGTCCTGCTGCGCACCGTAAACCACCGTCGAACCCGGCAGCGTGTAGGACGAAGCCGTCGAGGCATCGATGTAGTTCAGGTCGGCGACGGCACCAATGAGGAAGTTGCCCATCTGGTAGTCGTAACCGACGTGACCACCGCCGATGAACGAAGCTTCGCCATCATCGCTGGAACCGATGAAGGACGAGTCCGTGGAGAACAGGCCCGAGTCACGGTTGAAGGCAACGCCGGCCTGGCCACCGACGTAGAAGCCGGTCCAGGTGAAGGCAGGCTCGTAAGCGACGACCGGAGCCGGAGCCGGCTCTTCATAGATGACGTCCGCAGCCACGGCGGGCGTAACGAAAGCGGCCGAAGCCAGAAGAAGTGCGAAACGGTTCATTGCAGAACCCCCCATGTCTGTGGCCGGATCCAGTCGGTGCGTCCGAAGGCTTGGCCGTTGCTCTTGAGTGTTGCGTACCGACTAAATGGGGTAACCGCCAGTTGAAAATAGTGGGGTTTCAGAGATCGGGCCTGGGTGTTGCATATCAAACACAAGTTGTTGTTCGGCCTGCGACACAGTAATTAACGTTGCGTTACCAGCCGGTCCCGAATATGCGTCGGAATGACGCAGCACCGGCAACTTCATGCGGTACTTTGCGCGGATGGTTAAGGATTGATGAACACGATAGCCGGCGTCGCATCACCCACTCCCGTGCCGTGCGAGACGTCATGCGCTTCCTGCGATGTCCGCGCTCTGTCGCTTTGCGCGGCGCTTCGCCAGGACGACCTGTCTGCGATGGAACAGGTTTCGACGGTGCGCAACCTCGCGCCGGACGAGATCCTGATCCACGAAGGCGATCCGGCGCGGCGCGTCTATACCTTGACCAGGGGTATGTTGCGCCTGTCCACGATCCTTGCGGACGGCCGCCGGCAGATCACCGGCTTCCTGATGCCCGGCGATTTCCTGGGCCTTGCCGACGAGGAGACGGTTTCCGCCACGGTCGAGGCCGTGACGCATTCGACATTGTGCGCCTTTGCCCGCACCGACATGGACCGGCTCCTGCATGACCATCCAGCGCTACAGGCAAGGCTGATGCAGTTTACGCGCGCGGCGCTTCGCGAGGCACGGGACGGGCAGATCATGCTGGGGCGGCTGGCGCCCGTGGAGAAGCTGTCGAGCTTCCTTCTGGTGATGTCGACGCGGATGGCGGCGCGCGGCCTGCCAGCAAATCCGGTTCCGATACCGATGTCGCGAATGGATATCGCCGATTTTCTCGGCCTCACCGTCGAGACGGTCAGCCGCAGCTTCACCAAGCTGCGCAATCAGCATTTGATCCGGCTTTCCGACGCCCATCACGTGGACATCGTCGACCGGCGCGCCTTGGCGGCCGTCGCCGGCATCGACCAGGCCCAGGAGGCCCGGCACTCATCCCGATAAGCCGCCGTTTACCGTCAGCACCGTGTCGACGGCGCCGGCAGGCAGGTCGGCGTGGGTGGCGATGACGACGGTCCGGCCCCGGCAGGCCCGGCGGATGTCCGCGAAGAAGGCTGCCTCCGTTTCCGCGTCCAGCCCGGAGGTGGGCTCGTCGAGAAGCAGGATCGTCGCCCTGGTCAGAAGAATGCGCGCCAGGGCAAGCCGCCGCCGCTCACCCGCGGACAGGATATGCCCGGCCTCGCCGACCTCCGTGTCGAGCCCGTCCGGCAGGGTGCGCACCGCGGCTTCCAGCCGCGCATCGGCGAGGGCCCCCCATAGATCGTGTTCGGCCGCGTCCGGATCGGCAAGCAGCAGATTATCGCGCACGGTGCCGAGAAAAATGGGCGCTTCCTGTTCCAGCAGGGCGACGCGCGCATAAAGGGCGGCCTGTACGGCATCCTTTGTCGATACCGTGCCGATGCGGATCGTCCCCGCGCGCAGCGGCGCCAGTTGCAGGACCGATGCAAGCAAGGTCGACTTGCCACTGCCGCTCGGGCCCTCGATGGCGACAACCGAGCCTTGCGGCACGGTCCAGTCGAGCGGACCGACGGGCGACGCGCCGTCATAGCCCGCGACCGCGGAGTCGAAACGCAGGTCGCCATCGGGAATATGCTCCACGCCCGCATGGCGCGGCGTCGCCCCGTCCGATGACGTTGCGATCTCCTGCAGGCGCTCGGCGGCGGTTTCCGCCGCGCCCAGTCGTGCGACGCTGCGCGTCAGACTGGCGGTCGTCTCGAAGCTTGCCAGAGCGGCCAGCAGCAAGCCGGCCAATGCCGGACCCGAGAGCCGGCCGTGTGCCACCGCGTCCGTCCCCGGCACCAGCACCAGAAGCAACGCGGCGCCGGTCAACGCCTGAATGGACCCTTGCGCAAAGGCGGCCCGGTCCGCGATATCGATCCGGGCCCTGCCGAGCGCGGCTGCCGCCGCATCGAACCGGTAGAGAAAGCGGTCGCGGCACCCGAAGCCGAGAATCTCGGACCGGCCGTCGACACCGTCCAGCGCCATCATGCGCAAGCCGGTCATCGCTTCCACCGCATCGCGGCCGGCCCGGCGGGTGGCCAGCGTCAGCAGCAGCGGGACACCGATGGCGGCCGCCGTGAAAGCGCCAAGATAGCCGATGGCGGCAGCCGGCAGCACGAACCACAAGACCAAGCAGAGCGCCGAGCCAGCCAGAAGCGCCGTGGCCATCGGTCCGATCGCCAGCAGAAAAACGACGTCCAGGGTGTCCACGTCGGCCGTCAGGCGCTGGATCAGGTCGCCCCGACGCAGGCCCTTGCCCAGCGGACCGGCATTCGGCATCAACCGGGTGAACAACCAGTGCCGCAACTGCGTCAGGGCCTTCAATGTTGCGTCGTGACCGCTCATCCGTTCGCCATAGCGGGACAGGATGCGCAGGAGCGACAGGCCGCGCACCGCAGACGAGGGCCCGAACAGGTTGAACGCAGCCCCGGCGCCGGCCAGGAACGCCGCCGTCAGGAACCAACCGGATATAGCGAGAAGCCCGACGCCGGCCGCAACCGTCACTACAGCCATCAGCAGCGCCACCATGAAGGCGCGATAGTGCCGCATGAACAGCGGCCCGAATGACAGCAGCGCTCTCATGCCGCGTCCTTTCCGACCAGGCGGACCCGCGCGGCCCGCCCGCCACAAGGAACGAGCACGCCGTCCGCGAAGCGCAGCACCGTTGTCATCCGGGCGGCGGCACCGGATGAATGCGTCGCCATGACCAGCATCCGCCCCTTGGCGAATGCCAGAATGTTGGCCATCAGCTCGTCTTCGGTCGCGGTATCCAGGTGCGCCGTGGGCTCGTCCAGCAGGATCAACGCGGGATCGCGCAGGAACAGGCGCGCCAGGCCGACACGGTGCGCCTGCCCCCCGGACAGGCCGTAGCCGCCTTCACCGATACGCGTTTCCAGCCCGTCCGGCAGCCGCGCGGCAAAGCGTTGAACCAGCGCGGCATCGGCGGCCCGCCGAATATCGGCATCCGTGGCGTCGGGCCGGGCAAAGCGGATATTGTCGGCGATGGTGCCGTGGAACAGTCGCGGCGACTGGCCGATATGGCAGATCGTTTCGGCACGCCGGCCCCAGGACGATTTCAGGAGATCGGTGCCGCCGAGACGGATCGTTCCGGCCGCCGGTGCGCGCAGTCCGGCGATGGTTTCGATCAGGGTGGATTTGCCGCATCCGCTGGCACCGATGATGCCAAGATGCCGGTCGGCTTCGATGTCGAGGCTGAAGGCGTGCAGCAATGGCCGCCCTCCCGGAGCTTCCAGCACAAGGCCCCGCAATGCCAGATCGGTCGGGCGCCCGGCCGCCGGCGGCCGCGCCGTGCCTGTATCTGGCACCGGGCGATCTTCGGCATAGTGTGCTTCGATCATGGCGACGGCCGCCATGGCCCCCGTGCGGTCATGATAATGGGCCGCCAGCAAACGCAGCGGCTGATAGACCTCGGGGGCTATCATCAGGCAGAACAGGCCGGCCGCGAGGGTAGCGTCGGCACCGGCAGAGCCGATCATCCCCAGATAGGCGAGCCCGATATAGAGTGCGACACCGGCGACGCCGAGGGCCGCGAACAGCTCCAGCACCGCGGACGACAGGAAGGCGATACGCAGCACCCGGAACGTCCGCCTGCGCAAGGCGTCGCCCCGCTCCATCAGCAGGTGCGCCTCGTCATCCACCCGCCCCAGCAGGCGAATGGTCAGAAGGCCGCGCAGCCGGTCGGCGAAGAAGCCGGACAGGCGGGCCATCGCATCGGCCTGCGCATCGCTTGCCGCCTGGGCACCCCAACCGACCAGCGCCATGAATAGCGGAATCAGCGGCGCCGTCACGATGAAAAGCAGCGCGACGACGATATCCACCGGCAGGACGATGGCCGCGAAGGCGATGGGCAGGATTGCCGCCTGGACCATGGCCGGCAGGAAACGCGCATAAAAGCCGTCGAGCGCGTCGACCTGCTCGACGATCGTCGATGCCACGGCGCCGCTTTCGGGCCGCACCGGTGCGAGGGGCCCCTGCAGATAACCGGCCATGATCCGTCGGCGCACCTGGCGCTTGATCGCTTCCGCGCCGCGCGCCGCCGCGCGCTCGCCGAGCGCCGACAGCATCGCCCGCGCCAGGATCAGGCCGGCCAGGCCGGCAATCCGTGCATCCAGATCGGCCAGCATTGCGCCCCGTACCGCGACGGCATCGACGATGCCCGCCAAAAGCCACGCCTGCCCGACAAGCAGCAGGCCGGCGGCCAACGGCAGCACGAGGCCCGCCTTCAGCGCCATGCCGCCATCGGCGCGGCGTGCCCGCAGCCATCGCCCGTGGCGCCGTGCCGTTTCGCGGTCGTGTCTCGTGGTCGTCGTCATGGGCGGTCGTCCCGGTTCATCCGGCATACCGATAAGGCGACCGCCGAACGCGGACATTGATTTGAATCAATGCGGGCGCCGGGCGCCGCTCCTACAGCTCCCTCCGACACCGCAACCTGCCCCGCCCGTATCGAGACTCAAATCGACGGTCCGGCCAAGAGAAGCGAATGAAACCATGATCGATCTGACGGTCGTCGACCTGTCGCGGCTGCAATTCGCGGCAACGGCGATGTACCACTTCATCTTCGTGCCGCTGACGCTCGGCCTGTCTTTCCTGATGGCCATCATGGAGAGCGTCTATGTCATGACCGGGCGCGACATCTGGCGCCGCATGACGCTGTTCTGGGGCACGCTCTTCGGCATCAACTTCGCCATGGGCGTGGCCACCGGCATCGTCATGGAATTCCAGTTCGGCATGAACTGGGCCTATTACAGCCATTATGTCGGCGACGTCTTCGGCGCGCCCCTGGCCATCGAAGGTCTCATGGCCTTCTTTCTGGAAGCCACTTTCGTCGGCCTCTTCTTCTTCGGATGGGACAGGCTTTCCAAGGTCCAGCACCTCTGCGTCACGTGGCTGGTCGCCCTGGGCGCCAACTTCTCGGCGCTCTGGATCCTGATCGCCAACGGTTGGATGCAGAACCCCGTCGGCTCTACCTTCAATCCCGATACGATGCGGATGGAGATCACCGATTTCATGGCGGTGATCTTCAACCCGGTCGCACAGGCCAAGTTCGTCCATACGGTCAGCGCGGGCTACGTTACCGGCGCCATGTTCGTCATCGCGATCAGCGCCTACTTCATCCTGCGGGGCCGACACCTGGAACTGGCCAAGCGCTCCATCGCAGTCGCCGCCAGCTTCGGCCTCGCGGCGTCGCTTTCGGTGGTCGTCCTCGGCGATGAAAGCGGCTACGCGGCCACCCAGCACCAGAAGATGAAGCTGGCGGCCATGGAAGCCATGTGGCACACCGAGCCCGCGCCGGCCGGTTTCAACCTCTTCGCCATCCCCGGCGAGGGGCAGAACCGCTTCGAAATCCAGGTCCCCTACGCCCTCGGCCTGATCGCGACGCGCTCCCTGACGGGCGAGATCCCCGGCATTCTCGACCTCGTCGAAACCTCCGGCCATCGCATTGCCAATGGCCTCGAAGCCTATCGCGCTTTGCAGGCCATCCGCGCCGACGGTACCGACGCATCCGCCCGGGCGCAGTTCGCGCAGGCATGGCCCGACCTTGGCTATGCGTTGCTGCTCAAGCGCTACCGCGAGGATATCCTCAACGCCACGCCGGAAGAGATCACTGCCGCCGCGCTCGACACCGTCCCTGGCGTCGCACCGATGTTCTGGTCCTTCCGCATCATGGTGGCGCTGGGCTTCTATTTCATCGCCTTCTTCGCCTTCGCCTTCTGGCAGACGAGCCGGCACCGCATCGTGGAAAGCCGACGCTTCCTCAAGCTGGCGCTCGTCAGCCTGCCGCTGCCCTGGGTCGCCATAGAGGCCGGGTGGTTCATCGCGGAGTACGGGCGTCAGCCCTGGGCGGTCGAAGGCGTGCTACCAACCTTCTATGCCGCCTCCGACCTGTCGGTGACCGACCTTGCGATCAGCCTCGGCTTCTTCATCACGCTCTACACCGTGCTGGCGGTCATCATGGTTCTCCTGATGCTCAAGGTCATCAAGGCCGGCCCCAGCGGGCACAACCTCGTCATGGACGCCGTCTCCGGCGCACCCGTCACGCCGAAAGGCGCGACAGCCACCCCGGACCGGCACTGAACGACGCCGCAAACAGGATATCCGAAGATGACCGATATTCCCCTCGACTATGAAACCATGCGGCTGATCTGGTGGGCGCTGCTCGGCATCCTGCTGATCGCCTTCGCGGTGACCGACGGCTACGACCTCGGCGTCGGCACGCTCCTGCCCTTCGCCGCGCGCAGCGACGAGGAGCGCCGCATCCTCCTCAACCTCATCGGCCCCACCTGGGAAGGAAACCAGGTCTGGCTGGTCCTCGGCGGCGGCGCCATCTTCGCGGCCTGGCCGGCGCTGTATGCCGTGTCGTTCTCCGGCTTCTACCTGGCCATGATCACCGTGCTGCTTGCGCTGATCCTTAGGCCCGTCGGCTTCAAGTTCCGTGGCAAGGTCGCCGATCCCCGCTGGCGCACGCTGTGGGATTGGGCCCTGTTCATCGGCGGCTTCGTCCCGGCGCTCATCTTCGGTGTTGCCGTCGGCAACGTCCTGATGGGGGTTCCCTTCGGCCTCGACGCGGCCATGCGTCCCAGCTATGAGGGAACCTTCTTCGGTCTCCTGCGCCCCTTCCCGCTCCTGTGCGGCGTGCTCAGCGTCGCCATGCTGACGATGCACGGCGCCGGCGTGATCGCCACCCGGACGCGTGGCGCGGTTGCAAATCGCAGCCGAACCTATGGGCGGATCGCCGCCGTCCTGACGCTCATCCTCTTCGCCCTCGGCGGATTGTGGATCGCCTATGGCATCGACGGCTACCGCGTCACCAACGCGATCGTCACCACGCTGCCCTCCAACCCGCTCAGCAAGTCGGTTGCGCTTGCGCGGGGCGCATGGCTCGCCAATTTCAGTGCCCATCCGTGGATGATGGCCGCCCCGGCACTGGGCTTTCTCGGTGCACTCCTGGCCCTTGCCGGCCTGTCTGCCAGAAACGGCTGGCTGGCGATCGGCGGTTCCAGCCTGTCCGTCACCGGCATCGTCGCCACGGCAGGGGTGTCGATGTTCCCCTTCCTGCTGCCCTCGTCCCTGAACCCCGTCATCAGCCTGACGGTCTGGGATGCATCGTCGAGCCATCTCACCCTGTTCATCATGTTGCTTGCGACGCTCATCTTCCTGCCGCTCATCCTGGCCTACACCACCTGGGTCTATAGCGTCATGCGCGGCCCGGTGACGGCCCAGAGCATCGAGCGCAACCCAAACGCCTACTGACGGAAGGAACAAGTCGCCATGTGGTATTTCTCGTGGATCCTCGGTGTCGGCCTTGCCTGCGCCTTCGCCATCCTCAACGCGATGTGGTTCGAAATGCGCGAGGATCGACTCCTGGCGCGGCCGGCCGACGGCCCGGCCCATGGAACGCAGGCAACCCGGCGGAACGGCTAGGATGAACGCCGTGGAGCGTTATGCGGCCGTGTCCGTTCCGCGCTATACGTCATATCCGACGGCGGCGGATTTCGACGCCGCCGTCGGCCCGCGCGACCATGCGCGCTGGCTGCGCGACCTCGACCCGCAGGAGGCGGTCTCCGCCTATATCCACGTGCCTTATTGCCGGCGCCTCTGCCATTATTGCGGATGCCACGCCAAGATGGCGCGCCGCGACGATGTCATAGACGCCTATCGCGACAGACTGATGGAAGAGATCGAGCTTGTCTCCGGCCTATGCGGCGGCCGCATCCCGATCGGCCGGCTGGCCTGGGGTGGCGGCACGCCGTCCATACTGGGCGCCGAGGGGCTTGTCCGCGTCGTCGATGCGCTGGCCCGGCATTTCGATACATCGGCCATTCGGGAACACTCCATCGAGCTAGACCCGCGCCACGTGTCGCCGGAACTCTGCCGACGCCTGGCCGATATAGGTGTCGACAGGGCAAGCCTCGGCGTTCAGGACGCGGATCCGGCCGTGCAGCGGGCCATTGGCCGCGAGCAGCCCATGGTTATCGTCAGGGCCGCCATGGACATGCTGCGCAATGCGGGAATCGCCCGCATCAATATCGACCTGATCCATGGCCTGCCCGAGCAGACGGAACGCAGCATCGTCGCGACCTGCCATGCGGTCGCCGCGCTGCGGCCGGACAGGATCGCCTGCTATGGCTATGCCCACCTTCCCCATCGACGCGCCAACCAACGGCTCGTCGATACGCAGCGGCTGCCCGGACCGATCCTGCGGCTCGCACTGGCAGAGGCCGTGTGCGACACGCTGATCGGCCACGGTTACGGGCGCATCGGCATCGACCATTATGCCCTTCCCGACGATCCGCTGGCGCAGGCCACGCGCGCGGGCCGGCTCCACCGCAATTTCCAAGGGTATACGGACGACGAAAGACGCAGCCTGATCGGCTTTGGCGCATCGGCGATCTCGCAACTGCCCGGAGGCTTCGTCCAGAACGAACCCGGGGTCGGTGCTTATTCGCGGATGGTAACGGAAGGGCGGCTCGCAACGCGGCGCGGACACGCACTCTCGGAAGATGACCGATGCCGTGCCGCCATCATCGAGGCGCTGATGTGCAATCTGCGGATAGATCTCGGCTCGGATGGAAGCCGGTTCGCCGACGAGATCGCCCTCCTTCGGCCCTATGTGGCGGACGGGCTCGTCCGGGTCGCCGGAACGCGTATCGAGATGACGGAGGCAGGCCGCCCCTTCGTACGCCTGGCCGCCGCGGTCTTCGATCGTTATCGAACCGAGGGCGGCATGCGCTTCAGCGGAGCCGTGTGACGGGCTGCGTCATCGCACCGGCCGCCTGCATTTGATACTGCTGGAAGGCAGCCACCATCACATGAACCGCCAGGCAGGCAAGCACGACATAGGCCATCGTCTCGAAGGTCTCCTCGAAGAAGACGCCCATCGACCAGACGGGGAAGTATGGCACAATCGCTTCGGCTGCGGCGCCAAGGCCGACGAGGGCGGCAGACAGGACGAAGGGCCAGCCGCGCAGCGACACGGCATAGGCCCAGAACTGCGGGATGAGCCGCCAGCGCAGAGCCAGATACGGAAGGCCGAGCGCCAGCAGTGCGATCGTCTCGTGCAGGCGGAACGTGTCCGTATGGAGGTACGCCGTAACCGGTCCGCTGACCGGCAGTTCCAGTTCGCGCAGGAAGAACACGATGCACAGCAGGACCATGCCGAAGCTTGCCATCCGGCCGGCGCCGCGCTGATAGATCGCAGCACCCACGAACAGGAAGATCGACAGCGCCAGCACCACTTCCTGAGCGCGCTCGAGCGGCCCCTCCTCGATGGAGGCCGCCTCGAAACCCAGAAGGCCGGCGGCAGCGAAGGCCAGCACCAGCGTTGCCGCCAGCACAGTGAACGTCCAGCCGGCAAAGCGACGCCCAACGGAGAAGGTGTTCATAAGCCCTCCATACGATGACAGCCTTATGAACGGTCATCCTTCTGTCACGCAAGGTTAAATATTCGCCAACGGCTCACATTTGATCGACCTGCGAATTACAGTTTGACCCTCCCCACGGTTGGAAGGACTACCAGTGTCGGCATCACTGGCGCCGGCCGCGTGGCATGGCCGAAACGGAGTTCGACAACCTCATGAAGCGGTTTTTCCTTACAGCGGTCCTTGCGGCCATGGCCGCGGGCGGCGCATTGGCGCAGGACACCGGGTCCCATGCCGGACACGACATGTCGGTCACGACATCGGCGACGACCGCGTCCCCCGCCGCCGAAGCCTACACGGATGCGATGGACAGGATGCACGGTCCGATGATGGAGGGTGTCGCCAACGCCGATCCCGACGTCGCCTTCGTGCTTGGAATGATTCCGCATCACCAGGGTGCGATCGACATGGCGAAGATCGTGCTTGAATACGGCAAGGATGATTTCACCCGTGATCTGGCGCAGGAGGTGATCGCCGCCCAGGAAAAGGAAATCGCCGGGATGCGCGACTGGTTGAAGCAGCGCGGCATCGTGGAACCCACCGCACCCCAGTGATGCCTGCATGGATGAAATGAAACATCCAGGCTGAACTGGTCGGAACAATGTGTCGCACCCGGCGTTGAATGCACGAACTCAAGAGGAGAGAGACGCCGTGAACATCTTTTACATCATCGGGGTTGTTGTCGTTATCATCGCAATCCTCAGCTTCCTCGGCCTTGCATAAGATCTGCCGGAGGGGCTCTCAGATGAATCCTCGTGAAAGGGCTCCGGACATCTCCGGAGCCCTTTTGCATGTTGCGCTTTATGCCTCGGCCTAGAGATGCGCCAGCCGCATGACCGGCTGGCCATTGCCGCGCAGTTCGGGCGACACCCCGTCGGCATTCACCGTTGCAGTGACGCGCTGGCGCAGGGTCTTGAACATAAGGTTCGGCGTGACGTCGACCGGCGTGTCGAACTGGATCGTCACCGACAGAAGCGGACGGCTGCCAAGCAGCCTGACACCGATGACAAGGCCCTCGAAAGGCCGCTCGAGGTAATGGCCGCCGACCCGCATTCCGACCTGGAAGGGCGCGGCTGCGTGCTCCGGCAAGGTGGCCCGCGCCGTATTCCAGTCCCGGAAGCCATGCGCCCTGGCGACCTCCTCGAGGGCCGCTCCATGCGTCATGGCAACGCCGGCCCGTGTACGGCTCTCGCGCAGGGATTTCGCCTCGGACTTGAGAGTCCGGGCGCTGATTGTGTCGAATGTGATGCTCATGTCGGGTCTCTCCGAACGTAGAGAGGCGGCTTCCTGCATGGTGCCCGCATTGCCACGATGCGCCCCGGAGATAACACCGATGGATCGCAAAAAGGCTGGACTTCACCAAAGGCCCGACTTCGGGCCCGCGGGCGGCAGGTGCCAGCGACCGAAGCTCAATATCGTTTCTTCGGGTTACGGTTTCAAGTCCCGCGAGCGCGGCCCTACAAGCGCAGCGGACCCTTGAAGATGAAGAAGGCCCCGAGCGCGATCAGGCCGAAGCCGACAAGATGGTTCACCGTCAGGCGTTCGCCGAGATAGGTGACCGAAAACACCGCGAACACGGCGAGGGTAATCACCTCCTGCATCGTCTTCAATTCCGCCGCCGAGTAGACGTGCGCACCGTAGCGGTTTGCGGGAACGGCGAGGCAATACTCAAAGAAGGCGATGCCCCAGCTGACCAGGATGACGGCCCAAAGCGGCTTGTTCTCGAATTTCAGGTGGCCGTACCATGCAAAGGTCATGAAGACGTTGGAGCAGAGCAGCAGCAGGATCGGCAGAAGGCTGGGCGAGACGAATTGCGTCATCGGACTTCAGAATTTCCCGAACAGGCGGCGGAAACGCGCGACGCGCAGACGGCACATCCGGCCAGTGTTGGATAGGCAGTCGAAAACCCGTAGGCGGAAATGATCGCGCCTGCAATGGCGGGCCCTGGACGCTCTCACCGATGCGCGTTGCGCCCTGTCAGGCGGTCGCCCCCGGGACGATGGTGAAAGGCACTTGCAGACGCTGTGAGGGCTCGCTGGAAAAGACCTTCAGCGCCGCGATCTCGCCGACTTCGACGCGCGGCGTCAGGACGGTGGCCAGCGGCAGCGGCGCCGCCCGGCCGATATCGAGCCCGTTGTAGCCCATGATCGCCAGTTGCCCCGGCACGTCGATCCCGCGCGCCATGCAATGGAACAGCGCGCCGACCGCGTAATCGTCGTTGGAGCAGAACACCGCGTCCATGGGGACGCGCTCCACAAGCAGCGACTCAAGGGCGGCACGGCCGAGTTCGGTCGATGATTCGCCGTCCAGTTCACGGATGGCGACGAGATCCAGTCCGGCCTCGCGCAGGATCTCCCGGAAGCCCGCACACCGTTTGGCGCTGCGCCGGTCGCTGGCGAAGTCGCGGCCGATATAGGCGATCTTGCGATAACCCCGTTCCAGAAGGTGCCTGGCGCAGGCGCGCCCGGCCTCGCGATGGGAGAAACCAATGACGATATCCACGCCTTCGCCGTCGAGATCCAGCAGTTCCGCGACGCGGATATGGGCGGCATCCAGCATCTGGCGCGTACGATCGGTATGCTCCAGCCCCACCAGCAGCAACGCCGAGGGCCGCCAGGCCAGCATCGAGGCCACCAGCGCCTCTTCCCTTTCGATGGAATACTCGCTCACCCCGATCACGGCCTGCTGGCCCGTGCGGTCGAGCTGGCGCGCGACCCCGCGCAGGAGATCGGGAAAGACGACGTTGTGCAGCGAGGGAATGACGATTCCGACCAGGTTGGACCCGGCCGAGGCAAGGGCGCCCGCCAGCCTGTTCGGCACATAACCGAGCTTTTCCACGGCCTGCAGCACGCGGTCCCGCGTTCTGGCGGAAAAGGAGCCCTGATTGCGTAGCACGCGCGATACCGTACTGGCACCGACGCCGGCTTCGCGGCTGACTTCCCGAAGCGTCACGGCGGACATGTCCACCGGTTGCCCGTGACGATCCTTCATATCGGAACCCCTCCCCCCGGGGTGGGATGCGCCGGCGCGCTCATCCCATGCGACGAGCGTCCGGTTCGTGCCGCACGAAATCGTCATACTTTTTTTGGCAGCGCTGCCAGAATGCGCTTGGCAGAGTGATCGCAATTCGCTAGGCGTAACGCAAGCGCTACCAGAAAGATGGCGCAGGAAACGGAAGCCGGATGTCGGCTCCAGTACGTAATTCTGGTTCTACGGCCACTCCGGAAGCCCGGAAAGGCCGGTCGGGGGAGGCTTTCATGAGCGTCATGCGCATGCCGGCGGACTGCGGGGTTTCGGCCTGAGGGCCGTTCAACGTCAGACGTCGCGGCTTTTCCCCTTCCTACTGTCTTGAGGTTCCGGGCGGTCGGCGTTCCGGGTCATGAATGGAAGCAGGCGCAATGCATGTACTGATGATCGGGGCGGCCGGAATGGTCGGCCGCAAGATACTGGACAAGGTGGCCGCGGAGCCCGAGGCGCTGGGCGCGGACATCGACAGGCTGACGCTTGTCGACGTGGTGAAGCCCGAGGCGCCCGCGCAGCTTGGAGCCGTGGCGACCGGCGAGGCGGTGGACTTGTCCGAGCCGGGCGTGGCGGAACGGCTCATCGCCGGCCGGCCGGACCTGATCATCCATCTGGCCGCCGTCGTCTCGGGCGAGGCGGAAGCCGATTTCGACAAGGGCTACCGCGTCAACCAGACGGGCACGCACGCTTTGCTGGAGGCGATCCGCCACGAGGGCATGAAGCAGCCCTACAAGCCGCGTGTGGTGTACGCCTCGTCCATCGCGGTCTACGGCGCGCCCTTCGACGAGACGATCGCGGAGGATTTTGCGCTCTATCCGCTCACCAGCTACGGCACGCAGAAGGCCATCGGCGAGCTTCTGCTGGCCGATTATTCCCGCAAGGGGTTCCTGTCGGGCATCGGCATTCGCCTTCCCACGATCTGCATCCGCCCCGGCAGGCCCAACAAGGCGGCCTCCGGCTTCTTCTCGAACATCCTGCGCGAGCCGCTTGCCGGGCAGGAGGCCGTCCTGCCCGTGGACGAAAGCGTCCGGCACTGGTTCGCCAGTCCGCGCTCGGCGGTGGGCTTCTTCATCCATGCTGCGACGATGGATCTTGCACCGGTCGGGCCCCGCATCAACCTGACCATGCCCGGCCTGTCGGCAACCGTGGGCGAAGAGATCGAGGCGCTGCGCCGCGTCGCCGGCGACAAGGCCGTGCGCCTGATCCGCCGCGAGCCGGACGAGACGATCCAGCGCATCGTCGCCGGCTGGGCCACCAATTTCGACGCGCGCCGCGCGCGTGAACTCGGCTTCACCGCCGAAACCGATTTCGACGCGATCATACGCGCACATATCGATGACGAGCTCGGCGGGCGCATCGCCGCCTGAGGCGGCAGGCGGAACCAGACGACAGGACAAGACACAAGGGCATCGCAATGAGCAATGACAGGAATGGCGACGGCAAGGTCGCCATCGTCACCGGCGGCGGAACGGGTATCGGCAAGGCCATCACGCGGGAGCTTGCGGAAGCGGGGTTCAACGTGGTCATCACCGGGCGCCGCAAGGACGTTCTGGAAGCGACCGCCGCCGAGCTGTCCTCCAGTGGCGCGGTCACCGCCGTGGCGGCGGACATTTCCCGGCCTGCCGATGTCACGGCCCTGTTCGACAGCGTCGTCGAGCGTTTCGGGCGCGTCGACCTGCTGGTCAACAACGCCGGTGTCAACGCCCCCTCGAAGAAGTTGGAGGATGTCGACTTCGACGAGTGGAACACCGTGGTCGCCGCCAACCTGACGGGTGCGTTCCTGTGCACGCAGGCCGCCGTACGGCAGTTCAAGGCGCAGTCGCCGCAGGGCGGGCGTATCGTCAACAACGGCTCCATATCCGCCACGACGCCACGCCCCAATTCGGCGCCCTATGCCGCCACCAAGCACGCGATCACCGGGCTCACCAAGGCGACCTCGCTGGAGGGGCGGGCCTTCGACATCGCCTGCGGGCAGATCGATGTCGGCAATGCCGCCAGCGAGATGACGACGACGATCTCCAAGGGCGTGCTGCAGGCAGACGGCAGCACGGCGGCGGAAGCGACCATCGACCCGAAACTGGTTGGCGAGGCCGTCCGCTACATGGCCGGCCTGCCGCTGAGCGCCAACGTGCTCACCATGACCGTCATGGCCAACAGGATGCCCTTCGTCGGCCGCGGCTGACGGGACACCGAATCAAAGGCAAACCGCGCCCCGGGAGAGAGGCGGCGCGCTTGCGGGAGGAGCAAGAATGGCATCTGTCGATATCGTCGATGTGCGCAAGAACTACGGCGCCCACCCAGTCATCAAGGGCGTCAACATCGACATCGAGGATGGCGAATTCGTCATCCTTGTCGGTCCGTCCGGCTGCGGCAAATCCACCCTGCTGCGCATGCTGGCGGGTCTGGAACACATCACCTCGGGCGAGATCCGCATCGGCAACAAGGTGGTCAACGACCTGCCGCCCAAGGACAGGGACATCGCCATGGTGTTCCAGAACTATGCGCTGTATCCCCACATGACGGTGGGCGACAACATGGCCTTCTCGCTCAAGCTCAAGGGCGCATCGGCCAGCGAGATCGAAACGCGCGTCAAGCCGGCGGCGCAGATCCTGGGGCTGTCGCATCTTCTCGACCGCTTCCCGCGCCAGCTCTCGGGCGGCCAGCGCCAGCGCGTCGCCATGGGGCGTGCCATCGTGCGCGACCCGCAGGTGTTCCTGTTCGACGAGCCCTTGTCCAACCTGGACGCCAAGTTGCGCGTATCGATGCGCGCCGAGATCAAGAACCTTCACCAGCGCCTGACGACGACCACGGTCTACGTGACCCACGACCAGATCGAGGCCATGACCATGGCCGACAAGATCGTCGTCATGCATGACGGGATCGTGGAGCAGGTCGGCAAGCCGCTCGACCTCTATGACAGGCCCGCCAACCTGTTCGTCGCCGGCTTCATCGGCTCGCCGGCCATGAACATGGTGTCCGGGCGGCTGGACCCCAACGATCCGACCCGCTTCGTCACCGGCGACGGGACGGCGTTGCCGGTAGGTCGGCCGCCGGCTTCGGCGCATGGAAAGGACCTCGTCTACGGCATGCGCCCGGAGGCGATGACGCTGTCCGCGTCCGGCGTGCCGCTGCAGGTCGTGGTGATCGAGCCGACCGGCTACGAAAGCCAGGTCGTGGCCAGGCTCGGCCAGTCCGAAATCAGCTGCGTCTTCCGCGAGCGCATCACCGTCGCGCCCGGCGAGACGATCCACGTCGCGATCGACCCGAACGCCATTCACCTGTTCGACGCCAAGAGCGGCCAACGCCTCGTCGACTGATCCGTTCGCCGCGCAGGATCCGGGATGGGCGCGGCACGAGGATAAGTCCCGGGGAAACGCAGGGAGGAACAAGAACCCATGAAGATCACGCGCAGAAACGTCCTTGCCGGCACCGCCGGCATCGCCGCCGGCGCGGCCCTCGGTGGCCGCTTCGGTATCGGCAACGCCTTCGCACAGGCGGCGGAGCCCACCTTCACGCCGGAAGCCGGCGCTTCCCTGCGCGTGCTGCGCTGGGTCCCGTTCGTGCCGGCCGAGGAAGAGGCTTTCCTCGCCAACACCAAGGCCTTCACCGACGCCACCGGCGTCGCGGTGCGGATCGACAAGGAAAGCTGGGAAGACGTCCGCCCGAAGGCGGCGGTGGCCGCCAATGTCGGTTCCGGCCCCGACATCGTCATGAGCTGGTTCGACGACCCGCAGCAATATCCGGACAAGCTGCTCGACCTGACCGACCTTGGCGAGTATCTCGGCGCGCGTGACGGCGGCTGGTATCCGGGCCTGGAAGGCTACGCCAAGCGCGACGGCAAGTTCATCGCCCTGCCGCTCTGCGCCATCGGCAATGCGATCTGCTACCGCGACAGCCATATGAAGGCCGCCGGTTTCAGCGAATTTCCGAAAGACACGGCCGGGTTCCTCGAGCTCTGCAAGGCATTGCAGGCCAAGGGCACGCCGGCCGGCTTCCCTCACGGCAAGGCGGTGGGCGACGGCAACAACTATGCGCACTGGCTGCTGTGGAGCCACGGCGGCAAGATGGTGGACGAGTCCGGCACCGTCACCATCAACAGCCCCGAGACCCTGGCTGCGATCCAGTATGCGCAGGAGCTGTACAAGACCTTCATCCCCGGCACGGAGAGCTGGCTGGACGTCAACAACAACCGCGCCTTCCTGGCCGGCCAGGTATCCCTGACGGCAAACGGCGTGTCGATGTACTATGCCGCGATGAAGGACCCGGCGCTGGCCGAGCTCGCCGCCGACATGCGCTCCGTGAACCTGCCCATCGGGCCGATCGGGGAATCGGTCGAGCTGCACCAGGCCTCGACCATGTCCGTCTTCTCCCACACGCAGTACCCGGAAGCCGCCAAGGCCTACCTGAAGTTCATCTACGGCAACGACCAGATGAACGCCTGGGTGCAGGGCGCCAACGCCTATTGCTGCCAGCCGCTGCGCGCCTACGAGAGCAACCCGGTGTGGACCGCCAACCCGATCCACGAGCCCTACTCGCGCGCTTCGGCCAGCCTGCGCCCGAACGGCTATGCCGGCCCGCTCGGCTCGGCATCGGCGGGCGCCATGGCCGACTACGTGCTGGTGGACATGTTCGCGGAGGCCGTCACCGGCCAGCGCTCGCCGGAAGATGCGATGCGCAACGCCGAACGCCGCGCCAGCCGCTACTACCGCTAAAGCCTGCGTGGGGTATCGCCGGGTCCGCCTCGAAGGCGGGCCCGGCCTTCCGCCCGGCCCATCCTTCGGGGAAACGATCCATGTCCAGCATCGAGAGCGCGCCTAAGCCCTCCTTCCTCGACCGCCTGTCGCAAAGCCGGAACGGCCTCGGCCTTCTGTTCATGCTGCCGGCAGCGGTCTTTCTGATCTGCTTTCTGACCTATCCCTTGTTCCTGGGCGTCTGGCTCGGCTTCACGGATACGCAGATCGGAAGGCCGGGCGTCTTCATCGGCCTGGAAAACTACCTCTGGCTGTTCGATGACAGCGTCTTCTGGATGTCGGTCTTCAACACCGTTCTCTACACCACCGTGGCGTCGGTGCTGAAGTTCGCGCTGGGCTTGTGGCTCGCCATCATCCTGAACGAGCACCTGCCCTTCAAGAATCTGTTCCGCGCCATCATCCTTCTTCCATGGGTGGTCCCGACCGTGCTGTCGGCGCTCGCCTTCTGGTGGATCTTCGACAGCCAGTTCTCGATTATCTCCTGGGTGCTGATGCAGTGGGGGCTGATCGACGCGCCCATCAACTTCCTCGGCGATCCCAACAATGCCCGCGCTTCGGTGATCGCCGCCAACGTGTGGCGGGGCATTCCCTTCGTGGCGATCTCGCTTCTCGCCGGCCTGCAGACCATTCCGCAGTCGCTGCACGAGGCAGCGGCGCTCGACGGCGCGACATCCTGGCAGCGGTTCCGCAGCGTCACCCTGCCGTTGCTGACGCCCATCATCGCGGTCGTCATGACCTTCTCGGTCCTGTTCACCTTTACCGATTTCCAGTTGATCTACGTGCTGACACGCGGCGGCCCCGTCAATGCCACGCACCTCATGGCGACGCTGTCCTTCCAGCGCGGCATACCGGGCGGCCAGCTCGGCGAGGGCGCGGCCATCGCCGTCTCCATGATCCCCTTCCTGCTCGCAGCGATCCTGTTCAGCTTCTTCGGCCTGCAACGGCGCAAGTGGCAGCAGGGCGGCAACGACTGAGGCACCGACAATGACCGACACGACCCAGACCAACGCCGCCCCAGTCACCGACGATATCGTCGGCATGTCGCATCACGACACGCTGGCCCGCCGCATCCTGGTGATCTACCTGCCCCTGGCGATCTTCGTCTTCGTCCTGCTGTTTCCCTTCTACTGGATGACGATTACCGCCATAAAGCCGAACGAGCAGCTCACCGACTACCAGACCTACAGCCCGTTCTGGGTGGTCAGGCCAACGCTGGACCACATCCGCTACCTGTTGTTCGAGACGTCCTATCCGGGCTGGCTGTGGAACACGATCATCGTGGCGGTGGCCTCCACCTTCCTCTCGCTGGGGGCATCCGTCTTCGCCGCCTACGCCATCGAGCGGGTGCGCTTCAGCGGTGCGCGTGTCGCCGGCCTGTCGATCTTCCTGGCCTATCTGGTGCCGCCCTCCATCCTGTTCATTCCGCTGGCCTTCATCGTCTTCCAGGCCGGCATCTTCGATTCGCGGCTGGCGCTGATCCTGACCTATCCGACGTTCCTCATTCCCTTCTGCACATGGCTTCTGATGGGCTACTTCAGGTCGATCCCCTTCGAACTGGAGGAAAGCGCGCTGGTCGACGGTGCGACACGCTGGCAGATCCTGACCAAGATCGTGCTGCCGCTGGCGGTCCCCGGGCTCATCTCGGCCGGCATCTTCGCCTTTACCCTGTCGTGGAACGAGTTCATCTACGCCCTGACCTTCATCCAGTCGTCCGAGAACAAGACCGTACCGGTCGGCGTTCTGACCGAACTGGTGCGCGGCGACGTCTATGAATGGGGTTCGCTGATGGCCGGCGCGCTGATCGGCTCGCTGCCGGTGGTGATCCTCTATTCCTTCTTCGTCGACTATTACGTCTCGTCGATGACGGGCGCCGTGAAGGAATAGACCGGCAAACCGGCGTCGGCCGCATGCGGCCGGTGTCCCGGGCCGATGCCCCGACGCTGAGGGGCTCTAGAGCACGCTGCGGATCGCGAAGCTGGAATTGATCCGCAGCACGCCGGGCAGACGCGACAGGATTTCCTTGTGGACACGCTCGTAATCGCCCGCACCGGCGACTTCGAGCCGTAACAGGTAATCCTCCTCGCCCGTCATCAGGTAGCATTCGCGGATCTCGGGATGCTTCAGCACCTCGGCTTCGAAACGGTTCAAGACGTCTTCCGTCTGCCGCTCCAGGCTGATCCGCACGATCACCACATGCGCATCCGCCGCCGCCGGCCCGGAAACCAGCGCCGTGTAGCCGCGGATCACCTTCCGCTCCTCCAGAATCTGCACACGCCGAAGGCAGGCCGACTGCGACAGGCCGACCTTCTGCGCCAGCGCGGAATTGGTCTGCCGCCCATCCTGCCGCAAGGCGCGGATAATGGCCCGGTCTATCCGATCGAGGTCGTGCAAATTATTGCGAGCCTTTCGAATTTCATGCGAAGAAACTGCGAATATTGGTCTGTCCTTTTGTCATAAGCGCGAACATTCGACAATCATTCGGCCATTCTTTCCGTAGCGCGCGCCGGCGCGGAAGATCGGGATAAACGGGCCGAACGTCATGCAGTCCAAGAGCTCAATCGCGACTCCACCGCTGGCCATGGCCGGCGCCGGCATCCTGACGATCGATCTTGCCGCCATCCGGTCGAACTATCGTGGCCTCGGCAAAACCGCCTGCGGCGCCGCCGTGGCCGGTGTCGTCAAGGCCGACGCCTATGGCCTCGGCGCCCAGCGGATCGTGCCCATCCTGTACGCGGAAGGATGCCGCACATTCTTCGTCGCCCAACTGATGGAAGCCCTCGCCCTGCGTGAGGCATTGCCCGGCGACGCCGAACTCCTCGTCCTGAATGGCGTGCAACCGGGGCTCGAGGCGGTGTGTGCGGAGCGGCGGATCGTCCCCGTTCTCAACTCGCGTCCGCAGTTCGAGGCCTGGCGCGCCCTTGCCCACCGCCTCGGGCAACGCCTGCCCGTCGCCCTGCAGGCCGACACCGGCATGTCCCGCCTGGGCATGCCACCGGAAGAGGTCCAGGCGCTGGCCGCCGACGCCACGGCGTTCGAGGGTCTCGACTTCACCCTGTTCATGAGCCATCTCGCCTGCGCCGACGAGCCGGACAACCCTGCCAACGCCATGCAGCTCGCCAACTTCCGGGCCCTGTCGGCACGCCTGCCCGCGGCGCGCCGGTCGCTGGCCAATTCGGCGGGCGTCTTCCTGGGAGAAGAGTATCGCTTCGATCTCGTCCGGCCCGGCATCGCGCTCTATGGCGGCGTACCCATCTCCGGCCGGCCGAACCCGATGACACCGGTGGCGACGGTGAAAGCGCCGGTGGCGCAGGTCCGCACCGTGCCGGCCGGCGCCGGCATCGGCTACGGATTCAGCCGCCACGCGGCGGACCCGATGCGCCTTGCGACCATCCCCGTCGGCTACGCGGATGGGTGGCATCGCAGCCTCGGCAACAGGGGGGCGGCCTGGTTCGGCGGTCATGAGCTGCCCTTCGCCGGGCGGGTGTCGATGGACAGCATCATCCTCGATGCGACCGCCGCGCCAGGGCTGGCGCCCGGCGACATGGTCGAGCTGGTCGGACCGCACCGCGATCTCGAAGAGGTTGCAGCCGATGCCGGCACCATATCCTATGAAATCCTGACGTCGCTCGGCACCCGCTTCACACGGGTCTATCGCGATGACAGCGGCAAGGGAGCCATTGCATGAAGGTTGCAGTTCTGGGTGGCGGCGTCGTCGGCGTCACATCGGCCTGGTATCTGGGCAAGGCCGGCCACGAGGTGACGGTCTTCGACCGCGAAAAGGGTCCGGCGCTGGAAACCAGCTTCGCCAATGCAGGCCAGGTCTCGTTCGGCTACTCTTCGCCCTGGGCCGCCCCCGGCATTCCCGTCAAGGCGATGAAGTGGCTGATGATGGAGCATGCCCCGCTGATCCTGCGGCCGAAGCCCGATGCTGCGATGCTGGGCTGGATGGCGCAGATGCTGTCCAACTGCACGGCCGCGGCCTATGCGCGCAACAAGGGCCGTATGCTGCGCGTCGCCGATTACAGCCGCCAGTGCCTGGCGGCGCTGCGGACCGATACGGGCATCGCATACGACGCCCGCCAGCGCGGCACCCTGCAACTGTTCCGGACGCAGGCGCAGGTCGACGCCTCGGCCAAGGACGTCAAGGCGCTGGCCGCCGACGGCATCCCCTTCGAGGTGCTGGACGCGGATGGCTGCGTTGCGGCCGAACCCGCGCTGGCGCGTGTGCGGGGCAAGATCGCCGGCGGCCTGCGGACCCCGCAGGACGAAACCGGAGACTGCTTCAAGTTCACCAATGCCCTCGCCGCCATGGCCGAGACGGCCGGAATTTCGTTCCGCTTCGGGTGCACGGTCGAGCGGATCGTGGAACAGGGCGGCCGGGCCACGGGCGTCGTCGTCGATGGGCAGACCGAGGCCTTCGACGCGGTCGTCGTGGCGCTGGGGAGTTTCTCGCCCTTCATGGTGCGCCCGCTCGGCATCCGCATCCCCGTCTATCCGGTAAAGGGCTATTCGCTGACCATCCCCATCCGCGACGCTGCGCTGGCCCCCGAATCGACCGTGATGGACGAAACTTACAAGATCGCCCTCACGCGGCTCGGCAACCGGATCCGCGTCGGTGGCATGGCCGAGATTTCCGGATACAACAACGCCTTGCCGCAGGCGCGGCGGCGTACGCTGGAACATTCCGTCAGCGACCTCTTCCCCGGCGGCGACCTGTCGGCAGCCAGCTTCTGGTCCGGCCTGCGCCCGATGACGCCGGATGGCACGCCGATCATCGGCAGGACCTCGGTGGGCAACCTCTTCCTGAACACCGGCCACGGCACACTCGGCTGGACGATGAGCTGCGGTTCGGCGCGGCTTCTGGCCGATATCGTCAGCGGCCGAAGCACCGACATCCGGAGCGACGACCTGTCGGTCGACCGCTACGGGAGGACATAAGGAAAAGTTTATATCCACCTTGTGCGCTGCGCCGGCCATCTGGTAGATCGGTCGCCAATCGAGGCTCCGGAACGGGATTTTCCGTCATGACCGCACAAGACTACGTCGTCCGCGACATCGCCCTGGCCGACTGGGGCCGCAAGGAACTCACCATCGCCGAAACCGAGATGCCGGGCCTGATGGCCTGCCGCGACGAGTTCGGCACCGACAAGCCGCTCAAGGGCGCGCGCATCTCCGGCTCGTTGCACATGACGATCCAGACGGGCGTGCTCATCGAGACGCTGCAGGCGCTGGGCGCCGACGTGCGCTGGGCTTCGTGCAACATCTTCTCCACCCAGGACCACGCGGCGGCCGCCATCGCGGCCACGGGTACGCCCGTCTTCGCCGTGAAGGGCGAAAGCCTGGAGGAATACTGGGAATACACCGACCGCATCTTCCAGTGGCCGGATGGCGGGCCCTCCAACATGATCCTCGACGATGGCGGCGATGCCACGATGTACATCCTGATCGGCGCGCGCGCCGAAGCGGGTGACGACGTGTTGTCCAACCCGGGCAACGAGGAAGAGGAGATCCTCTTCCGTCAGATCGCCAAGCGCATGCAGGCGACGCCGGGCTTCTTCAAGCGTCAGCGCGATGCCATCCGTGGCGTCACCGAAGAGACGACCACCGGCGTCAACCGGCTGTACCAGCTGCAGAAGAAGGGGCTCCTGCCGTTCCCGGCCATCAACGTGAACGACAGCGTCACCAAGTCGAAGTTCGACAACAAGTATGGCTGCAAGGAATCGCTGGTCGACGGCATCCGCCGCGGCACCGACGTGATGATGGCCGGCAAGGTGGCCGTCGTCTGCGGCTATGGCGATGTGGGCAAGGGTTCCGCCGCGTCGCTGGCCGGCGCCGGAGCGCGCGTGAAGGTCACGGAAGTCGATCCGATCTGCGCCCTGCAGGCTGCGATGGACGGTTTCGAGGTCGTGACGCTGGAGGATGCCGCGCCGACGGCCGACATCGTCATCACCACCACGGGCAACAAGGACGTCGTGCGGCTGGAGCACATGCGCGCCTTCAAGGACATGTGCATCGTCGGGAACATCGGCCATTTCGACAACGAGATCCAGGTCGGCGCGCTGCGTAACCTGAAGTGGACGAACGTCAAGCCGCAGGTCGACCTGATCGAGTTTACCGACGGCAAGCGCATCATCCTCCTGTCCGAGGGGCGCCTGCTCAACCTCGGCAACGCGACGGGCCACCCGTCCTTCGTGATGTCCGCCTCCTTCACCAACCAGACGCTGGCGCAGATAGAGCTGTTCACCAAGGGCGATGCCTACGCCAACGAAGTCTACGTGCTGCCCAAGCACCTGGACGAGAAGGTGGCGCGGCTGCATCTCGGCAAGCTGGGCGCACGCCTGACCGAGTTGAGCGTGGAGCAGGCCGACTATATCGGCGTGTCGCCGCAGGGCCCCTATAAGGCCGAGCATTACCGCTACTGACGCATTCGTTGCCGGGCAGGCTACGGAAGCGATTCCATCTGCCCGCTTGACGCTCTAGACTTGGGCGAATCGAGCCGGGGTGCACGCCCCGGCGGGGACGCTCGAGGGGACTGCGAATGCAGGGTGAAACGCAGGCGGGACAACTGGCGGGTTCCGCCAGCCCGGAGATGATTCTCGCGCTTGCGGTGGCCGCCCTGTTCCTGGCCGGCGCCCTGCTGATCGCCGTCTGGCACATGCGCCAGCGCGCCCGCCTCATGGCCGATGCCGACAGGCTGCGCGGAGAACTCGCCGACGCCCACGGCCTGGCCGACATCCGCGCCGGCATCATCGCCGCGACCGACCAGCGTATCGTGGCCTTTGCCGGCCGCGACACGCCCGAGGTGCTCGGCAGCCTGCCGCGGGAATACGAGGCCCCGCGTGAGGCCGCCGCCTTCCTGTCGTTCCGGGACTGGATGCCGGCCTATGACGCGATGGCGCTGGAACGCGAGATCGACCGGCTGCGCGCCAGCGCGGAAAGCTTCCGCCGCGAAGTCGAGCTGGCCAACGGCCGGCCGCTGGAAGTGGCCGGCCGCACCGTCGGGGCGCTCGCCGTCGTGCGTTTCACGCCCCTGTCCGGCATGCGCGAGGAGCTGGCAACCCTGCGCATCGAACGGCAGCGCACCACCGCCACGATCGAGACCATGCAAAGCCTGTTCGACGCCGCGCCCATGCCCATGTGGCTGCGGGCGCGCAGCGGCGTGCTGGTGTGGGTGAACACCGCTTTCGCCCGCAGCGTCGAGGCGGACAGCGTCGACGAGACGGTGGACCGGCAGGTCGAGTTCTTCAATGCCCAGGATCGAGCCGCAATCGCGCAATCGGTTGCCGGAACGGGTGTGTTTCGCGGCGGGCTGACCGCGGTGGTGGAAGGCGACAGGCGCAATTTCGACGTCATCGAGGCGGCGGGCCCGCTCGGCTCGGCCGGCCTTGCCTCGGACGTGTCCGCCGTCGAGGCGGTGCGCCGCGAATTGAAGGCGACGTTGCGCAGCCATTCCGAGACGCTCGACCACCTGACGACGGCGGTGGCGCGCTTCGACGCCAAGACCCTCCTGACCTATTACAATGCCGAGTTCCAGAAGCTCTTCGACCTTTCGGAATCCTACCTGGACGGCAAGCCCGATCATGTCGCCATCATGGACCAGTTGCGCACGCGCGGCATCATGCCGGAAGACAGGCCGCTGCGCGACCTGAAGGACGAGATCCTGGCCGCCTACCGCGCCACGCGCCCCACCGACGCGCTGTGGCATCTGGCCGACGGACGCACGCTGCGCGTCTTCGCCAGCCCGGAGCCCCAGGGCGGCGCGACATGGGTGTTCGAGGATCTGACCGAGAAGTTCCAGCTCGAAAGCCGCCTCAACTCGCTGGTCCGCCTGCAGGGCGAAACGCTCGACTATCTGAAGGAGGCGGTCGCCGTGTTCGGCCAGGATGGCCGGCTGCGCCTGTCCAACCCGACCTTCGCGGAAATGTGGGGCCTCTCGCGCGATTTCCTGGCCGCCAAGCCGCACATCCGCTCCTTTGCCAAGGCGACGCCCTTTCCGCTGCGCAAGGGGGTGGCGGGATCGCCGTCCTGGGAGCTGTTCGCCAATGCGGTGACGGCCTTCGACGAGGGTGCGCGCCTGACCGAAAGCGGCGAGTTCGAACTGGAGGACGGCCGTACCCAAAGCTACGGCATCGTGCCGCTGCCCAACGGCCAGACCATGCTGACCTTTTCCGACGTTTCGGTGGCGCGCCAGGCCGCGCGCATGCTGCGCGAGCGCAACGAGGCGCTGGAGGAAGCGGACCGCCTGAAGAACGATTTCGTCCAGCATGTCAGTTACGAGCTGC
This sequence comes from Aureimonas sp. OT7, assembly GCF_014844055.1. NCBI lineage: Bacteria > Pseudomonadati > Pseudomonadota > Alphaproteobacteria > Hyphomicrobiales > Aurantimonadaceae > Aureimonas > Aureimonas sp. OT7. The sequence continues at coordinate 4,164,031 of NZ_CP062167.1, forward strand.
GCTCGCCGCTGACCAACATCATCGGCTTCTCGGCGCTGCTGCGATCCCTGGACACCGGCCCGCTGACGGAGCGCCAGAGCGAATATCTGGATTACATCATCACCTCGACACGGGCGCTGATGACCATCGTCAACGATATTCTGGACCTCGCCTCCATCGATGCCGGCACGCTGCAGCTCGACCTGTCCGACGTCGACATCGCGCGCACGGTCGAGCAGGCCATCGAGGCGGTCGAGGACAGGACGCGGCAGGGCGATATCGAGATCGAGACCGACCTTGCGGCGGGCAGCACGTTCCGCGCCGATGGCAAGCGGGTTGTACAGATCCTGTTCAACCTTTTGTCCAATGCGGTCAATTTCTCTCCCGCCGGGGGCGTCGTGCGGTTGACGGTGCGGCGAGACGGCACCGATACGCTTTTTTCCGTAACCGATGAAGGACCGGGCATGTCGCCGGAAACCGTGACCAAGGCGTTCGAGCGCTTCGAGCAGAATGCGGCGGGGGCCCGCAAGTCGGGCGCCGGCCTGGGCCTGTCCATCGTCAAGAGCTTTGTCGAGTTGCATCAGGGCGAGGTGGAGATTACCTCAAGCGCCGGCTCCGGAACCGTCGTGACCTGTCGTTTCCCCAAATTGCACGAGGCCGCGCATTGATGGTGACAGTAGACCCCGGCCTGATCGTCCACCTGCCGGACGAAGCCGCCGCCCATGCCTTCGCGCAGGATCTGGCGGCCATCCTGCGTACAGGCGACGTCGTGGCGATGACCGGAGACCTCGGCGCCGGCAAGACGACGCTGGCGCGCGCGCTGATCCGCCAGTTGGCCGGCGAGCCCGACCTGGAAGTCCCCTCGCCGACCTATACGCTGACGCAGACCTACGAGACGGCGCCCAAGGTGACGCATTTCGACCTGTATCGCCTGGCCGATGACAGCGAGCTGGACGAGCTCGGCTTCGAGGAAGCCGCCGAAACCGGCATCGTGCTGGTGGAGTGGCCCGAGAGGGCGCGCCAGGTGCTGGAAGAGGCAAACCTGACGATCGCACTGCGCATCGCGCCGGACGGTGGCCGCGACGCCACCCTGTCCCCCACGCCCGAACTCGCGCTTAGGCTGGCGCGCAGCCTGGCGATCCGCCAGTTTCTGGTCGATGCCGGCTTCGACGGGGCGCACCGTATGCCCTTTCCGGCCGACGCCAGCATGCGCCGCTACGAGCGCGCCACCCATGACGGCCGATCGATGGTGCTGATGGACGCGCCGGCGCAGCCGCCGGGCCCGGCGATCCGCGACGGCCGCGCCTATACCGAAATCGCCCATATCGCGCGTGACGTCCGCCCCTTCGTCGCCATTGCGGAAGAACTTACTGCACGCGGCTTCACCGCGCCGCGAATCCTTGCGGCCGACGTTCCTGCCGGGCTCGTCCTTCTCAGCGATCTCGGCGTCGAGGGGATCGTCACCCCGGACGGCGTGCCGATCCCCGCGCGCTACGAAGCGAGCGCCCGTGCGCTGGCGCTGCTGCATGCCGAGGACTTCACCGGGCCGATCGAGACGCGGCACGGTTTCGCCTGGGCGATACCGCCATTCGACAGGCCGGCATTGGCCATCGAGGTGGAGCTTCTTGCGGACTGGTACTGGCCCCGGCAGCACGGCGAGCCCATCCCCGACGCGAAGCGGGACGCGTTCCGCGCTGCTTGGTCGGCCACGTTCGACGCCCTCGAAGGCGCGCGCCGCGGCCTGGTGATGCGCGATTTCCATTCGCCGAACATCCTGTGGCAGGCGGCGGAAGACGGGCCCCGGCGGATCGGCCTCCTGGACTTCCAGGACGCCATGATCGGGCCGGTCGCCTACGACCTCGCCTCCCTGGCGCAGGACGCGCGCGTGGATATGCCGCTGGAGCTGGAAGAAGCGGTTTCGGCCGCCTATCTGGAAGAGGCGCTGGCCATCGACCCGGCCTTCGACGCCGAGATGCATGCCGCGCAATACGCGATCATGGCGGCGCAACGCGCGACCAAGCTGCTCGGACTGTTCGTGCGGCTGCACGAACGTGACGGCAAGCCGCAATACCTGCGTCACATTCCACGTATTCAGACCTATCTGAACCGATCGCTCGCGCATCCGGCCAATGCGCGGCTGAAGGCGATCTACGATGACTGGGGCGTTACCGGCGCCTGGCGGACGACAGACGAGACATGACACGACAGACGATGCACCGGCCGAAGACGGCCATGATCCTGGCGGCCGGAATCGGCAAACGCATGCGGCCGATCACCGCCACGATTCCCAAGCCGCTGGTGGAAGTGGGTGGCAAGGCTCTCATCGACTACGGAATCGAGGCGCTGCTGCGCAACGGCGTCGACCACCTGGTCGTCAACGTTCATTACCTGCCCGATCTCGTGCGGGCCCATATGCGCAAGCGCCGCGACGTGCGCGTGGACATCTCCGACGAAAGCGACGCCCTTCTGGAAAGCGGCGGCGGCATCGCCAAGGCCCTGCCCCTTCTGGGGCCGGATCCGTTCTACGTCATCAACTCGGACACATTCTGGGTCGAGGGCTACCGCGACAATCTCGACCTCATGGCCGCGATGTGGGACGACAGGACCATGGACGTCCTGCTGCTCATCGCCGACATGAAGCGCGCGACGGGCTACGACGGACGCGGCGATTTCGTCATGGATGTGGAGGGACGGCTGACCCGCGTCGACGAGCGCGACATGTCGCCCTTCATCTATGCCGGGGCCGCCATCATCCACCCGCGCGCCTTCGACGGCTTCGGCACCGAGCGCTATTCGCTCAACCGCGTCTTCGACCGCGCCATCGAGAACCGCCGGCTGTTCGGCGTGCGTCTCGACGGGCTGTGGCTGACGGTCGGCACGCCCGACGCCATCGGCGCCGCCGAGCGGGTGCTCGTCGCCAGCGCGGCGTGACGGCGATGGATGGGCGGGCCTTGCGCGTTTTTTCCATTCCGCCGCGCCTGCCCTTCCTGCCGACCCTGGCGAAAGAGATTCTCGGCGGCCGGATCGTGCCCGGCATGGCCGCAGGTACCGGCGACCCGCTGGCGCTCGCGGCCCTGACGATCTATGTGCCGACGCGGCGCGCCGGACAGACTCTCGCCGCCGCGCTGGCAGCGGAACTGGGCGGGGTATCGGCCATCCTCCCCCGCATCCGCACCCTCGGCGAAGAAGACGAAGCCGCCGGCTTCCGGCCGGATGGCCCGTCCACCCTTCTGCCTGCCATGGAGCCGTTGCACCGCCGCCTGCTGCTGGCGCGCCTGATCCGTTACTGGAAAACGCAACTGGCCGGCGCCTCCCTCGACGTCCTCGGCGAGGAGGAACTGGTGCTCCCCGCCTCGGCGGCGGACGCCGTTTGGATGGCCTCCGACCTTGCCGCGCTGATGGACGAGGCAGCCGGAGAAGGAATCGACCTCGGCGCGCTGGCGCGCATCGACATGAGCGACCGGCTGGCCGGCTGGTGGCAGTTGACGCAGACCTTCCTGTCCATCGTAACCGAACACTGGCCGGGCGAACTCGCCGCGCTCCAACTGGCCGACGCCGCGGCCCTGCGGCTTGAGCTCGCGCGGCGGGAGGCGGCGCGCTACCGCGCCGAAGGCAGCAAGGACCCGGTCCTGGTGGCCGGCGCCGTCACCAGTGTCGGCGCGACGCTGGACCTCATGAAGGCGATCGCCGGCCTGCCCAACGGGGCCGTCGTGCTGCCCGGGCTGGACAAGCGGCTCGACGACGATGCCTTCCAGCGGGTGCGCCGCGCCCATGAAGCCGCGGCGGCGGGCCACCCGCAATACACGCTGGCGCGCATGCTGGATGGCCTTGGCCTGGCCCGCGCCGACGTCCGCGAGATAGACGGCCCCGTTGCACCGGCTCTGCGCGCGCGGGAAACCATTTTCTCCGAAGCGATGCGGCCTGCCGAGACGACGGAGCGCTGGCACGCCGCCGCCCTGGATGTCCCGGCCGGGTTGGATGGCGTCAGCCTGATCGAGGCGGCGGACGAAGCGGAAGAGGCCCTGGCCATCGCCATCGCCATGCGCGAGGCCCTGTCGCAGCCCGGCAGCCGCGTCGCGCTGGCAACGCCGGACCGGGCGCTCGGCCGCCGTGTCTGCGCCGAACTGGAGCGTTTCGGCATATCGGCCAACGATTCCGCCGGGCGTCCGCTGGCCGCGACGCCGCCGGGCGAACTCGTCCGGCTGGCACTGCAGGCCGCGCTGGCGCCCGGCGATCCCGTGGTGCTTCTGTCTTTGATCAAGCATCCGCTGACCCGCCTGGGGATGGCGCCGGCCGATGTTCGGCGCGGCGCCCGTGCGGTCGAGATCGTGGCGCTGCGCGGCGGCACCGGGGTTGCCGATGCCGGCGGCCTGGCAGCCCTGTACGACAGGCGCCGCCGGCAACGGGCGGACGATCCGCGCGTGGCGCGCGCCGTGGAGCTTCTGCCCAAGGCAGACCTTGCACTTGGCGCCTCGGTTGCCGAGGCGCTGGAACTGGCCCTGGCGCCGCTGACGGCCCTGCGCGGCGAGACCGCGCTGGAACTGGCCCCGCAGGCGATGCAACTGACCCTGGCGCTGGAGGCTCTTGCCGCCGACCCCGAAGGCACGCCCGCCGCCCTCTATGCCGAGGAAGCCGGGCAGGTCCTTGCCGCATGGCTGCGCGAAACCGTCTCGGCGCCGGCAACGGATTTCGCCTTCGCCCCGGCGGAGCTTCCCGATGTCGTCACGGCCTTGATGGCCGACCGACGCGTCGCCCCGCGCGGTGGCCTGTCGCATCGCGCCTTTGTCTGGGGCACCCTGGAAGCGCGCCTGCAAAGCGTGGATACGCTGATCCTCGGCGGTCTCGACGAGGGAACCTGGCCACAGGGCGCGCGCGCCGACGCCTTCCTGTCCCGGCTGATGCGCACCGAGATCCTGCTCGATCCACCCGAGCGCCGGATCGGCCTCGCCGCGCACGACCTCTGGATGTCGATCGGCAACAGGCGGCTGATCCTGACGCGGGCCGAGCGCCGGGGCGGCGCGCCATCCATCGCCTCGCGCTGGATGCAGCGGCTTGCGGCGGTGGCCGGCCCGGACGCCACGGCCCGGCTGCGGCAGCGGGGTGCTGCGTATATCGCCGAGGCCCGTCTGCTTGACGCGGGCCCCGAATTGCCGCGCCACCCCCGCCCCGAGCCGCGCCCCCCCGTCGAGTTCCGCCCCGACCGCATCTCGGTGACCGAGGTGGAGCGCCTGGTGCGCGACCCCTATGCCGTCTATGCGCGGCGCATCCTGAAGCTGGAGCCGTTCGAGCCGTTGATACGGGCGCCCGGCGCCACTGAGCGCGGAACGCTGTTCCACGATATCCTGGCCGACGTCGTGTCGGAGGGGCTGGATCTGGCGGCCCCCGACACCTTGTCCGCGCTGCTGGACATCGCGCGGCGCCGCTTCGCTGCGGCGGATCTGCCGCCGGAGATCGAGGCCGTATGGTGGCCGCGCATGGAAGGGCTGGCGCGGCGCTATCTGGCCTGGGAGCATGAAAGGAGCCCCCGCATCCGCGCCCGAAGGGCAGAGCTTGGCGGCCGGCTCGACCTTGCCGAGATCGGGTTGACGCTGACGGGCTATGCCGACCGCATCGACATGACGGTCGATGGCGGCGCGGAGATCATCGACTTCAAGACCGGGCTTTCTCCGTCGATCAGGCAGGCGCGCACGCTGCTGGCACCGCAATTGCCGCTGGAGGGGGCGATGTTGAAGCTCGGCGCCTTCGACGGCCTGCCCGCCGGCACGCCCATCGCCGGCCTGAGCTACGTGCGGCTTCGCGAGCGGGACTTCGTCGAAGAGGCACTGGCGACACCGGGCAGCGCGAAAGGCGAGGCCATCACCGTGGACGGGTTGGCCGATGCCGCCCTGGCGCGGCTGCGGGCCCTCGGCGCCGCCTATCGCAACCCCGCCAAGGGCTATCTGTCGCGTGCGCGCCCGTTCATCGCCGCCGACATGTCGGGCGATTACGACCAGCTTGCCCGCTCGCGCGAATGGGCGATGGCCGAGGAAGGAAGCGAGGAACAGGAATGAGCGGTCTTTCCGTTTCCGCCGCCACGGTCCACGCGCAGGAGCGCGCCTCCGATCCGTCCCTGTCGGTCTTCGTGGCGGCCAATGCCGGCTCCGGCAAGACGCACGTCCTGACGATGCGGGTGGTGCGGCTGCTCCTGGCCGGCGTCAGCCCCGGCCGTATCCTGTGCCTTACCTATACGAAGGCGGCGGCGGCGGAGATGCAGGCCCGCGTCTTCACCACCCTGTCGCGCTGGACGCGTGCCGATGACGACACCCTCGGCAAGGAGCTGGCCACCCTGCGCGGCGGCACGCCGGGCGATATCCCGGCCGCGCGCCGCCTGTTCGCCACCGCGCTGGAGACGCCGGGTGGCCTGAAGATCCAGACCATTCACGCCTTCTGCGAAGCCATCCTGCACCAGTTTCCGCTCGAGGCGAACGTACCCGGCCATTTCCAGGTGATGGACGATGGTGAAAGCGCACTGCTGCTGGCCGAGGCGCGCCGCCTCCTGGTCGTGCTGGCCAGGTTGGACGGCGGCACCGGGGCGGACCCGGCGCTGGCGGAGGCCTTCGCCGAGGCGCTCGAGCTTGCGGGGGAAGCCGGCCTCGACGGGTTGATCAATGCGTGCATCGCCCGCCGCGACCGCATCGGCGCCTTCATCGAGGGCAATGGCGGTCCGGAGAATGCCGTCCGGGTGCTGAAACAGGCGCTGGGCGTCGGCGACACCGATCCCCTCTCTGGCATCGTCGATCCGCCCGGTTTCGATGCCGCATTCTGCCGACAGCTCGGCGTCGTAGCGGCGCAGGCCGGCGGCTCCACGAACGACAAGCTCTGCGAGAAGCTGGCGCGCCTCGCGGCCTCGCAAACTGCGCAGGAGCGATATGGCGTCCTTCGCTCGCTGGTGTTCACAGCCAAGGGCGATCGCTTCAAGCTGGGCAGTGTCGCCACCAAGGCCGTCGTGGCAGCCGTGCCGGAGCTCGAGGCCCGGCTCGGGATGCTGGGCGACTTCCTCGACGGCTGCGCCGAACGCCTCGCCAGCGAGCGGCTGTTCCGTGCCAGCCGCGCGGCCCTCGTGATCGCCAACCGGCTGGAGCGCGATTATCGCGCCCTGAAGCAGCGGCGCGGCAAGCTGGATTTCGAGGATCTGATCGTGCGCACAGCAGATCTTCTGCTGCGGCGCGAGGCCTCGGCCTGGGTGCACTACAAGCTCGACAAGGGGATCGACCATGTGCTCGTCGACGAGGCGCAGGATACGAGCCTGCGCCAGTGGCAGGTGGTGCGGGCGCTGGTCGACGAATTCTTCCACGGTGCCGGCGAGTCGCGGCGGCGCACCGTCTTCGCGGTCGGCGACGAAAAGCAGTCGATCTATTCGTTCCAGGGTGCGTCCCCCGCGATGTTCGCGCAGGAGCGACGGCGGCTGGAGCAACTGGCCGCACGATCGGGCCAGCCCTTCCATCGCGTCGGGTTGCACCAGTCGTTCCGCTCCGCGGCCGAAATCCTGTCCGCGGTCGACAGGATCTTCGCCGACGAAACGCGCCGTCGCGGCCTGTCCAGCGAGGGCGAGGCGCCGGTGCATGAATCCGCGCGTGCCGCCCAGGCGGGCCTTGTCGAGGTGTGGCCCACCGTCAGGCCGCTTCCCGCCAGCGAAACCGACGACGATTGGCTGCGGCCCATCGACCATCAGCCGATGGATGCGCCCATTCATCGCCTGGCCCGACGGATCGCCGGGCAGATCGAGGAATGGGTTGGCACACCCGTCGAGGTGAAGGGCGTGACCCGCCCGCTGGATGCGGGAGACGTCATCATACTGGTGCGCAAGCGCTCGGCCTTCGTGTCCGCCATGGGCGCCGCCATCCGGGCGCTGGGCAACCCGGCCATACGCGTCGCCGGGGCCGACCGGCTCACCATCACCGACCATCTCGCCGTGCAGGATCTGATGGCCATCGGCCGCACCGTCGCCAACGCCGAGGACGAGCTGTCGCTGGCCGAGGCGTTGAAAAGCCCGATCTTCGGTTTCAGCGACGCCGACCTGATGGCGCTTGCCTTGTCGCGCGGCAATGCAGGCCGGCCGCAATCCCTCTATCTGGCCCTGCGCCGGCTGGCGGGCGGGCTCGATCCTGCCCGTCTGCAACCGTTCGGCGTCGATGCGGATGCACTGGCCGAACGTGCCAAAAGCGCCTTCGAGCGCCTGGAATCGCTGCGCGACCGGGCCGGCTATACCGGCGTCTACGGCTTCTATGCGCGCCTTCTCGGCCCCGAGGGCGGCCGGGCTGCCCTGTCCGCCCGCCTTGGCCGCGATACCGGCGAGGTTCTGGACGCGTTCCTGGATCTTGCCCTGACCGCCGAGCAGGATGGACGCGCCGGGCTCGACGCGTTCCTTGCCGACCTTGCCGCAAGCCCCCCGGTCGTGCGCCGGGAGATGACGCCGCTGAAGGGCGAGGTCCGCATCATGACGGTGCATGCCGCCAAGGGGCTGGAAGCACCCGCGGTCTTTCTGGTCGACCCCGGTTCGGAGCCGTTCACCACCAGCCATGCCGCGCGCCTGATCGAGTGGGAGGGCATGCCGGGGCAACCATCCGAAAGCCAGCCCGGCTTTCTCTGGTGTCCCGACAGATCGTGCCGCAACGCCGAGATCGAAAGGCTGGCGGCGCTGGAGCGCGCGCGGGCGGAAGACGAGTATCGCCGCCTTCTTTACGTGGGCTTGACGCGCGCGGCCGACCGCCTCGTCGTCTGCGGCTATTCCGGTGTCAGGGAGCCGAGTGCCGAGAGTTGGTCCGCCCATGTCCGGGACAGCCTCGGCGACGCCGCCGAGGCGATTCTCGACCCCTCCGGCGCGGTCGTCGCCTGGCGCATCGGGGCACCGCCGCAGGGCAGGATGGCGGACGTGGCCGTGTCTGCGCCGGCCCATCCCACGGCTATGGACCTGTCCCCGTTGCCGGCCGAGGAGATCGGCCCCCGCCCGCTGACGCCCTCGACGGCCGGCGGCCAGACGATCGAACGCTTCGAAGGGCCGGCATGGCGCTCGCCGGTCCTGGACGGGCCGGCCGATCCGGCCACCGCGCTCCTGCGCGGACAACTGGCCCACCGCCTGCTGCAGGTCCTGCCCGACCTCGCCGACGACGCGCGGACCGAGGCCGCCCGCAGCTATGTCGCGCGATCCGCACCCGCCTGGCCGGCGGAGGAGCGCGAAAAGTTGATCGAGGAGGTGAACGCCGTGCTGCGGGAGCCGGCATTCGCCCCCATCTTCGCGCCGGCCAGCCGCGCCGAGGTCGCGATTGCCGGAACGGTCGAGCTCGATGGTCGACGCCTGCCGGTGAATGGCCTGATCGACCGCCTGGCCGTGGAGGCGGACCGCGTCCTTCTGGTGGACTACAAGACCAACCGCCCCGTCCCGCGGGATGCCGCCGCCATTCCGCAGGCTCATCGCCGGCAGATGGCGCTCTATGCGGCCTTGCTGGCCCCGCTGTTTCCGGACCGGCGGATCGAGGCCGCGCTGCTGTATACCGAAGGGCCGGTGCTGCACCGTCTGGACCCGGAGGCGCTGTCGCTCGGGCCACCTGCTTGAACGCGGCCATGCGAGGTTCTAACTATGGGACAGGCCCGGCGGCATGCGCGCAGAATCGTCGCGTGCCACCGGCAGTTGCAATCAACCGGCGCCGCCCCGTCGGGCCGGCGCGAAGTGGAGCCCCAAATGGCTACGAAGAAAACCGACAAAGCGTCTTTCCAGGCCGATGTTCTTCAGGCGTCCAAGCCTGTCGTCGTCGACTTCTGGGCCGAATGGTGCGGCCCCTGCAAGATGATTGCCCCCAGCCTCGAGGAAATCTCGGAAGAAAACGACGCTGTCCAGATCGTCAAGGTCAACATCGACGACAATCCGGATCTGGCTGCGCAGTTCGGTGTGCGGTCCATTCCGACGCTGATGCTGTTCAAGGATGGCCAGCAGGCATCCGTGCAGGTCGGCGCGGCGCCCAAGTCCAAGCTCGTCGCCTGGATCAATTCCAACCTGTCGGCATGAACGCACCGTTCACACGCGATTCGACAACCCGCCGCGCAACGGCGGGTTGTTTCTTTTTGACGCCGCGCTAATCACTCTCCGTGGCGCACGCCGTTTCGGATGCAGCGCCGTGTCTCGGGGACGTACAGCATGCCAGAACAGACATCCTCCGCCTTCGGCCGCTTCCTCCTGCGGTTCATCGGTATCGTCGTCATCATCGCCGGACTGTATCTTGCCGGCGGCGGAGCCTGGCTCGCCGGCCTCGGCGGCAGTTGGTACTATCTTCTGGCCGGCCTCGTCCTGCTTGCCTCCGGCGCGCTGATCGTCTCGCTCAGCCCCACCGGCACGGTGCTGTTCTGCCTCGTCTTCCTCGTCACCATCCCCTGGGCGTTGTGGGAGGTCGGGTTCGACTTCTGGCAACTCGTGGCGCGGCTGTTCGCCGTCGCGGTCGCCACCTGCCTTCTCCTGTTCCTGCATCCGACATTGCAAAGGGCCGCCGGGCGGCAGCCCTCTTTCGCCCCCTACGGCGCCGGGCTCGTTCTTCTGGTCGCCATCGTGGCAACGGGGGTCGCCGCCTTCTCTCCCAAGAACGTCGTCGCGCCGACGGCCAGCTACGCGGCACCGGACACGCCGGCACAGCCGGGCGAATGGCGCGAATGGGGCAAGGACAGCTTCGGCACGCGTTTCGCGTCCATCGACCAGATCACCCCTGCCAACGTACAGGATCTGCAGGTGGCCTGGACATTCCGTACCGGCGACCTGCCGGAAAGCACCGGCTCCGGTGCGGAAGACCAGAATACCCCCATACAGGTCGGCGATACGGTCTATGTCTGCTCCGCCTACGGCAAGGTCTTCGCCATCGACGCCGATGCCGGCACCGAGCGTTGGCGCTTCGACCCGCAGGCGCAGTCACCCAACTGGCAGCGTTGCCGCGGCCTTGCCTACTGGGAGGCCGGCGAAGAGCCCGCCCCGGCTGCGGACCCATCGCTTCCCGCCGGCGGCCAGCCGGCCCCTCAGGAAGCCGATGCCGCCCTGTGCAGGGGACGCCTGTTCCTGCCGACCATCGATGCCCGCCTGATCGCGCTGGACGCCGAAACCGGCCAGCCCTGCGCCGATTTCGGCCAGAACGGGACGGTGGACCTGACGGTCGGCATGGGCGAGGTCCAGCCGGGCTATTACCAGCAGACCTCCACCGCGCTCGTTGCCGGTGACCTCGTCATCGTCGGCGGCCGCGTGGCCGACAATTTCTCGACAGACGAGCCCCCGGGCGTCGTACGGGCCTTCGACGTGCGCACCGGCAACCTCGTCTGGGCATGGGATCCCGGCAACCCGGACCTGACCGGTGAGCCGCCCGCCGGAGAAACCTATACGCGCGGTACGCCCAACGTCTGGGCCGCCATGTCCTACGACCCCGAACTCGGCCTCGTCTATCTGCCGACGGGCAACGCCACCCCGGACTTCTGGACCGGCCATCGCAGCGAACTGGACAACCGGTACTCCTCTTCGGTGGTGGCGCTGGACCAGGCGACCGGCCAGGTCCGCTGGACCTTCCAGGGCGTTCGCCGCGATATCTGGGATTTCGACATGCCGGCCCAGCCGGTGCTGTACGATATTCCGGACGGCAACGGCGGTACCGTGCCGGCGCTGGCGCAGGTGACCAAGCAGGGCATGATCTTCCTTCTCAACCGCGAGACGGGAGAGCCCATCGCCGAGGTGGAAGACAGGCCGGTGCCGCAGGGCGACCTCGAAGGGGAAACCTACAGTCCCACGCAGCCCTTCTCGGTCGGCATGCCGATGATCGGCAACGAGACGCTGACCGAGGCCGACATGTGGGGCGCAACGCCCTTCGACCAGTTGCTGTGCCGGATCGCCTACCGCGGCATGCGCGTCGACGGCATCTTCACCCCGCCGGGCCTCGACAAGTCGTTGCAGTTCCCCGGGTCGCTGGGCGGCATGAACTGGGGCGCGGTGTCCATCGATGCCACCACCGACCTGATGTATGTCAACGACATGCGGCTCGGCCTCGCCAACTACATGGTGCCGCGCGCCGACATACCGGCCGGCGCCAGCGGCATCGAGATGGGCGTGGTCCCGCAGGAGGGCACCCCGTTCGGCGCGATGCGCATGCGCTTCCTGTCGCCACTGGGTATTCCCTGCCAGAAGCCGCCTTTCGGCACCCTGTCGGCGATCGACCTGAAGACGCAGGAACTGGTGTGGCAGGTTCCGCTCGGCACGGTCGAGGATACCGGCCCGCTCGGCTTCGCGATGGGCCTGCCCATCCCGATCGGCATGCCGACGCTCGGCCCGTCGCTGGCCACGCATTCGGGCCTCGTCTTCTTCGCCGGCACCCAGGATTTCTACCTGCGGGCCTTCGACGGACGGACGGGCGCGGAATTGTGGAAGGGGCGCCTGCCCGTCGGCAGCCAGGGCGGCCCGATGAGCTACGTCTCACCCGCAAGCGGAAAGCAGTATGTCGTGGTGACTGCCGGGGGCGCGCGCCAGTCGCCCGAGCGCGGTGACTATGTGATCGCCTATACCCTTCCCTGACCCGATGGGAGCGTCATGGACTTCACCGAACGCGGATCCGGGGCCGGCACGCCCTCACAACTGGACAGGCTGCTGGGGCTGGCCGACGCGGCAGCGCCGGCGCGGACCGCCGTGGTGCATCCCGTCGACGCCGTCTCGCTGGAAGGGGCGGTCGAGGCGGCACGCATCGGCTTGATCGAGCCGGTGCTGATCGGCCCGGCGGGACGCATCGACAAGGCGGCCGCAGCGGCCGGCATCGACATCGCCGGGATCGAGCGCGTCGACGTCGAGCATAGTCATGCCGCGGCCGAGGCCGCCTGCGCCCTGGCGCGCGACGGTCGCGTGGAGGCCCTGATGAAGGGCAGCCTCCACACCGACGAGCTTCTGGGCGCGGTGGTGGACCGCGCCAAGGGCCTGCGCACCGATCGTCGCATGTCGCATGTCTTCATCATGGATGTTCCGACCTATCCGCGCCCGCTCTTCATTTCCGACGCGGCCATCAACATCGCACCGGACCTGGCCACCAAGGCCGATATCGTCCGCAATGCCATCGACTGCGCCCATGCGCTGGGCGTGCCCGAGCCGCGCGTCGCGGTGCTGGCCGCCGTGGAGACCGTTCACCCCAACATGCCGGCGACGCTGGACGCGGCGGCCCTGTGCAAGATGGCCGACCGTGGGCAGATCGAAGGCGCCATCATCGACGGGCCGCTCGCCTTCGACAACGCCGTCTCGCCGGAGGCGGCCGAGCGCAAGGGCATAAGGTCAGCCGTGGCGGGGCGCGCCGACATCCTGATCGTGCCGGATATCGAGGCCGGCAACATGATGGCCAAACAGCTCTTCTACCTTGCGGCGGCACAGTCGGCCGGGCTCGTGATGGGGGCGCGCGTACCGATCATGCTGACCAGCCGCGCCGACGGGCGGCGGTCGCGGCTGGCTTCGGCGGCGGCGGCGCTGCTTGTGGCGCGCCGTCAGAAAAGCATGCGCGCCGCCAAGCAGGATAGCCCCGCATGACCCGGTGGCTCGTGCTCAATGCCGGTTCGTCCAGCCTGAAATTCGCCCTCTATGCCGATGACGGAGACGAACGCCTGCGCGGCTCCGTTTCCGGCATCGGCCACCGGCCGCGCCTGCGCATCCGGTCGGCTGACGGCGAGACCGAGGAGGAGACCCTCGACAACGGGCCGATCGACATGGACGGCGCGGCCGAACTCGTCTTCGACCGGCTGGAAAAGGGCGCGCTCGGCAGCCAGGAGATTTCCGCCATCGGCCATCGCATCGTCCATGGCGGCCGGAGGCTGACGGGCCCGGCACGGCTGAACGGGCCGACGCTCGATTATCTGTCCACGCTGGAGCCTCTGGCCCCGCTGCACCAACCCTACAACCTCGCCATCGTCGCCGCCTCCGCCCGGCGCTTCCCGGGTGCGTTGCAGGTCGGCGCGTTCGATACGGCTTTCCATGCCGCGCGCCCGGCGGTGCAGAAGCTCTACGGCCTGCCCCGCTCCCTGATCGACGACGGCATCATCGCCTACGGCTTTCATGGCCTGTCTTTCGAAGCCATCGCAGACAGGCTGACGCAGCGTTTCGGGGCGGACGCCGGCGGGCGCGTCCTGGTGCTGCATCTCGGCAGCGGCTCCAGCCTCTGCGCCATGCAGGGCGGCCGCAGCGTGGCGACCACCATGGGGTTCTCGCCACTCGACGGGCCTGTCATGGCCACGCGGTGCGGGGCGATCGACCCCGGCGTCCTGCTGCACCTGGTGCTGCGACAGGGCATGGCGCCGGACGCGGTGGAGGAGATGCTGTACCGGCGCTCAGGCCTTGCCGGCCTTGCCGGCCTGTCCGGCGACATGCAGGAACTGATGGCCGCCGACACGCCGCAGGCCCGTGAGGCGCTGGACTATTTCGCGCTCACCGTGTGCCGCCAGATCGGCGCGCTGGCGGCTGCGCTGGAAGGCGTCGACCGCATCGTCTTCACGGCCGGTATCGGCGAAAACTCGCCCGCGGCGCGCTCCATGGTGGCCCGCCGCCTGGGCTGGCTGGGCATCAGCCTCGACGAAGCCGCCAATGAGGCCGGGTCCGAGGACATATCGTCAGGACAGGGGCCCGCATTGCACGTCGTCGCCACCGACGAGGAGCGGATGGTGGCCCGCGCCATCGCCGCCGTCATCGACGGCGCGTAGGCGCCGGTCGATCGCGCGTCCGCGCGTCCGCGCCCCGTCGACGGCGGTCTGCGCCTCGCCCAGCTTCTTCTGCACCTTGTCCAGCATGTCGCCGAACCGTGAAAACTCGGTCTTCACGCCGCCCAGCACCTGCCACACCTCGCTCGATCGCTCCTGTATGGCCAGCGAGCGGAACCCCATGCGCAGCGATGTCAGGAGCGCCATCAGCGTGGTCGGCCCGGTCACGATCACCCGGTTGTCGCGCTGCAGCTGGTCGATCAGGCCCGGTCTGCGCACGACTTCCGCGAACAGGCCCTCCGTGGGCAGGAACATGACGGCGAAGTCCGTTGTATGGGGCGGCTGGACATATTTGGCAGCGATGTCGGCCGCGGCCTTGCGGATGGCGCGGTCCAGCCCCTTGGCCGCCTCTTCGACTCCATCGGCGTCGCCGCGCTCCGAGGCATCGACCAGACGCTCGTAATCCTCGGTCGGCAGCTTCGCGTCGATCGGCAGCCAAACCGGCTCCGCGCCGTCTCCGGGCAGGCGGATGGCATACTCCACGCGCTGGCCGCTATGCGGACGCACCTCCACATTGGTGGCATACTGCTCGGGCGTCATCACCTGCTCCAGCGCCAGCCCAAGGGTCGCCTCGCCCCAGGTGCCGCGCGCCTTCACGTTGGAAAGTACACGCTTCAGGTCGCCGACGCCGGTGGCGATGGACTGCATTTCCCCGACCGACCGGAAGACCCGCTCCAGATTCTCGTTCACCGTGTTGAAGGACGCGCCGAGACGCTGCTCCAGCGTCCCCTGCAGCTTCTCGTCCACGGTCACGCGCATTTCTTCCAGCTTGGCGGCATTGTCCTGCCGCAGGCGGTCGAGCCGGCTCTCCAGGGTCTGGCGCAGCGCCTCCTGCCGGCGCTCATTGGCCTCGGACATTTCGTGCAGACGGCCGGCGACACCCTGCAAGCCGTCGGCCTGGCGTCGCGTCGCGCCGTCCAGCGTGGTCATGGTCTGCGTGCCGAGGCGGTGCAGCGAAGCCCCGACCTCCTCCCGAAGGTGCCGTGCATCCGCCCGCGTCTGCGCGGCGGAATGGGCGAAATCCTCCCGCATGGCGCTGAAGCCGGCCTGCGCGAAACTCTGGGTCTCCGACATGCGGGCATCGAGCTGATCCAGCCGGTCGATGATCTCGTCCCGGGCCGATCCGCCCCGCGCAACCCGCGATAACAGCCAGACTGAGAAGCACAGGTTGAGAATCGTCAAGGCCAGAAGCGAGGCCCGCAGGATCGTGTCGGTAAGCATGGGCCAGTCCTCGACTCGAGTCGCAATGATCTCCTTTTGTTCTCATTTCATGATGTCGGCCGTCAAGCCAGGCGCATCGCAGCGCCGATTCCCGAAACGGAATCAACGCCTCGCGCGGATCGGCGTCATGCAAACGCCACAGCAGACCGCGGCGATTCTGCCACAGGCCAGGCCCTGCGCAAAATTAGGCCAAATTTTTCAACAGCTTGTCGAAGGTCTGATTGAAACTTTTCTGTCATCTGCCGGGAAGTCCGGCACCGCGCGAGAGTCAAGCAAGGGGGCGCGAAATAAAGTCGAAATTTTCCTTGTCGTTTCGCGATGCCTCGAGCGGAAAACGAATCCGTTGAGGAATCAGCCCATTAATCAAATGGGCTACACTATGGCTTTGTCCTCAGCGCCACAGTGCCCGCGCCGCGACGACGTTTTCCACGATTCGAAGCTTGCCCCAAACTGTCGACATGCGTAGCTTCCATTCAGCGACAAGAGCTTGCGGAAACGAAGTGTGGGGACAACGCGTGTTTTCCAGAACAAAATTGGAAATCTGGTGTCCTTCTAGGTTCAGCACACCCCTCGCTTAAGCTCTCGCAATTCCCGATCTGGCAACCGCGCGTCTTTGCGGCGTTGCCGACCCGTGTTGTGTTGTCATTTACCTGCCCGGCAGATGCTGCCGCGGCCCATGGAGAGTATCGTCGTGACGAAGCCCTATAAGGACGATGTAACGGCCCGGCAGTGCTGGGACGACCTCGAAGCCGGGGGTGACGCATTCCTGATCGATGTCCGGACACTGGCCGAGTGGACCTATGTCGGCTTCCCGCTGCTGCCCGGTGCGGCAAGGGACCCGCTCTTCGTCGAGTGGCAGAGCTATCCGTCGATGTCGGTCAACCCGGCCTTCGTGGAGCGGGTTTCCGCCACCGTCGAGGAGCGCGGCGGCTCCCGCCAGTCGCGGTTGTATTTCCTGTGCCGCTCGGGGGCCCGCTCGATGGCCAGCGCGGCGGCGATGTCGGCCGCCGGCTTTACCGAAAGCTTCAACATCCTCGATGGCTTCGAAGGCCCGCCGGATCCCGATGGCCACCGTGGCCGCGTGGCGGGATGGAAGGCCGAAGGCCTGACCTGGGTGCAGAAATGAGCGCGACGGGCGGCACCTGGTCGCTGGATGCGACGAAACGCCAGACGACGCATACGGCATTCGACCCTCATGAAGGAGCACAAACCCAG